>QIFB01000211.1 GCA_003230545.1 Gammaproteobacteria bacterium | reverse complement strand
CTTTCGAGCCTGAATCTATTGTTGATTCTTGGCTAGGGTAGAAGTCTACACCCGGGGGGTGTATATCACCAAATGCTAAACGACCGGGTTGGGTCGACAGTCCCCGTTTCGTGATGGTTTATATTAAAGAGGGCTAAACGGCAACTCTTGGGTCAGTTCCAGGCATATTTGTACTTCTTTTATAATTATCAATCGGATAGCACAGCACGTATGGCGCAATAAATGGAATGACTTGCGTCGTTCAGGTATCAGAAGGTGCAATACGCTGCGCTATTGCACCCTGCGTTAACCAACGATAACCACCACGAACCACGATTACTACCGCCGTTTTCTATGCGTCTGTTTTCTGGTCTGCGGCATACGCGGTGGTTTGAGGTCGACGCTGCGGTACAGGGCGTTGACCTCCGCGCGCGACAGTTCCTGGTACTTGCCGGGGCGTACTCCCCGCGGCAGGCTGACCGAACCGAAGCGCACGCGGATCAGGCGACTGACCTTCACCCCCTGTGATTCCCACAGGCGGCGCACCTCGCGATTGCGGCCTTCCTTCAGGGTGACGTGATACCAGTGGTTCGCCCCACGCCCCCCGGCATCCTCGATCGTTGCAAACGCCGCCTTGCCGTCCTCCAGTTCAACTCCGCGCAACAGGCGCTCGAACACGCCCTCCCCGACCTCGCCCAGCACGCGCACGGCATACTCGCGATCGATCTCCCAGGACGGGTGCATCAGCCGGTTGGCCAGTTCGCCATCGGTGGTCAGCAACAGCAGGCCGGCGGTGTTCAGATCCAGGCGGCCGATGCTGATCCAGCGGCCGGTGCGGATGACCGGCAGGTGATCAAAGACCGTTGCCCGCCCTTCCGGGTCGGAACGTGCCGTCAGTTCACCGACGGGCTTGTGATACAGCAGGGTCCGTTGTGTCTGTCGGTCCATGCTTGCTGCCAGTGCAATCGCCCGGCCATCAATGCGGATCTGTTCCCGACCACTGATGCACTGCCCGAGCTGTGCAATTTCGCCATCGACGGAAATCCGTCCTGCTGCGATCCATGATTCGAGCTCGCGCCGGGAACCATAGCCGGCCCGGGCGAGGACTTTCTGCAAGCGTTCTGCCATGGAAATAATTTTACAGGGAAACCATTCTGCCAGTAGCCCGGATAAAGGTCCGAAGGACCGGAATCCGGGGAATTGTGAACCCTGCCCCGGATTCCGCTACGCTCCATCCGGGCTACGGGCTGCGCAGGAAATTAATGCAGGGTGGAAGCGGCCTCGTCCACCGCTGGCTCAGCTGTCGGCAGGTCTGCGGTTTCCTCCTCGACCGGGGCTGCTTCCTCGCCATCATCATTGGCAGACTCGACTTCCAGCCCCGGGATATCCGACAGGTCGAACTCCAGTTCGGCGCCGATGGTGCTGAGATCACGCAGCTCGGCCAGCGTGGGCAGTTCATCCAGGCTCTTCAGGCCGAAGTAATCCAGGAACTGTCTGGTCGTACCATAGATCGCGGGATGGCCGGGAACATCGCGATGCCCGACGGCCCGGACCCATTCACGCTCCAGCAGGGTCTTCATGATGGAGGTACTGACGCTGACGCCGCGGACTTCCTCGATCTCACCGCGCGTAATCGGCTGCCGATAGGCAATCAGGGAAAGGGTCTCCAGCAACGCACGCGAATAACGGCTTGGCTTCTCCTCCCACAGGCGCGACACCCAGGGCTGCATTGCCTCGCGCACCTGGATCCGGTACCCGCTGGCAACCTGCGCAAGCTGTATGCCGCGGGATTCAAAATCCGATTCCAGTGCGGACAAGGCCTTGCGCATATCGCTGCGTTCCGGGCGTTCAGCTTCGGTAAACATCGCCAGCAGCTGGTCCATGGTCAGTGGCCGCCCCGCCGCCAGCAGGATGGCCTCGGCAATCTGTTTGAGTCTGTCGATATCCATGGTCCGGTATCCTGTTATGCAGAGGCCAGCTCCGGAACGGCTTCCGGACTGCTCGCGGCCTTGACGTGAATCGGTGCAAACGGTTCTGCCTGGGTCAACTCGATCAGAAACTCCTTGGTCAGCTCCAGTACTGCCAGGAAGGTCACGACCACGCCCATGCGGCCCTCTTCCACGGTAAACAGGTCCGTGAAACTGGTGAACCGGTTGGCCTGAACGGTATTCAGTACGGCGGACATGCGTTCGCGCACCGACAGGGATTCCATCTGCACGTGGTGGTGTTCGTACATGGAGGCACGCTGCATGACATCCTGGAAAGCGGTAATCAGGTCCTGGAGGTCGACCTCCGGCGGCAGCTGCAGCACCTTCTGCTCACCGGGATCTGCATCGGCCTGGAACACGTCCCGACCCATGCGCGGCAGCACGTCGAGGTCCTCGGCCGCCTGCTTGAAGCGCTCGTATTCCTGCAGGCGGCGTATCAATTCAGCGCGCGGATCGTCCTCGTCCTCCGCATCACCGGCCGGCCGCGGCAGCAACAAGCGCGATTTTATCTCCGCCAGCATGGCCGCCATCACCAGGTATTCGGCGGCGAGTTCCAGCCGCATGTTCTGCATAAGTTCAATATAATCAATATATTGCCTCGTTATTTCGGCAACAGGAATATCCAGAATATCAAGGTTTTCCTTGCGAATCAGGTACAGCAGCAGATCCAGCGGGCCTTCGAAAGTATCGAGAAAGACTTCCAGTGCATCGGGGGGGATATACAGGTCCGTAGGCAGGGAGTCGATGGCCTGCCCCTGAACGATCGCGAGGGGGAGTTCTTCCTGCTGCCGGAGTCCGGTGTCAACTTCGCCGCTCTGATTCTCGCTCATGGTGCTCCCTGGTCGCTGACAAGCCGGTACGAAACCGAGGGACGACTTCCGCCGTCCGCAGGATTTTATCCTAATTTCCGGGTTATGTCGCTATTTTTACAAAGTTTTTCAGTCGTACACCAGTCCCATGACCGTACGCACTTCCTCGAGAGTCTCGCGGGCCACGTCACGCGCGGCCTCCGAGCCCTCGCTGATGATGGTGCGGACGCGGGCGCGGTCCTGCTCGTATACACGGGCCCGTTCCTGCAATGGCCGCAGCTCGTCCAGAACACTGTCGATGATCGGCTGCTTGCAGTCCAGGCAACCGATGCCGGCACTGGTGCAGCCGTCCCGTACCCAGTCTTTTACATCGTCACCCGAATACACCTGGTGCAGCTGCCACACGGGGCAGACCTCGGGATTGCCCGGGTCGTTACGCCGGACCCGTGCCGGGTCGGTGGGCATGGTGCGCAATTTCTGCTCCACCACCTGCGGGTCTTCCCGCAGCGAGATGGTGTTGTCGTAGGACTTGGACATCTTCTGCCCGTCGAGGCCCGGCATTTTCGAAGCCGGCGTCAGCAGCGCCTCCGGTTCGCTCAGGATCAGACGGCCACTGCCCTCGAGGTAACCCAGCAGGCGCTCGCGGTCGTTGATGGCAAGATTCTGCTGGTCCTGCAACAACGCCCGGGCAACCTCGATTGCCTCATGGTCGCCCTGCTCCTGGTAACGCGTGCGCAGCTCCCTGTAGAGCTTCGCGTTCTTCTTGCCCATTTTTTTGATGGCCGCGATGGCCGCTTCCTCGAAACCGGGTTCACGACCGAAGATATGATTGAAGCGCCGTGCAATCTCGCGCGTCAGCTCGACATGCGCCACCTGGTCCTCACCGACCGGTACCATGCCTGCTCTGTAAATCAGGATATCGGCACTCTGCAACAACGGATAGCCGAGGAAACCGTAGGTCGCGAGGTCGCGCTCGCGCAAGCGTTTCTGCTGGTCCTTGTAGCTCGGCACCCGCTCCAGCCAGCCCAGTGGCGTCACCATGGAAAGCAGCAGGTGCAGCTCCGCGTGTTCCGGCACATGCGACTGGATAAACAGTTGCGCGGCGCCCGGGTTAACACCGGCCGCAAGCCAGTCGATGACCATGTCCCAGACACTCTTGGCAATAATCTGTGAATCTTCGTAGTGGGTGGTCAGCGCATGCCAGTCCGCCACGAAAAAAAAGCAGTCGAATTTGTGCTGCAGGCTGATCCAGTTTTTCAGGACCCCGTGATAGTGACCGAGATGCAGGCGCCCGGTCGGGCGCATGCCGGACAGTACGCGACTTTGCGTATTCATTGCTGTAAATGCTCTCCTATTTACCCAACAGTGCCATCAATACCCGCAAGAAGGTGCGTGGATCGAGGCCGGATATACCCGCCAGCAGGCGCATGAAAAACTCGATCACCGGCCACAACAATGCACCCAGCAGACCCGTGACCAGCAGTGCGACCAGTATAAAGAAACCATATGGCTCGATGCGGCTGAAACGGTATGCCATCGGCCCGGGCAACAGGCCGGTCATGACCCGGCCACCGTCGAGCGGCGGCAACGGCAGCAGGTTCAGCACCATCAGGATGGTATTTATAAAGATCCCGGCCACGCCCATGAATACCAGCGCCAGACCCGGGTCGCCCAGCACCAGGCCAATGCGGATAAGCAGCGCCCAGAGAATGGCCATGACAAAATTGGAGACCGGGCCCGCAGCGGCCACCAGCACCATGTCGCGTTTCGGGTTACCGAGATTCTGCCAGGTGATCGGCACCGGCTTTGCCCAGCCAAACATGAAACCCGCCAGCAGGTACATCAGTCCCGGGATGAGGATGGTGCCGAGGGGATCGATGTGCTTGAGCGGATTGAGTGTCAGGCGTCCGAGCATCATTGCGGTCTTGTCGCCCAGCCGCAGCGCCATCCAGCCGTGTGCCGTCTCGTGCACAGTAATGGCGAACAGCACCGGCAATACCCAGGCTACGATTTTTTGTATCAGCGTGATCTCGTGCATCGGCGGATTATACCTGCATGTTCAGCAGAAGCGGCCTCACGTCAGCGCATCGACCGGGCCGCAACCCTGGCGTGCAATTTCCGGCACCGGGCCGGTCATGTCGATGACCGTGGTCGGCTCGAATCCGCAGTGTTCGCCGTCGATGATCAGGTCGATCTCGTGTTCCAGTGTCTTGCGTATCTCGCGGGCATCGGTTTCCGGCATGTCTTTTCCGGGCAGGATCAGGGTCGAACTCATGAGGGGCTCATGCAGCTCGTCAAGTAACGCCTGGACAACCGGGTGATCCGGTATCCGGATACCGATGGTCTTGCGCTTCGGGTTCTGCAGGCGCCGCGGCACCTCGTGGGTGGCACGCAGGATAAAGGTATACGGACCCGGTGTCAGCGACTTCAACAGACGGTAGGCGCTGTTGTCGACCCGCGCATAGGTCGCGATCTCGGACAGATCACGACATACCAGGGTGAAGTTATGCTGCTTGTCCAGCACCCGGATACGCCGGATCCGCTCCATGCCGCGCTTGTCCCCGACATGACAACCCAGCGCGTAACTGGAATCAGTGGGATACACCACCAGCCCGTCACCACGGATAATCTCCACGGCATGGCGCACCAGCCGCAGCTGCGGGTTGACCGGGTGTATCTGGAAGAACTGGCTCATGGGAATAGATAAAAAATTAAAAAAGGGGTACTGACCCGAATGGCATGCAATTACGCAGGTTGGCGCTGAGCGCAGCGAAGCCCAACATGGAGCTATAACCAGGTGTCAAATGTTGGGTTTCGCTGTGCTCAGCGCCAACCTACAGTTAATGTGTTATTCCATTCATCACTGACCCTTTTAAGTGCTAGTGAACCGGCCAGGCCTCGCTCTCCCAGACCGGCATACAGCCGCCTGGCAATTCCGCCAGGTCACCGAGTTTCACCCAGGGATTCTCGGGACCATGGTAATCCGAGCCCCGCGATGCCAGCAGCTCCTCGGTACGCGCAAGTGCGGCCATGGTATGAATGTTGTCGCGCGTGTGACTGCCGGAGACTACTTCCAGCCCGACGCCACCGAGCTCACGGAACTCGCTAATCAGGCGGCGCAACTTGCTCGCGGTCATCCGGTAACGCGCCGGGTGGGCAATCACGGCGAGCCCGCCCGCCTGCCGGATCCAGCCCAGCGCATCTTCCAGGCTGGCCCACTCCCCGGACACGTGGCCCGGCTTGCCATGCACCAGATAGCGTTTGAACACCTCGCGCAGGTTACGGGCATGTCCCTGCTGCACCAGGAACCGGGCAAAATGGGTGCGGCTGATAATTCGTCCCCGGGTCAGGGCCGCCGCACCGTCGAACGCCCCGGGAATTCCGGCCTTGTCGAGGCGCCGGCCGATTTCCCCCGCCCGCCAGTCACGCGCTGCCCGCAGCCGTTGCAAACCGGATTGCAAGGCACTGCACCGCGGGTCAATTCCAAGACCGAGGATATGCACGGTCAGGGACTGCCAGCTGACAGACACCTCGACGCCGGGAACCAGTTGCAATCCGAGTTCATCCGCCGACGCACCCGCCGCGGTGATCCCGTCGGTGGTGTCATGATCGGTGAGTGCCAGCACCTGCACACCGGCAGCATGTGCCTGCTGCACCAGTTCAGCCGGCGTCAGTGTGCCGTCCGAAGCGATCGAGTGACTGTGAAGATCATATTCAACTGGCATCCGGCGCATTCTACAGGACGGAACCGGCCACTGCCCTGTATATACACACTGTGAACAGGGTTGAGGTTGTCGCATCCCGCCGGTCAGGCAAGTACCATTCCCGCTTTAATGTACGGCAGACGCATGCAAATCCCGACAGGCCAACTCGACACACTGCATGACAGTACCCGTCGACTTCTGGATGACGCACGCCGGTCAGCCGGGGAATCAACAGCCGCACAGGATCCTGCAACCGGTTTGCCGGCAGCGGACCGTCAAGCGGTCGCTGCACTGAGGAAACCGGTCGCAAGACCCGGAAATATCCGTATTTTCAGATAAAAAACGCTACCAGAACGGATGCCAAACGATTATTATTCACGACCCTTGGTACCAGACCCTGTTTCCGTCACGAACGGCCAGCCCGCATGAAATTCCTTTTCGACCTGTTCCCCATCATCCTGTTCTATGCGGCCTACCAGCTCTACGATATCTACGTAGCCACGGCGGTCGCCATCGTGGCCGCCTTCGCCCAGACCGGTCTGTTCTGGCTGAAGACGCGACGCTTCGAAAACATGCACCTGATCGTGCTGGGAATCCTGGTTGTCTTTGGCGGACTTACCCTGTTACTCCGGGACCCGATCTTTATTATGTGGAAACCCACCCTGGTGAACTGGCTGTTCGGTATCGTGTTCCTGGGCAGTCACTTTATCGGTAAGCGCACCATTGCCGAGCGGTTGATGTCAAAGGCCATCACGGTTCCGGGCCCCGTGTGGAGCCGACTCAACATGGCCTGGACCACCTTCTTCCTGCTGGTAGGCGCACTCAACATTTATGTTGCCTATCACTTCAGTGAAGAGACCTGGGTAAATTTCAAGATGTTCGGCATTATCGGCCTGACCCTGGTGTTCGTTTTCGGACAGGCCTTTTTTCTCAGCCGCTACATGGAAGTCACAGAAGAAAACGAACAGGGAAAATAATTGATGTTGTACGCCATTATCAGCCAGGACAGGCCTGACAGCCTCGATGCACGCCTGCAGTCGCGTCCCGATCACCTGGCGCGTCTGGAAGCACTCCGCGATGCAGGCAAACTGGTGCTGGCCGGCCCGCACCCGGCCATTGACAGCAATGATCCCGGTGATGCCGGTTTCAGCGGCAGCCTCGTGGTGGCCGAATTTGACTCGCTCGAAACGGCGCAGGCCTGGGCTGGTGCCGATCCTTACAATGCCGCGGGAGTGTATGAACAAGTGACTGTTAAACCCTTCAAAAAGGTACTGCCCTGATGTCTGATGACCGACTTGCAACGCTGCGTGCCCGCCTGACCGAGGCACTGAACCCGACCGAGATTGAAATTATCGACGAAAGCGCCCGTCATACCGGCCATGCCGGGGCGGCCAGCGGCGGCGGGCACTATATCCTGCATATCGTGTCTGATGCCTTTGCAGGCAAAAACCAGGTTCAGCGCCACCGGCTCGTCTACGACGCCGTTGGCGACATGATGCACTCCGAGATCCATGCCCTGAGTATCCAGGCACAGTCACCCGGTGAATAACGACTTAACCCACAAACCAAGGTAACAAATCATGAAAACACCGTTCGCTTTGATCCTCTCTGCCACCCTGCTCGCGCTTGCGGGATGTGACCAGATACAATCTTTACAGACTGCCGGCAACTCCACTGACACCTCTGGCGCAGATTCGGCAGCAGCCGTACCGGGTAAGGTACTTGCTACGGTAAACGGGAATGACATCACGCAACCGGTTTTCGATGTCTATATGGAAGTCCGCAAGACCCAGAAACCGGGCATCGCCGCAGAACAGAGCATTGTCCTGGATGAACTCATCAGCCTGGAGCTGATGCGCCAGGAAGGCGTCAACAAGGGGCTGGATAAGCAGCCCGCTGTTATTGCCACACTTGACCAGCAGCAACGCACCGTACTCGCAAGTGCCGCCATCAAGGACTTTCTTGCCAGCAACCCGATCAGCGATGAGAGCGTAAAAGAGTTCTACGACAGCAAGGTCGGCGAGGCCAGCATGGAGTACAACGCGCGCCATATCCTGGTCAAGACACAGGAAGAGGCTGTTGATATCGTCAAGCAGCTCGACAGTGGTGCCGACTTCGAGACCCTGGCCAAGGAAAAATCCACCGGCCCGTCCGGCAAGAGCGGCGGCAAGCTCGGCTGGTTTGCACCGGCCCAGATGGTCAAGCCGTTCTCTGATGCCACGGCACAACTGGAAAAAGGCGCCTACACCAGGGAACCGGTCCAGACACAGTTCGGCTGGCATGTCATCCTGCTGGAAGACACCCGGGAAAGTTCTCCGCCGGCCTTTGAAGATGTGAAGGACCGGTTAAAACTCGCGGCAGCCAACCAGATACTGCAGGCGCACATCCAGCAACTGCGTGCTGCCGCCACCGTCGAGGTTGCTGACAGTTCCGATGCGCCGGTGATGCCTGCTGAACCGGCTGACACGGCGAGTGAAGAACCGGCTGATGCAACCAGTGAGGAGACTGCAGATACGGAGGAATCAGCCCCGGACGAATACTGAATAGTGGGTCCGTTGCAGGACCCGCGCCCTGCGGGGAAAGGCATTCCCGGCGAGGCGCCGGTCCTACGCGACCACGTATCAGCATTCCCGGCCGGGGGCCGGTCCTACGCGACTATGTAGGACCGGCGCCTCGCCGGGAATGCTTTTCCCCTCGCTATTGCGCCCTTAGTGCAGCCGCTTGTGCACCGGGTGATGGTCCAGCGACCGGTCGGCAGTAACGCCACGTGCATGCTGCTCAACCGGCGGATGCTCGCGCACACCGGACTGGTGCCAGAAATTCACCCGGATCTCGCCCTGCGGGGTATTGATCACGCTGAGACAGGCATCCCGTGCTACCGACATGACCTCGCAAATGCATTCACCGTCCTGGCCCTTGCTGTGCCGTAACCCCGGCAACCGCTCCAGTTCACAGCTGATTGACTCGATGACCCGGGGCAGCCCGGGCACCAGGAAGATGTACTTTATATAGTATCCCTTGCGCAGCCAGTTACCATCGCGGCCATCAACCGGGCTTTCTTCCACCTGGAAACACACCTGCTGCTGGTCGTCCACCTCGATCAGCAATGCTCTCAGGACCCGTGCCAGCATCAGTTCCAGCGCCGTGCTGTCCGCAACCGACCAGTCTTCCTGCTGCTCCGGCTTGTCTTCCAGATCGGCAAGATGCTCGTGCAGCAGCAACATGTCGTTGGCAACAAAGTGCATCACGGCGGAAAAACCCTGCATCACATGGTCGAGGCGTGACAACGGCCCTTCGAAGCGCAGCAGGCTGGCGTCGCCTGTCCGGTCGTCCTTAACAGCAGGCACTTCTACCTCAACCGGCACATCCCCGCTTTCGATATCATCCAGATCGACATCCCCGGCAATCCGGACCGGTAACGGCAGGTTCCCGGCAAGCCCGTTCCAGAAGGCAGTTACCGACGCCGGGTGCGCTGAAGCGTCAACCCTGACGTTATCCAGTTCATCGATCAGCCTGACCAGGTCACCGGATACCCGGGATTCCGGGTACAGCGAGGTGAACGCCTGCCGCAGACGCTGCGCCTGCACCACGCGTCTGTCCCGGGCAACCGCGCCAAGCAACGGAACCTCACGATCCAGGTATTGCATGGTCTTGACGGACAGCGCTGCCTGCAAGGCATGCGCCTGCGTTATCGACTCCACGCGGTTTGCAATCAACAGGGCCTGGCCATCAAAGCCATTCAGCTGCAGCACCTTCAACAGCCCAAAGGTTTCTGCCAGTGAGCGCGGGTCGGGTGTTACCACCAGCAGCACGATCGGGGACAACCGGCAACAGCTGATTACGGTACGCGGCGTCATTCCGGAGGTATCGATCAGCAGGTCCTCATAGCCGCCCGGCACCTCGTGCGCCCTGACCAGTGCATCGAGCCGTTGCCGGTCGACAGCGGGCCAGCGTGACAGCGGCACGCGGGAAGTTACCAGGTCGATTCCCTGGTAACCGCGCCGCACGACTTGCACGTTGTCATCCCGGTCCTGGGACACAAGCTCCCGCGGCAGGCTGATCACCTGGTCAACCGGCAGACTGCCCCCGCCCTCGTGAACAAGACCGACACTACGCCCCTTGCGTACCAGTTCCAGCGCCATATTGATGCCTAGATGGGTCTTGCCGGACCCCGACAGGCCGCTGGTGATGGTAATAATGCGTGTCAAGCCGGTCACTATGATGCCGCTTACCGGGCCTGCTCGTCGATGTCCTGCATGTTCCGTTCGTGCGATTGCTGTAAAACGTTTTCAACGTCCCGGGCCCGGTCAATCTGGTCGGTCTGGGTTTTCCAGACATGGTTGCCGTCCTTTACCGGTTCCGCCTGGTCAGCGGTCGTGTCATCACTTTCCGAACAGGCAGCAATCATCAGCACCGCAGCAATGATAAAAATTTTGTTCATAATGTCTCCTCGTTGACCTGCATACTCGTCAGTGCCGCCTCGCTGTTATCCAGCCACTCGGCAATCGCGGCAGCATTCACCGGCTCGCACACATAATACCCCTGGTAAAAGTCACAGCCTATTTCCCGCAATTTCTCGCAGACCGTGCCGGTCTCTACACCCTCGGCCGTTACCGTCAGCCCCAGGTTATGGGCCAGGTCCACGGTAGCGCGAACGATGGAGGCATTGTCCTCGTCCTTGTCCATGTCGATAACAAACGATTTGTCGATCTTCAGGGTATGCACCGGCAGCCGCCGCAGGTACACCAGCGAGGAATGCCCGGTCCCGAAGTCATCGATGGACAGCCTGAATCCCTTCGCACTGAGCTGGCCCAGGATTTCAATCACCTGGTCCGGATTCATCATCACCCCGGTCTCGGTAATCTCCAGTACCAGCGAGGATGATTGCAAACGGTGGCGTTCCAGTGAACTCATGATCTGGTCCATCAGGTTGTAATCATGCAGGTTGTGCATGGAGAGATTGATGCCGACACGCAAACCCGGGTTTTCCCGTTGCAGGGTTGCCAGCTCACGGCAGGCGGTCTCGATAATCCACTCCGATAACTGGCGGATGACTCCGCTCTGCTCGGCCACCCGGATAAAGGTTTCCGGCAGAATGATGGTTCCGTCCGGTTGACGCCAGCGTACCAGCGCCTCAAGGTAGCTGACCTGCTCGGTCCGGAAATCCATCACCGGCTGGTACACGAGGAACAGGTCGTTGCACCCGATGTCCTCGTTCAACATACCATTCAGCGTCATGCGTGCGGCGTTGATTTCCTCGCTCGACCGGGGATCGTAAATGGCGCAGCCGTTGCGGGCCTTCTTCGCGGAATACATGGCATAGTCGGCGTGCCGCAGCAGGGTTTCGACATCCTCGCCATGGTCCGGCGTCAGTGCGATGCCGATGGAAACTGCTGCAGACAGTTTGTGATCCTCGACCGCGAAATCCGGCTCCATGGCATGAATGATCTTTTCTGCGACCTGGAACGCCTGTTCATCATCGGTATCGGGAAGGATGACGGTAAACTCATCCCCGCCAAGTCGTGCCAGTGTGTCTGATTCGCGCAGCACCTTGCCGATGCGCACCACGATCTGTTTCAGCAACAGATCCCCGGTGTGATGCCCCAGCAGGTCGTTGACATATTTGAAACGCACCATATCGATCAGCATGACGGCGGCCGTGGACGGCAAGCGGCGGTGTTCGGCAATCACCTGCTTCAACCG
>QIFB01000176.1 GCA_003230545.1 Gammaproteobacteria bacterium | reverse complement strand
CCGTCAGCATGTACCTGGACCGGTTTGGAGACTACTTCGATCCTGCGACGCCCGTTCGCGACATCGGTTATTTCGCAAGCGAAGTGCGCGGCACTGTGGTGTTGTCAGACGAAGGACCATCCGGCGTGCTCTCGGTGACGGAGAACCTGTACGAGTTTGCACCTGCCGACGGTGCGGCGAAACCTTCGGGCGACGAGCTGCTTCTGCCCCATCAGCTGGAGCAGGGCGGGCAGTACTTCATCTACGTCACTACCCTGGCCGGGCTGTACCGTTACGAAATGAACGACCTGATGGAGGTCACCGGTTTTTACGGCCAGACGCCGGTACTGCGCTTCCTGCAAAAAGGCAAAGGCATGGTGTCCTTCACCGGCGAGAAGCTCTCCGAGTCACAGGTGATCACCGCGGTTGAACGCGGCCTGGCCGATCGGCGCGGCGCCTTCGAGTTCATCGCCGCCGTGGGTGAAGTCCCGGGCGAGAAGCCCCGCTATGCTTTCCTGATCGAGTTCGACCAGTCGCCTGGAGACGACGAGGTACGCCGCATGCTCCACGGGATCGAAGAGGCGCTGTGCGAAGTTAACGTGGAATATGCCACCAAGCGAAAATCGCTGCGTATCGATGCGCCTGTCTTGCGCACGATACGGCTTGGCGCCTTCGAAAACTATCGCCGCCGTCAGGTTGAGAAAGGCCGTCTGGACGGTCAGTTCAAGACCTTGAGGCTCACGACGGATACTGCATTTGCTGACGAGTTTGAAGTCGAGGGTGAAGTTGAGTTACAGGACTGAACCGGATCCCGAATTCCGGTTCCGGACAATAATGACGAAAGAGGGCATGCTATGAGCACAGGAATCGAGGCCTTACGGAAGAGCGGGCTGTTCGACGCGTGTGACGATGCCTTGCTGGAGCAGGTGCTCGAGAAAGCCAGGGAGCGCACGTATGCGGCGGGCGACCTGGTGTATGCCGAGATGTCAGAAAGCGACGAACTCTATCTGGTCGTCGAGGGTCGGCTGCGGCACACCTCTGCGCTGCTCGATGCCGCTGGCGTGGACTATGATATGCCGGTAGAGCCGGGCGATGTGAGCAACGTGGTGCGCTTCCTCGCCGAGGGACCGAGCTACATCAGTTGTGTGGCCGATACCGATTCGAAAGTGCTGGTGTGGGATGCACAGGAGGCAGTCGGGTTCTGGGACCAGCACCCCGAGATCGGCTATCGGGTTGTGACTGCCATTGCGAAGCAACTGCACCAGCGCCTGCAGCAGATGAACCAGATCATTCTGGATCGGGTGTCCTGGGGGCTTGAATAGTTGACGCCCTGGTATGGACGGTAAGAAAATGCTGATACCAACGATTGTCATCGGGCTGATCACGGTCGCGCTGCTCTACCTGGTGCACGCCAAGGGCGGCAACAGTGTGGGGGCAATAAGCGAGGGCCTGACAACGCTGGCGACTGTAGCGCCTGTTCTGGCGTTCGCCCTCGTCGCGGCGAGCGCTCTCGTCTATCTTGTCCCGCCCGAGTTCGTGGCGGCATGGATCGGCAAGGATTCAGGTGCCAAAGGTATATTGATCGGTTCCCTCGCGGGCATAATCGTGCCGCCGGGCGGACCCATCGTGGTTTATGCTATTTCCGCCGGCCTGATCAAGTCAGGTGCAAGCTTTGCCTCCATAGTGGCTTTCATCACGGCGTACAACCTGCTGGCCCTGCACCGTTTCCCCTTCGAGCTGACCATGATCGGCTGGAAATTCCTGGTCCTGCGATCGGCAAGCGTGCTTTTGCTGGCGCCACTCGCAGGCTTCCTGGCCGCAGGCCTGGCGGCGGTGTTCGGCAAGTATGTTCGTTGATATTCGTTCCGGGTGAATAAGACCGAATGAATTTTGTAGGGCCGAATTCATTCGGCCAGGTAGATAACCGACCACTGTCCGGCCCCCCCTGACTTGACAAGCCCGGCACCAGCCACTAAGGTTCGAACCTTGCGCTGCAGGTGCTCCAGGGACATTCGTTCCAGGAGTTAATCGGGAAGCCGGTGCGCCTCGGATCAACGATCCTGGCAAATCCGGCACTGCCCTCGCAACGGTAGATGAGCGCAGGATTGTACGTTTAAATTAATCCTGCTCGATGGGCCAACCGGCCACTGCGCCCCAGGCGTGGGAAGGCGGCCCATTCGAAGATATCCGCTCATAAGTCCGGAGACCGACCTGCTGCGAATGTAAACGTAATCGATACGGTGTCGCGTGGGGTGACATGTCGATGCAGAAACGCGTTCGGACTTGCAGCAACCGATCGGAATGTCTGACCCGGTATGGTCCCCGGGACAGTTCACCGCGTACGCTCATCACGATGTCTCTCCACCCGGGTACCCATGATGCACGAGGGATGCGTCGCGATGATCCGGTTGGAGAGCTTGTATGCAAGCATTTATTCGTGCCGTTCAGAAAATATCAAACACCAGGGAACGTAACCATGGCCTGGTCGGTCGATCACAGCAGGTACTTGTGTTGATGGCCGGCATGGTCGGCGCAGGCGCTGCACCGGTAATGGCTGAACAGCCGCAGCCGCCGCAGGAAATGGACGACCTTGTCGTAACGGCGACACGGCTGCCAACGCCGCGCAGGCAGGTCGCAAGTTCCGTCACCGTGATTACCGCCGAGGATATTCAGCGCAGGCAGTTCCGCAGTGTTTCCGATGCCCTGCGTTCCGTGCCGGGGGTGCATGTGGTGCGTAGTGGCGGACCGGGGCAGCAGACCTCGGTCTTCATGCGGGGGGCGAATTCCAATCACACCCTGGTGCTGATCGATGGTATCGAGGCTTCGGATCCCAGTTCGCCCGCCGGGGCGGTGGATTTTTCCAGCCTGTTGCTGGATAACATCGAACGTATTGAGGTCGTGCGCGGCCCGCAAAGCACCTTGTACGGCTCCGATGCCATCGGTGGTGTCATTCATATCACCACCCGCCGTGGAGAGGGTGATCTGCACGGTGCGGGCAAACTGGAAGGTGGCTCGGACAACACATTCAACCAGCAGGCTTCGGCCGCAGGGTCCACTGACAGGACCAACTATTCGTTCAGTTTTACACGTATCGACACGGATGCTGATTCGGTGACGCCGTCCCGGTTGCGTAATGGCACATCGGCGGAAGACGATAACCATGAAAACCTGACCGCTTCGGCAAGGATCGGCATGAAACTCAGTGAGACCCTGGAGTTCAATTTCTTCGGTCGCTATATCGACAGTGAGACTGACCTGGATCCTGAGCTGGAGTCGGGCGGTTTTGGTACTACCGAGGATCGCGACGCCGAACTCGACCAGACCGAATACCTGCTGCGTGGCGAGGCCAGGGCAAGCTTGCTGGGCGGTTTGTGGGATGCGACGTTCTCTACCTCATATACCGATTATGACCGCAAGAACCGCAATGACCGCCAGTCATCCACCGAAACCCGCACACGTACCGACTTTGAGGGTGACAAGCTGAAGTTCGAGCTCAAAAATGACCTCTATGTGCATGATGAACATATATTAACGCTCGGACTAGAAACCGAGAAAGAGGAGATGGATTCCGGTGGTTTCTCCGATTTTGGCGGTTTCATTGTCGGTGAAAAAACCGGGGCAGATACACGTAACAGCGCGGTATATGTGCAGGACCAGTTCAGCTACGGTGATAGCCTGTTTGGCACACTGGGCTTTCGTTATGACGATCCTGATGATTATGGTTCCGAGGTTACCTATCGTGTTGCTCCGGTTTACGTCCACGGCGAAACCGGTACGCGCATCAAGGCCAGCGTCGGCACCGGTTTCAAGGCGCCAACCCTGTTTCAGACGGAGGGTTTCACACCGAATAACTTCGGTTCTTTCTATCGCGGCAATCCTGATCTGGAATCAGAAGAAAGTTTTGGCTGGGAAATCGGTATCGAACAGGCATTATGGAATGACCGTCTCAATCTGGGTGTCACCTGGTTCAAGAGCGACATCGACGACCTGATGCAGGTGGTCTTCGACGAGTTTTTTAACAGCACCTACGAGAACATCGATGAAGCCGACATTTACGGTGTCGAGGCTTTTATCCACACGACACCTTTTAAACCGCTGACGGTGCGTCTCGACTATACATATACCGATGCGGAAGAGAACGATACCGGTGATCGGCTGTTGCGTCGTCCGAAACACAAGCTGGATGTGGAGTTGGCGTATCGACCGGTACCGAAGATGAGCATCAGTCTGGCGGTGAACCTGGTTTCCGATTACGCCGATATTTCGCGGGAAACAGGTAGAACCGTCAACGGTGATGATTATGCGACCCTGGATATAACTGCAGAGTACAACATCAACCGGCGTTGGCGCGTGTTCGGGCGTGTGGAGAATGCCACCGACGAACACTATGAGCCGGCCGATGGATTCCAGGAGTCGGATCGTGGCTTTTTTGCCGGTGCAGAGTTAAAAATATAGGCAGTCTTAATGAGCCTTTTCATATCAGCCGGTGGTAATGATGTATCGGGCGGTCATCATCGCAGGCTGGGCTATTTCGTCGCAGGCTCGCTGGTGCTGCACTTCCTGGTGGCTGGCTTCTGGCATGGTGAAACACCGGACGGGCCGGTAGGGCAAAGCACCTTCAAGATCACCTTGCTTGCACGGCATGGTAATACTGAGAGTATACGGGCTGCCGTGATCGAAACTGCAGTAAAGACCGGTACCACGATATCAGCAGGCTCAAGCCGGAATTACAGGCAGGAGCCGCGAGCCGTAGCGCGACATGTAGTACCAATGCAGCTGGTCACTCCGGCTGCGGCACGGACCGGGCAGGGGAGTGGTCACCAGGATCCCGGTGTACCAGGTACGGAGGATAAGGCACTTGATGCTGAGGACGCCCCGGGCGCAGACAAGGTGGTGCGCCTGGTACGGACTCAACCCGCTGCAAGCAGTGGTTCGCGGACACGCGGGGAGCATGAACTTAGCAGTGAAGCGAAGTACCGCCGGGTCCGGGCTGTGCTCCACCAGGCACTGCTGCCCGTTTTCGAATACCCGCGCGTGGCGCGCAGGCGTGGCTGGCAGGGGCGCGCGAAAGTCGGTTTGTACGTTGACGCGGGCGGGGATCTGAGCCGCATTCATCTGGTCGAGTCATCCGGCTATTCCTTGCTGGACAGGGAGGCTGTTAAAAGTGTCACCAGCTTGCGTAATGTCCCTGCAGTAACACAGTGGCTGGACAGCAGCGGTATGGAGGTCGTGCTTCCTGTGAGTTATCGGCTGGACAATCCTTGATTTATAAGCCGGAGGTGTCCTCTATGCCGGGGGATGTCCAGGCGCTGACCCGGGCAGGATGACGGGAACGCGGATGGTAAAGGTTGATCCTGCGCCAGGCTCGCTGTGAACACTGAGATCGCCACCCAGCAGTTTGCAGAAACGTCGCGTGATCGCCAGCCCGAGTCCGGTACCACCATAATCCCGCGTGGTTGAGTCATCTGCCTGGGCGAATTCCTTGAAGACATGCTCGATTTTGTCTTCTGCAATACCGATCCCGGTATCACTAATAGCAATGGTTAGCCAATCTTCTCCCGACTGTTCAGTACGCTCGACGTGCAGGGTAACCGTTCCCTCATGGGTGAACTTGGCTGCATTGGACAGCAGATTGAACAGCATCTGGCGCAATTTGGTCAGGTCCTGACGGGCATTGCCCAGTTGCTCACGGCATTCAATCGACAGCTTGTTGTGGTTCTTTCCCATCAATGGCTGTGCCGTAGCACTGACTTCATCGATCAGCCGGTCCAGGTTGATTTCTTCTGCATATGCTTCCATCTTGCCTGACTCGATCTTGGAAATATCCAGGACATCGTTGATGAGAGACAGCAGATGGGTGCCGGCCTGATTGATCTTTTTCAGGTCCGGAACGAAATCCTCCTGCTCCAGGTCCTGCGCTTCTTCTATCAGCATTTCGCTGTAGCCGAGGATGGCGTTCATGGGAGTGCGTAACTCGTGGCTCATGTTGGCGAGAAACGCACTCTTGGCCTGGTTGGCCGCGTCGGCGGTCTCTTTGGCTTTCGTCAGGGCTTCTGCTGCCTCCTTCAATTCGTACGTGCGCTCCTCAACCAGCCACTCCAGGCGTGCCTTGGCGCGGTCGCCCAGCCAAACGCTGAGTCCGGTCAGCGCGAGTGCCAGCAACACCGTCACCCCCAGAACACCGATAACCATAGAGCGTAGCGCCAGGTAGGGCGCCAGTGCATCGTCCACGTCGATCTCGGTGGCGAGGCCTATGCCCAGGTCTTTGGACCAGAGCCAGGCGCCGATGACCGGTACGCCGCGGTAATCGCGATAGCCGGATACATCCCCGCCGGAATGTCCCCGGGTCACTTCACTGGCCATCAGGGTTAATGGCCACTCCGGGCGTCCGGAACCTGGCACATGGCCCGCAAGCAGATTACCACCCGGGTCGGCAACACGAAAACCCTGAAGATCCGGTTCGCCAGTGCCGGTCGCTGTGACGCTATCGGCGTCGATCAGCGACACCTCGAATCGGGATTTGGTCAGCAGACGGCCATCTTTGTCGATGGCGTAGGTCTCTCCACTCTCGCCCGGACGCCCCGTTTTGGTAATTCGGGTAAGCTCAAAGTCCGGGTCATAACGCACAGCGAACACCGCGATCACCCCGCCGTTCGCATCCCGCAGTGGCGTCGCAAAAAACATGGTCGGTGCATGCTGTACTAATTCACCCGGTTGATCCTGCAGCGGAACGTCCGAAAAGATCGGTGGTATGAGAACGGTTTCACCTGCAAAGGCGCGGCCCAGCAGTTCGGAGCGCTGTTGTGCGATGAGGTTCAGGGTGCCGAGATTGGCATCCCGCATCGACGCGATGCTGACGCGGTCCGGCGCAATGATGAACATTCCCCTGGCGTTCATGCGCTCCAGGCGCGCCTGCAACAGTGTACGCAGGCGCTGCATTGCAGGGTTGGTACGCAATGCCTGCGGGTTTCGGGGGACAGCGAGCAGTGCCACTGTGGCCCCCAGTAACTCCGGTTCGTGGGCAAGATCGAGTAGCTGTCCCCGCCGGCTTTCGAACCAGATCTGCAGCGATTGATGCACCGAATTGTTGATGATTGACAACTGGTTGCCGATGTCATCCCGAAGTTGCTTGTTTACCCTTTCCAGTGAATACCAGGCCAGTACCATCACTACGCCGAGGAACAGCGCCACCGCCACCGCCCCGACCCGCCGAATGGCGGCAGAGCTGAACCATTCCGTTTGTAGATGAGAGCTGAGACGCTGCAAAAGGACGGGTATCAGCAACACCAGGATGATCAGTCCGGCTGCAACGAACCACCAGAGACGTTGCTTTATCGGGGCCGCATCTTCCACTGGAGGCGCTGCGAGAGGCGCCCAGCGAGTGTAGATTGCGCGAATCTTGTCCCTTGAGAGACTGCGAATTGCGCGGTTCAGCAACTCAACCAGTTCCGGCCAGTCCGAGCGAACCCCGAATCCCAGTTCCATGACATCGAGGCCGGAGTCAGCGGCAATCTCGAGGTTGACCAGATTGTTTTCCGTGATCAGGTAGCTGGCAACGGCAAGACTCTCCACCATTGCCTTGACCTGACCGGAGGCAACTGCGCGCAGACCGTCCAGGGAAGAGGCCACCTGCCTGATTTTCACACCGGGATAGTCGGTCAGGATGAATTCCTCGACGGCATAACCCTTGACCAGTGCCACCTCCAGTCCCGTCAGATCATCAAGTCCGTCAATCTCCATATCATCAATTTGCGTGACAATGGACCAGGGAACCGACGTTACCGTGTCAGTATAGGTCAGATATTCCAGACGTTCGGGTGTCCCGTGACTGAGAGAGACCAGGTCAAGGGTACGATCACGAGCTCGCTTCAGCGCCTGATTCCAGCTTATATCCGGTACCACCTCAACTGAAACACCAAGACGCTGTGCCAGTAGCTGCAGAAAATCTGCTGCCATGCCGCGATGAACTCCCTGGCGGTCAATAAAACCGAAAGGCGGCCAGGCCGGATCGACCCCCAGGCGTAATACCGGATGCTCCTGCAGCCATTGCTGTTCTGTATCGCTGGGTGCGACAGAGGCTGGCGAGCTCGCCAGACTGTGTGTGCCGGTTGACAGCAGCCACAGGAACAGCAGTGATAACAGCTTTCCGGTCAGGCGATTCTTCATGGGACTCGCGGAAACAGGGGTCAGATCCCAGTTTTCTCTAATATACGGGGAACAGTAACCACATGCTAACTCCCGTCGTCCTTCATCCCTGGTCTACCGTCCGTGCCTCGCCGTACCTGGCGTTGAACCATCTTCCCTATCTTGTCCTTGAAATCCTCCCGCCCCAACACCAGTTCCTGGTTTAGTGCTTCTCTGAGTTGGTGCAATTGTTTCGTGTTCAGTGCACCGCGGAACAGTTCCCGGTAGGCATGCTGCCACCCGGGCGCATCCCTGCCCAGTTGCAGGTATTGCGGGTGATGGGAAATGACTGGATTGTTTTTCCCGTTGGCGTTTGCTGCGTAACTTGACCAGCGATAATCCTCTGGATAATTTACCATGCCGGCCCTGACCGGATTCATTTCGATATAACGCATGCACGTGAGCAGGTATGCCTCGCTGTCGACCAGACTGGCCTTGTAGCGTCCCTCCCAGAGAGTTCCCGATCGATTGTATGTGTGGTTCATGTACCAGACAAACTTGCGCCCGGTATCCTGCATCGTATGGGAAATACCTTGCGGCGTCTGCGGCGTCATGAGCAAATGAACATGGTTCGTCATTAGCACGTAGGCGTGCAAATCGCAGTGATTGACCTCAAGGGCATTCCCGAGATCATCGAGATAACGGCGATAGTCGACTTCCGCATAGAAACACGACTCGCGATTATTGCCGCGCTGGATAACGTGCTGGGGGATACCAGACAATTGAAATCTGGGTTTTCTTGGCATGGCTCACCTCCTTGTGAACACTAATCGTCAGTACAATTTACCTCTCTATATTAGCAGAAACTGGGATCTGACCCCTGTTTTTTATATCCTGGCTGAGGCGTTGCACGATTCGACTTTGCGCGGCCACGATGGCCGGGTAGTCCAGTTTGCCGGTCGCTTCGGTGTAGCTGATCCGGTTCCGGGCCACAGTAGTTTTATCACCCGGTCGGATAACTTCCCAGCCTGCTATCAGCACGACTGTGCCGTCGGCATCGGCGTCAAATCGTACAACATTTACGATCACCTGGAATTCAGGCTGTGCTGAACGCGACCATGGATGCAGGGTGACCCGGTCGCTCGGCAACAGAATCGCCAGGTTTTCCGCCAGGGTGCGGGTGAACGTTGTTTTCAGTGGCTCTGCCCAGCGTTCCGAGCCTGCATAGTGCAACTGGTTATTGCCGCTGCGGTGGACGATTTCCGGGCGATCAAGATAGGCGGGGAAGCTCACCGGCCCGACCCCCACAGCCGGTCCCGGTGTGGTCATAGCCGGTGGGCCGCTGTCATCTGACGGTGTCAGGATGTAGAACCTGGATGGCTTGGTGACGCCACAGCCCGCCAGTATCGCCACACAGAGGCCGGTTATCAGGATTTTGATGAACGGGTACATGCGGTTTCTCCGGGTTTAACGCCGGCCCTTGAGCAGGGACTCGGGCTGGTTGTTGATGGACTCAGCCAGGATGCGAAGTGCGTAGGCTGCCGACGTGATCTCCTTCAGTGCCGAGTCGAGCGAGTTCATTATTTGCTCATCACTGATTAACTGGTCGGCGGACTGCAGAGCCGTATTCGCCTGCTTCAGGGTGACACTGGCGTCATCCAGGGCGGTACCGGCTTTTTGCAAGGCGCTGCGTGCGTCGTCCAGTGTCAGGTTGACATTGGCGGCAACCGGCTCTACCTGCCGGTCGAGGTTGCTGGCAAGCGTGCGGATAGCGTCCAGTGTCTCGTGTATTGAGCGAATGGAGTGATGCAGATCCTCGGAGGTGACCAGTTTCTCGACACCATGAATGGTTGCAATCATGGCATTGACGATCTGGTCGATCGGAATGGTCTCCAGCAGCTTGCCGATCTTCTCGATGGGTGTCGGGATGGTCGGGATCTCCTGGTAATGCCGCTTGTATTTGCCGTTGCCGGCCAGTTTCACCGGTGTGTTCGGGTAGTAATCGATCTGTACGAACAGTTGTCCGGTGAGCAGGCTTTGTAGCTGCAACTGTGCACGCATGCCGGCTTCGATCAGGTTATCGATGCTGTCATCGTCGTGCATTTTGGTCTTGCCGGTCGCGCTGCTGATAAATTTTGTGTTATCGATTTCGATCATTACCGGTATCTGGACATCGAACTCCTGTTCGCCGATCACCAGCTGGATATCGGTTACGGTGCCGATATTGACGCCGCGAAATCTCACCGGTGAGCCGATGTTCAGGCCCTTGACTGATCCGTTGAAATAGAGCACATAATTGGTCTTGTCGGTCAACAGCAGCTTGCCACCGCTGATAATCAGGATTCCCGCCACGATGAGTCCGATGGCGCCGGCGACAAAGGCGCCGATCAGGGCGGGGCTGGCATGCTTGCTCATGGCTCACCTCGATTGAGAAAAGATCTGACCCCCGGGTCGGGGCTTTCATCGCGCAGTGTCTTCGGGTTGCCGCTGGCAATCATGGTGCGCGTCTCCGGGTCGAGAAAGATCGAGTCATTGCCAATACTGAAGATACTCGCAAGTTCATGCGTGACCACGACAATGGTGGTGCCCAGGCTGTCACGCAGTTCCACAATCAGGTCATCCAGCCGTCGCGAACTGATCGGATCCAGCCCGGCCGACGGCTCGTCGAAGAACAGGATCTTCGGGTCCAGCGCCATGGCGCGCGCCAGAGCGGCACGTTTTCGCATGCCGCCGCTGATTTCGGATGGATAGAATGCCTCAAAACCGGCCAGCCCGACCAGCGACAGTTTCAGTGACACCACCTCGGCAACTCCGGTCGCTTCCAGCTCGGTGTTTTCCTCCAGTGGCAGGGCGATATTCTCGGCCAGGGTCAGTGAACTCCACAGGGCGCCGCTCTGGAAACTCATGCCGAAGCCGCGCTTGATGCGCTCCTGCTCCGCAGGTGAAGCATCCCAGTAACTGGTGCCTGCGTACAGGACTCTTCCCTGTGCCGGCGTCTTCAGTCCAATCAAGTGGCGTAGCAAGGTGCTCTTGCCGCAGCCGCTGCCGCCCATGATGATGAAAATATCGCCGCGCCGGATACTGAAATTCAGGTTACGCTGGATGACGAAATCACCATACGCCATGGTGAGGTCCTGCACCGTGATGTGGGCAGCCGGCTGCATATCAGATTCCCAGCGCCTGGAACAATATGGTCAGCAGTGCTGCGGAGATTACGATGAACAGGATGCTGGTTACCACGGCGGAGGTGGTTGCCTCACCGACGGCCTGGGCGCTGCGCCCGCACTGCATGCCACGCAGACAGCCGGCAAAGGCGATCAGCATGCCGTATATCGTCCCCTTGATGACGCCAACCCAGATATGCCGCCACTCCATGGATTGCACGGTCTGCTGGTAGTACTCGAAGGTACTGATGTCAAAGGACGTCACCGAGACAAACATGCCTGCGGTGATGCCGACGATGTCCGAGTACAGCACCATGAGGGGCATCATCAGCACCAGGCCAAGTATGCGCGGCAGGACAAGGAAGTCGATCGGGTTGAAGCCCAGCGTCCGGAAGGCGTCAATTTCCTCGTTCACCTGCATGGTGCCGAGCTGGGCGGCGAAGGCAGAGCCGGTGCGGCCGGCCATGATAATGCCGGTCATGAGGGCGCCCGTCTCGCGCGTCATGCCGAGGCCGACCAGATCTGCAATGTAAATCTGGGCGCCGAATTGCGCCAACTGGACGGCGCCCATGTAGGCGACGATCAGGCCCACGAGAAAACTGATCAGGGCGACGATCGGCAGGGCCTGTGGCCCGACATCATAGATAACGAGCATAAGGTCGGAGCGCCGGAACTGGGCAGTGCCGCGGACCAGTCGGCCCAGTGACAGTGTAAGCTCACCAAGGAAGCGCAGCATCTCCGGGGCTGCGCGCCACATGACCAGGGTATGTTGCCCGATGCGTTCGAGCAGCGGCG
>QIFB01000044.1 GCA_003230545.1 Gammaproteobacteria bacterium | reverse complement strand
GTCCGGGTCTCCGGGCCGTTGGTCAACTTTACCAACGATGCCGAGCTGGATGTCACGATGCCGGCCACTGTCTCGGTCAGCGCATTGCATGTCTTCAATCCCAGGTGGACTGTCATGACGGATATAACCTGGACGAAGTGGGACGATCTCGATGAACTTCGCGTAGAAATCAGCCCAAGCGGCAATAACACCATTCCGACCAAAAGAAGTCTCACCAAGCTGAATTGGGAAAATACCATTCGTGTCGCTGTCGGGGCCAGCTACCGGTATAACAAAACCTGGTTATTCCGCAGTGGCGTCGCCTATGACGAGGCACCGGTCCCCAAAGACAGTGTGCGCACGCCGCGTGTGCCGGATGCCGACCGCATCTGGGTGACCCTGGGTGTCAACTACAGCTACTCCAAGGCACTGACCTTTGACCTCGGGTACGCGCACCTGTTCTTCGATGACCCGGAACTCCTCACGGATGATGCCTATGATCCGACCAGTGGACAAACGTCCGGCTTTCACAAGGTGAAGGGCGATTATGACGCGGCCGTTGATATTGTCAGCGCGCAGGTAAACTGGAAATTCTAGGGAAACTCCGATTAATTCA
The DNA here is from genome assembly GCA_003230545.1 of Gammaproteobacteria bacterium. GTDB lineage: Bacteria > Pseudomonadota > Gammaproteobacteria > UBA9214 > UBA9214 > SZUA-186. The sequence continues at coordinate 15,929 of QIFB01000044.1, read as the reverse complement.
ATTTTCGCGTCATTGCGAGCGTAGCCAGGCAATCTCCTGATTTAGAATCAATTGGTTAGAGATTGCTTCGTCACGTTGTTCCTCGCAATGACGAAACACGACACCTCAGAACTTCCCTGGTTTAACCACAAAAAACCCCGGCACCTGGCCGGGGTTTTTTATGGAATGCCGGTTTAAAGCGATCCGGGTCAGCCCTTCTTCATCTTGAACATGAACTTGCCACCTTCTTCGGTGGATTCCATCAGTTCATTGCCGGTCTGCTTGGCAAATGCCTCGAAGTCCTTGACGGAACCCGGGTCAGTTGCAATGATGCGCAGGATCTTGCCGCTGTCCATACCATTCAGGGCCTTCTTGGCGCGCAAAATCGGCAGCGGGCAATTCAGACCGCTGGCATCAAGTTCTTCATCAAAATCCGCCATTTCTTCATCTCCTGTCTGTATGATTAACGACCTGGTCCAGACCCGAGACAACGGATCCTGATCATGTGTGCTGGATGAGCCGGCAAATTTATGCCAACTGTCGGCAGAACGCAAGCCTCAGGCAGTCGACCACGGCGCCGTCGCCAAGCGTCATCGAACCGACAATTATGCAACTCTATGTCATGGAAGCAATATTTAGGACAGCCCTGATGTATCCGTTATTCCGGTGGAAACATCCGTTATTCCGGCGGAAGCCGGAATCCATGCGCTTGAATTTCCTGGATCCCGGCCTGCGCCGGGATGACGAACTGCGGGATGACGAACAGCGGATAAATCAAGGGTTTGCAGGAATACACAAGGCAACCACCCGGCTGATCTCCGGACTGCTTGCCGGCTGGCTGATGCTGGTACCGGCTACCTCCGCCCGGGCCGAGAACCTGTACTCGGACCTCCCGGACATCGGTGATTCCGCCGGGGCGATCATCTCCCCGGAACAGGAAAAACAGCTCGGTGCCCACATGATGCGCCAGCTGCGCCAGAGCGGCATTGTGCTGAATAACCTCGAGATCACTGCCTACCTGAGTTCACTGGGACAGCGCCTGGTGGCCAACAGCGATGAACCGGCACGGCAATTCACCTTTTTCGTGGTCAACGAACCCTCCATCAACGCCTTTGCCGGCCCCGGCGGCTATATTGGTGTACACACCGGCCTGTTCATGGCATCGGAAAACGAAAGCGAACTCGCGGGCGTACTGGCCCACGAAGTCGCCCACGTCACCCAGCGCCACCTGGCACGCGCCTTTGAAACGGCCGACAGCCTGAGTGTGCCGCGCATGGCGGCGATGCTGGCCGCGATCCTGGTCGCGACCCAGAATGCGAAAGCCGGCATGGCCGGCATGGCCGCGATCTCGGCCGGCTCCATGCAGTACCAGATCAACTTTACCCGCTCGAACGAATATGAAGCCGATCGCGTCGGCTTACAAACGTTGGCGAACTCCGGTATCGACCCGTACGGCATGCCGCGGTTCTTTGAACGCCTGCAGAAAAATTCCCGGCTGTATGGCAATCGCCCGCCGGAATTCCTGAGCACTCACCCGGTCACCACCAACCGGATCGCCGAGGCGACCTCCCGGGCCGAGGGTTACCCGTCCGGTGAAATCGACAACCTCGATTTTCAGCTGGTGCGTGCAAAGCTCAAGGTGTTCAATTTCAGCGACCCGCAGCAGGTCATGGAAGATGTCCAGCGTTATCGCGACAAATCGGAGACCGCAAAGGTATACAAGAAATATGAGTATGCCCTGTTGCTCGCCAGGATCGGCAAGCGCGGCAAGGCCCTGGAAATCCTCAACCGCTTGCACCGCGATGATCCGGACCGGATCATGTACCGCATCGACATGGCTAGCCTGTATGCAGACAGCGGCAACTATGGCAAGGCATTCGAGCTGTATAAGGATGCGTTATCCCTGTACCCGGGCAACCTGACCATCCTGCTGCCCTATGCCCAGACCCTGCTGGTTTCCGGCAAGGCGCCGCAGGCTTACAAGATACTTTCGGATATTATTAAGAAACAATATAGCAATCCTCTCATATACAAACTGCTGGCGCAGGCCGCCGAGGAAACCGGACGCAAGGTCGAATCCCACGGCGCCATGTCACGCTATTACAACCTCAATGGCAATACCGGGCAGGCCATCCAGCAACTGCAACTGGCGGGCCGCGAACCGGGGGTGACGGACTATGAAAATGCCCGGATCCAGGCCAAGTTGAAAGAGTTACAGGAGCTACTTGAAGAAGAACACGGGATGGAATAGTAAGGCTGGAATAAATCTGGCAAAAAGGCAGATTATTGTATTGCATAATACAAACTGTGGTGCTACGTTTCTGTCTTATACAAGAATATCTAACGAGCAAATAGTAATGAGTGTGGTACCCAACCCTGTAATCACCAATGATGGAGTTGATCCGATGAAGAAACTTCTTCCTGTCAAGCTATTGACAATCACTGTCCTCACTGCCGCACTCACCGTCGGTTGTGCCTCATTCGGTAACGGGGGTTCGGGCGGCGCATCCAAAGCCAGCCCGGAAGCTACCGCAGCCATCGCGAATGCCGGTGGGGCCATCAAGGCCGCCAAGGCCAATAACTGGATCTGGCGTGACACCGAGAAATTCCTGAAGCAGGCCAAGGAAGCGGCGGGCAAGGGTGAGAATGATGCTGCCATCAAGCTGGCCAACAAGGCGAAGTTCCAGGCAGAAGCCGCCGTCATCCAGTACAACCGCGAGAAAAACAACCCGCGCGGACTGTAAACCAGTCAGCGTTTTTTTCGTTCTGCAAACTAAAAGTTAATACCTAGGAGAAGAGACAATGCGGCACACCGCGAGAAACATCACTACCACCGTATTATCACTTGCAACCTTACTGGGTGCCTTGTTACTCACACCGTTCCAGGCAAGTGCAGCCGGTGCCACGGCCGTTGAAAAAGGCAAGGCCGTTGCAGTCAATCGCAAGAAGGGAAACTGCCTGGCCTGCCACGCGATGGAGGACGGTACCCTGCCGGGCAACATCGGGCCACCCCTGGTTGCCATGAAAGCCCGCTACCCTGACAAGGCAAAACTGCGCGCCCAGATCTGGGATGCCACAGCCCCCAACCCGAACTCGATCATGCCGCCTTTTGGAAGGCACCGGCTACTCAGTGAAGAGGAAATCGACCAGATCACAGAATACGTCTACACTCTGTAGACACAGCCCAGCTTAACTATCAGGAGAATTTAACGTGACCAGCATGAAACGCAGAATCTTTCTGAAGGGTTCCCTCGCAACGGGAGCAACAGGCATGGCCATCAGCGTCGGCCTGCTTACACCCCGCATGGTACTTGCGGCCTGGCCCAAGTCCGCCTTCGAGGCAAAGACCGTCGATGACGCTTCGATGACGCTGTCAAGGGACTGTATGGCGGCGGCACCCTTTCCGGCAGCGACCAGATCAAGATCAAGGCCCCGGATATCGCCGAAAACGGCGCCGTGGTGCCGATCTCGGTCACAACCGATATTGCCGGCACCGAATCCATCAGTGTCATCGTTGAAAAGAATAGCAGTCCGCTGGCCGCTTCTTTTGTACTGGGCAGCGGGGCCGAAGGCTATGTATCAACCCGCATCAAGATGGGCAAAACATCCAGCGTCATCGGCAAGGAAGTGAAGGTCACCATCGGCGGCTGCGGCGGTTAACCGTGCGTACAGACGTGGAACTCATTCAAGATCAGGCATAGAGAGGATTTATCATGGCAAGCATCAAAATGCGCGCAAAAGCCAGTGACGGTGTAACCACCATCAAGGTACTTATCAGTCACCCGATGGAAACCGGCACCCGCAAGGATAAGAAAACGGGCAAGAAAATACCGGCCCACTTTATCCAGGAAGTTGTCAGCGAACATAAGGGGAATACCATCATGACGGCACAATGGGGGCCCGCAATTTCCAAGAACCCCTACCTGTCGTTCCGCTTCAAGGGCGGTAATGCCGGCGATACGGTCAAGCTGAGCTGGGCCGATAACACAGGCAAGAGCGATTCCGCAGAAGTAACCATCAAGTAACTGACGATAATCAGATCAATATACCTGCTCTAACGAGGAGAAAGACTCCATGAAAGAACTCCTGACCGCAACACTAGTACTCGGACTGCTTAGTGTCTTTACAATGCCTGCACAGGCATCTCCGGAAGAAGACCTGGCAAAACTCAGGGCCTTCTACAAAAATCGTTTCCCAAATACCCAGTTCAGCGATTTTAAGAACGGCGTGTATTCCATTGACGCAGATTTACGCTCGCAATGGGAGGATATCGAGGAATTTCCGCCCTACGAGCTGAACCTCGAGAAGGGAAAGACCCTGTTCGAAACGCCTTTCGCCAACGGCAAGACCTACGCCAGCTGCTTTCCGGATGACGGCATCGGTATCGCACAGCTGTACCCGTTCTTTGATTCCAACTCCGGGAAGGTGATCACCCTGGAAGCAGCCATCAACCAGTGCCGCGCAGCCAATAGCGAGAAAGCCCTGAAGTGGAAATCGGGACCGATTGCCGATCTCTCCGGCTACATGCACTACACCTCGCGTGGCAAGACCATAAATGTCATCATCCCGGACGACCCGCGTGCGCAGAAAATCTACGAGCAAGGCAAGGCAATATTCTTTGCCAAGCGTGGCCAGATGAATGCGTCCTGTGCTGATTGTCACATCAACTATGCCGGCAACAAGGTTCGCGCAAACCTGCTGGGCATGGCAATAGGTCAGACTACACACTGGCCATCGTATCGTTCCAAGTGGGGCGGCATGGGGACCTTGCATCGCCGCTATACCGGCTGCAACAAACAGGTACGTTTCAAGCCTTACAAGGCCCAGGGTCCTGAGTACACCGCTCTGGAATACTTCCATACCTACATAAGCAACGGCCTGGAAGGAAACGCCCCTGGTAACCGCATGTAACAGATACTCGCAACACAAAAAAGCCCGGCTTGAAGCCGGGCTTTTTTTCGGGCAGGACCCGCGCCTCGCGGGGAATTGCTCCATTCCCGGCCGGCACCCCAGTGGGCATAAAGGGCCGGCCCTACCCGGTTTATCAGGCCAGCTCCCCCGGATAATCCGCAATGCCCGGGTTGTCCGACACACCGACCAGTTTCGGGTGGTTGATCTTCGGCAGCACCAGCACATTGTCCTCGCCCCGGGTCGCAACAATATAGTCCCGCACCACGTCCCACATCAGGCGACCTTCCGGCGTGCGGTTCACTGAGGCCCAGCCGGCGACCTTGTAGGTCCCGCCCGCTTCAACAACATGACCATTATCGAGCCGCACATCGGTGATGCGTTGCCCCAGTGAATTATCCGGCGTAATGGTGTAGTCAAGACCGCCAACACGCACCATGTCACCACCGGATTGCAGGTACGGGTCCTTGTCAAACAGGTTATCCGCCACGGCTTCGAGCATGTTCAAAAGATCAGCCCCGGTCATCTCCATGACATAGGTCTCGCCATAGGTCATGGCGCACTGGGTCATGACGTCCTCCATGGTGATCCAGTCACCCTGCAGGGTACTGGTGCCCCAGCGCACCCCGGCTGACAGGGAGATATCAGCCTCATATTCATGTCGCAAGGCATTACACAGGACCTGGTCCCAGGTACCCATGAAATTACCGCGCCGGTACAGCACACGGTCGGCAATCGCGAGTTTCTCGCCGAGGATTTCCTCGTAGGTCTTGCCAACGCGGGCCGGATTGTAGAATAACTCGCTGGAACGGCTTTCGATGATCTTGTCGTCATATTTGGTCTGCCGCATCTGGTCGATGTAGGCCTGCATTTCCTTGTTGGCCGGCAGCATGTCGGTGATGATCGGCAGCATCTTGTAGTGCATGGCGTTGACCTTGCCATCGGCAATATCAAAATCCATGACACCTACGAATTTGCTGTTGGAGCCCGCATTGGTCACCAGACAGGTATGTCCTGCGACATTCTTTATCTCAAGTGGCTTGGGAATCCCGTCATGGGTATGACCGCCAAACACCGCATTCAGGCCCGGCACGCGTTCCGCCATTTTGATGTCCACGTCCATGCCGTTGTGTGACAGCAGCACGACGGCATCGGGTTTCTCATCAGCATGAATCCCTTCTACCAGGGTAATCATGTCGTCCTCGCGCAGGCCGAACGACCAGTCCGGGAAGAATTCCTGCGGATTGGCATTGGCCGTGCGCGGGAATGCCTGGCCCACCACGGCAATACGGGCGCCACCGACATTCTTGATGACATAGGGGCGGAAGGCATGGCCGGTGTCCTCGTCGTACAAACCACGGCCGTCATATTTCTCCACCATGGTGGCGTACTCGTCACCGAACAGGGCCTCTTCCTTCACACGGACGTTCTGGCCGATAAAGTCACCCTTGAACAGCGCCACATTGCTGAGGACCTCGTCCTCGCGGTAGGTAAACTCCCAGTGGCCGACCATGACATCGAGACCCAGAATATTCGAGGCCTCGACCATATCGACACCGCGGGTCCATAACGAGGTTCCGGAGCCCTGCCACAGGTCGCCGCCATCGATAGTCAGGGTGTTTTCCTTGCCACCCGCCTGCTCGCGCAGGCGCCCCAGCAGGGTCATGATCTGTGCATAACCACCAGTCCTGCCGTACTTTTGCGCGGCGTTCTCGAAATCCAGGTAGGTGTAGACATAGGCTTCCAGCGTGTCAGGCTGCAGGTCCATCGCTTTCAGAAAACCCTTGCCAACGATGTGCGGTGGCCGCCCAAAGGCATCGCCAACGCCGAGGTTGACGTTCGGTTCGCGAAAATACACCGGGTTCAACTGTCCATGTACGTCAGTGATGTGCAGGATGCGGGCATTGCCCTGCATCGGCAGATCATAAAAACCGGCCAGCGGGTCGGCACTGGCTGCCGGCTCGGCAGGAGGTGTCGGGGCCGGTGCACCATTATCGGTTTTACTGCACGCGATGAGACCGGTGCCTGCGGCAGCACCGGCGCCAATGATTTTCAGAAATTCTCTACGACCAAATGGAGGCATAAGTCACCTTTAGAATAGAATCGTTTCAAGGACACAGGCGGCACCATCGCTGACCGCTGCCAGCAAACCAACCCTCACTCGCAGCAATTTTACCTGACAGCCAGGAGGAGGAATACCATTTCTAACAACCAGGGAAGCTCTGATGTGTCGATTTTCGCGTCATTGCGAGCATAGCGAAGCAATCTCCTGGCCTGGATCAATTGGTTAGAGATGGCTTCGTTGCCCTTTGTTCCTCGTAATGACGACACATCAGAGCTTCCCTAACCAATAGTAAAGCACACCAGCAAACAACCGCAATGTCAGGATGCCACCCTGACAATAATTCAGTTATTCACAAAATACTGATATAAAGTCAGCCTTACTGGCGGAATGAATTCCGCCCTACATCGACAGGTAGGGCCGAATTTATTCGGCCTGGTACCAGTATTAACCCGATCCACCTGATATGGCGAACCCACTGCCCCACCTGCTCCCGGCCATGCGATTCATGGCAATAATCCGGACACTTTGCTTGCTTGCCCTTGTGTTGGCTACGCCCGGTGTCCATGCCGATATCGTCAAACCCGCACTGGTTGAAATCAGCGTAAATACCAATGGCAGCTACCGTGTCGAGGTGCGCGCCAGTATCGAGGCCCTGCTCACCGGTATCAATGCCCGCTACAGGGATACCCGGGACGCGCCGACGGCCGTGGCCTATGACGAATTGCGGGTACTGCAGGCCGGGGAGCTGATGAGCGCCTTCGAACCCTTCAAAACCGCCTTCACCGGAACCATTCGCCTGGCCTTTGATGGCCAGCCGGCGCCACTGACCGTTACCCGGGTGGAAATCCCTGAACCCGGCTATACCAAAATCCCGCGCATCAGCGTGATCACCCTTGAGGGCCAGGTGGACCGCTCGGTGGAAAGTGTCGCCTGGTACTATCCCGCACGCTTTGGCGACAATGCTGTGCGTGTGCGCCAGATCGACGAGCACAACGAGAAGTGGCACTGGTCGGACTGGCAATGGCTGCGCAAGGACCAGCCCAGCGAGCCGTTCTCGCTGACCGAAGTTTTCACCCGGCAGCCGGTCACCGCCGTCATTGCCACCTACCTCGTGGCCGGCTTTGAACACATTCTGCCGAAGGGACTCGATCATATCCTGTTTATCCTCGGCATCTTCCTGCTGAGCACGCACCTGCGCCCGCTGTTATGGCAGGTCACCATGTTCACCGTTGCCCATACCATTACGCTCGGACTGTCCATGAACGGCGTCATCACCCTGCCGGCCAATATCGTCGAGCCGCTGATTGCCCTGTCGATCGCCTACATCGGCTTCGAGAACATCCATGCGAAAACGCTGCACACCAGTCGCCTGTTGCTGGTATTCGGATTCGGCCTGCTGCACGGCATGGGATTTGCCAGCGTACTGGCGGATTTCGGCATGCCGGATGATGCCTTCATTACCGCATTGATCAGTTTCAATGTCGGGGTGGAACTGGGCCAGCTGGCGGTGATCTCGCTGGCATTTATCGCTATCGGCCTGTGGTTCGCACGCAAACCCTGGTATCGCAAGGTCATCATGGTACCGGCATCCGCGGCGATTACCTTGATCGGGCTCTACTGGACGTGGGACCGGATCGTAATCTAGGGAAACCCTGATTTATTCGTCATTCCGGCGGAAGCCGGAATCCATGTGGTTGATTATTCTGGATCCCGGCATGCGCCGGGATGACGATACAGGAATTAACCAGGGGTTCCACAGGCAGCACCGACATGCCTTTCCTTACAGTAAATCCCGTTTTTTTTCTGCGCGAAATACCTACAATGGTGTCCCCTGTTACCCTGCAGTCCCGATCGTAATGCCCCCAGAGTACCCTGACACGGCCTCCACGACGGCGCCCCGCCGCTTCCGGCACACCACCCGCACCGGTGGCTGGACCATTGCGCTGGGTTTCGTAGTGCTGTGGTATGCCCTGCTGCAGGGGATTACCGTTATCAGCCTGGACGTGGCACCCAGTCCCGCGGCCATGCCGCGTGACCTGCTGATGAACCTGCTGCTGGGTGCTGCCCTCTACAGCATGAGCCGCGGGCTGGCGTGGTACCTGCCGGCGATGGGCGTCCTCATGGCCGTGCTGCAACTCGGCAATGCCGGAAAGATTGCCGTGCTCGGCGGCCCTGTCATGCCGGATGACCTGCTGACTGTGTCCAACCTGTATTTCCTGCTCGAGGGCTGGCAGTGGCTGGGGGCGGTGGCCATGGTGGCCGTACCGCTGGGCCTGCTGTTACTGATGACCGCCTGGCATACGCTGCGCGCCTGGCTGGTAATCAGCACCCTGCTGGCGGCGGGACTGGCCGTGACGGCCGCCCCCGGCGCCGTGGTGCACACCTTGGACCAGCACCTTGGCACCATCGTCTGGAACCAGCGTGGCAACTTCGAGAACCGCGGCCTGCTGCTGCACCTGTTGCAGGAAGGCGCACGTTATCTGGACCGTGCCGGTTCACCGCCCGACCCGGCGGAAGTGGAACAGGCCCTGGCGGTCCTGCAGGCCGGACAGCGGGCCCGGCCGGTCTCACCGGACGTGCAACCGCAGCGCAATGTGCACCTCATCCTGCTGGAGTCGTTCTGGGATGTGACCCTGCTGGAGAACACCGGCCTGTCGCAGGACCCGATCGACCCGGAATTTCGTGCCCTCTGGGATGCTGCCGGTCACAGCCGGATCCTGTCCCCCGTGTTCGGTGGCTATACGGCGAATGCCGAGTTCGAAGTGCTGTGCGGGTTTCCGGTGACGGAAGATGCGGTGTTTTTCGAGGGCTGGTTGCGCCGCGATGTACCCTGCCTGCCACGGCATCTGGGTGCAGCCGGCTACCGTACCCTCGTCTCGCACCCCAATGTTGCGGCGTTCTGGAACCGGGTGAATGCCTATGACCGCCTTGGATTTGATACCTACTGGTCGATAACGGATTTTGTACTGGATGACATGAACCGCGAGTTCCTGAGCGACGTCTCGCTGTATCGCCAGGTGATGGAGAAGGTCGATCCCCTGCTTGAGGCCGGCACGCCGGTATTCAATTACATCCTCACCTACTTTGGTCACCTCGACTACCCGCTAAACGAGCAGCGACCCGGTCAGGTCACCAGCATCTCTGATAACGGCCTGCTCGAACGCTACGCCAATACCCTGTTTTACAAGTCGCGCGAACTCATGGCCTTCCTGAAAGAGTTGCGCCGGCGTGACCCGGATGGCCTGATCGTGCTGTTCGGTGATCACCTGCCCTTTCTGGGGCCGAACTTCGCGGGCTTCACCGACAACGGCTTCCTGGCCGACAAGCGTGGCGATTTCGATGCCGTCATGGTGCAACGCCTGACCAGCACGCCGCTGGTCATCATCGACGGTCAGCGCGGTCCGCAGGTCACCGGTGACCTGCCGCTGTACCAGTTGCCCGCGCTCATCCTGCAGCTGCTCGGGGATGAGCACCCGGGCTTCATGGAACTGGCTGCCAACCACCGGATGCGCATTCGTCCCCTGCCCGGCATGCACCTGCAGCTGTACGCGGACCGACTCAAGCTGTGCCGCGACGATGCCGCAACCGACCCGGCATGCGCGGCGTCCCGCGACTGGATGAAAGCCGTGATTACCCTGACCCGCGATATTTTCGGTGGCGAACAGTACGCACTGACGGCACGTAGCCCGGGTGCAGGCCCACAGGGCCGAAACCCGGGAGGCTGATTTAAAACCGGTTCCCCGGATTCCCGATAAACGATAAAGGGGCCGGATACATTTTCCCCGATATATCATTCGGTGTTGGAGGGGAAAATGTATCCGGCCCCTTTATCGTTTTCCCCGATATATCATTCGGTGTTGGAGGGGAAAATGTATCCGGCCCCTTTATCGGAGGGCCCCTTTATCCCAGCCGGGACTGCCTACGCCCGCTGGTCGGTCAATTGCCGCATCGGACCCACCAGGGCCGCCGGCAGGCGCGGCATGCCACTGATGAACGAGACCAGGCCGGCAGCTGCGTAGGGAACCCCCTGCACCAGCAGCACCAGCGACCACACGCGGATATCCAGCATCGCGCCGTCCGGGCGCTGCAATACCATGACAGCCGATAATCCCAGCGCTACCAGGAACAACAGCTCCTCGCGCGTGTCCAGCAGTGCCTGCAGCACACGGTTACCCGTGGCGCACTTGGGAGTGCGGAAAAACCCGATATGCCGGGTAATGAAACCGGCGAGGATGGCGCGCGCGATGGTGTGCGACAGCGACAGCCCGGCCAGTCCCGCCGCCAGGCTCTGCCGCAGCGAGGCCGCAAGCCGCAGGCGGTAGAGCGAAAACATCTTCACCAGTTTGAACAGAAACAGCGACAGTGGCAGGACTGCGAACACGATGTGCGGCGGGGCTACCTGGTACGGGGCCGCGATCATGGCCAGCGACCAGCCAATGGCGGCCAGGTTGAAGACCAGGTTGAAGCCATCGGCAAGCCAGGGTAACCAGCCGGCAATGAAATGGTAGCGCTGGCCGCGGCTCAGCCGCGTGCCCGCCAGCCCCAGCAGGGCACTCAGGTGATGGCGCATAATGAGGACCGCGCCGTAGGCCCAGCGAAACCGCTGTTTCTTGAAGTCGAGAAAGGTGTCCGGCATCAGGCCGCGGCCATAGCTGTGCGGGATATAGGCGGCCTCATAACCGTGTTCCAGGATACGCAGGCCCAGCTCGGCATCCTCGGTAATGCACCACTCCGCCCACCCACCGGTTTCCACCAGGATCACGTGACGCACCAGCGTCATGGTACCGTGCTGGATAATGGCATTGCGTTCGTTGCGCGTGACCATGCCGATCTGGAAGAAACCCCGGTACTCGGCCTGGCACATTGCCTTGAAGACATTTCCGGCACCGTCGCGGTAGTCCTGCGGCGCCTGTACGATGGCCATCTTCGGCTCAGTGAAATACGGCACCAGTTCGCGCAGCCAGCCGGGGTCGACCTGGTAATCGCTGTCGATCACGGCAATGATCGCTGCATCGGCGCCGGTCTGCTGCAGGGCGAAGTTGAGCGCGCCGGCCTTGAAACCCTCCAGCGGATCCACATGAAAAAAACGAAACTGTGAGCCCAGTTGTTCGCAGTGCGCCTGCACGGGCTGCCAGACGGCCGGGTCCTGCGTATTGTTGTCCACCACGACCACCTCGTAGTCGGGATAATCGAGCCGCGCCAGTGCATCGAGGGTCTGTATCAGCATCTCCGGTGGTTCGTTGTACGCCGGCACATGTACCGAGACGCGCGGCAGCTTCGCATCGGCTATTGGTGCAGGCCGGCGGCTGCGCCGCGATTGCTTGCTCCACAGGGCCTCGGCCCACTCATGGGCCTCGGCCAGCAGGACCACGCCAACCCCCAGTGCCGCGATAAACAGCATGCTGCCCACCGCCAGCATGCCGGGTGTCAAGTAGCGCTGGCTGAAGTCGTACAGCACCCAGACGGCAAAGGTGGTAATGGCATAGGCGATAATGGCAAGAAACCCGCGCCCGCGCGGCATCAGGCCACTGCTGTCGCGAAACAGGAAGGCCAGTATCAGCACGGACAGCGCGATACTGATCGCCGCCAGGCCGCGCCAGCCGGGTATCTGCACAACCGGTGAGGTGAATGCGAACTTGGCCTCGCGGTCGGTATCGTACACCCCCCAGTGACTGCCGGCCTCGCCCTCCAGCTCATGTTTCCACGGCTGGTCGAAGGCCTCCATGATGTAATAGATATACGCCTCGCGCTGCGCGACTTCGAGAAAGCGGCGCAGGAACCTTGCCTGGTTGGCGCTGCTGGCCACGGCACCACCGCGGGTGCGCCCGTTGCTCGGCCAGCCAACCTCGGCAATGACAATGGGCTTGCCGGGATAGGTGCGCTGCAGTTCCTGGTAGCGGGACACTACATAGTCCACCGCCGCATCCACCGGGATATTTTCCCAGTACGGCAGCAGGTGGACGGCAATGAAATCAACCTCCCGGACCAGCTCGGGATGCTTGAGCCAGATGTGCCAGGGCTCCGCGGTGCTGATGGGTGCCCAGACCTTCTGGCGGACGCGCCGCAGGTAATCGATCAGCTGCCCGACCTCCAGCTCGCCACGCAACAGCGACTCATTGCCGACGATAACCCGTACCACGTTCCGGTACGTCTCTTTATATACCCGGATCAACCTGTCGATCTCCGCATCATTGCGTTCGACATCGGCATTCAGCCAGGCACCCAGGGCCACGTTCAGGCCGTGCGCACCGGCCAGCCGCGGTACTTCGCCAAGGGTGGACTCCACCGTATAGGTGCGCACCGCATCGGCATTGCCCGCGAGCAGCGCCAGGTCTTCATCGATTTGCGCAATATCAGGGAAATTTTGCTGCGCTGGCGTTTGCTCGCCACGCATGGGTGAGAACGAAAAGCCCGTAATCTTCTCCGGCCAGGGCGGCTCGACATCCGGACGATTGACCAGCGCCCAGAGCAGCATCGTCAGGGTGCCCATGAGAATGGTAATCAGCAAACTCGGCCGGTTCATGCGGGATGATTCCAGGTAACCAGAACAAACTGGGGTCAGCGTACATTATCTACTTATATCAGGGTTACATGTGCTCTGACCCGAATGGCACTTTATCAAATGCAGGTTGGTGCTGAGCGTAGCGAAGCCCAACAGGGGGCGATCAGCAGGCGTCGATTGTTGGGCTTCGCTGCGCTCAGCATCAACCTACGTATGCACTTGTTATGTATGATATTTTAGCAGTTTTATTGATGTACCTGATACACCCCGGTACCCGGGTGAAACGCATACCAGGCAAACCAGAACGCGGTAACGGCAGGCAGCCGTTCGCCATTCACAAAGCGTGCGGTGGCCGCATGGTTGCGTCGGTCGTAGCTGACGATGATGCTCCGACCGGACAGTGTGTCATGTACCTCACCCGCGGTCTTCCCGAGTTCCACGAACGGGTATGCCTTGAATTCGCCGTCGACCTCGACACCCAGCACCGGCTCCTTGGGGTGATACCGGTCATCCTGTGCCGGTACCGGGAACCACAGCTTGCGGCTGCTCTCGTAACCAGGGTAGGGGCTGCTGGCGTAGTCCCGCTGGTAACCGGTATCGGTTGACAGCACCAGCGTGTCCGGATGCTGCCGGCGCCATTCCGACCAGCGGGTATGGTCGACGGGAATGGCCTCGAGCTGCGTGCCTTTCATGGGGCCGCTGACCGCCTGGCGCAGGATCTGGGACCATAGCGAGCGGGTCTTGCGGTCATACAGCAGCATGTCACTGTTGTACAACAGCCCCGAGACGCCGAAGCTCAGCTCCCGGTCTCCGGTCCGTGCCCGGTAGGCGATGCCCGTGCCGCACAGCGGGCAGTAGCTCACCGCAATCGGTTCACCGGCAAACGTGTCGTTAACGATCTCGTGCCAGTTAAGGATCGCAACCGGGTACGCCTTGACCACACCATTGTGCCGGATACCGAGCACGCGCTCATTCCCTTCTGGAAACGTTGCCGCAGCTGCCGCCACGAAGCGCGGCGCATCGATGGCCGGGATACCATCGCGTGGCGGACCACCGGAAAGGATCTCGCTCTCGGGTACCAGCGCACCGGCAAGGTCGAAACCGTTTTTCACCGGGCCCGCCATGGACGTGCTGTCGGTCCCAGACTGCACGACCAGCAGCAACACCAGCAAGGTTATCGCGGTATTACGCATCGTGGAAAAGGGGAAATGTATCCGGCCCCTTTTTCTGTTTTTCTGGTCAGGCTGCCACTTGCTCCAGCACTGCGTCGCGCCGGCGCCGCACGGCATCACACAACGTCTCGTAACTGGCGCCCACGGCTTCGAACAGCTCCGCTACATCCAGGCCGAAACCAAGGAAGGTATCTGCCAGCATTGCAATACGTTGCGGTATCGCGGCAAGAAACGCTTCGCGTTCAACGGCCGGCAACTGCGCCAGTTCCATTTTCAGACGCTCCATACCGAAGGCCACGTGGTCCTGTTCATCACTGAGCGGTACCTGCAGGGATTCCCGGGTACCCGGATCGGCCAGCGGCACGATGTTCTCCACTGCCTCGCTGCCGAGTGCCTCGACACACAGATACATGTCGGTGAGAAACTCCAGCCACGGGAGTTCACGAAAATGGCTGCGGATCAATGCCTCTTGCGTGTCACTGATGACGGGTGCGGTATTGGTGCCGAACTGTTGCATCCAGTCGTGCTGGATCATGACGTGCCGGCTTTCATCACCGACCTGTTTGGCGAGTGCCAGCTTCGCAGCCAGGTCCGGCGCATGCTCGATACGTTCGGCGCAGATCTCCATGATCAGGCGATCGACCTGTGTATACAGGACCAGCAACTGGCCCATCGATTTCCGGTAACCATCAGCGGACGGGTTATGTGCGAGTGTTTTCATACGATTTTCCTCCGTGGGTGGGGTATGCCCCAACTGGTATCGGGGCGCTTGAACCTGGTGCGATTCAGGCGGTGCATCCAGCGACTGTGCAACAGCCGCCACAGCGGGCCGGAAACACCGAGGCCGCGCAACACGCGCTGGGTACCGGGCAGGATCGGTGCCACCAGTCCCGGCAACACCCAGTTGCCGGCCTGGCGCGCCTGTTGCCGCAGGTAGTCCGGCAGGAAACCGGCCACCGCGGGCTCGATGTAGAACGTCGGCACGAGACCAATATCATCCTCCCGGATGCGGCCCGCGCGTGCCAGGGAAGCCGTGAGCAGTGTGCCCGGGTACAGCCGCACCCCGGTCATTGCCACGACGGCCGTCGGTTGCATGCGCTCCAGCGCAGCACAGGTCGCGCGAATACTGGCTACGGTCTCGCCGGGGGCGCCGAAGATCAGCGTCTGGCACACCCGCAGCCCGGCCTCCATGCAGTAGCGGTTGGCGCGCTCGGCGCTTTCTGCATTGAAGGATTTTCCCAGCCGCTGCAACTGTCCGTCATCGATGGCATCGGTGCCAAGCTCGATACCCTCGCAGCCGGCA
>QIFB01000038.1 GCA_003230545.1 Gammaproteobacteria bacterium | reverse complement strand
TGGCCGCAGCAGACAAGGAACCTGACTACACCAGCCAGCAGGCATGGCAGGGCGGTATGCAATCCGGTGAAGGTAATTTTATGGCCAACTGTGTCACCTGCCATGGCCCGCAAGGGAAAGGCGACGGCGTGCTGGCAGATTCCCTTGATGTGAAACCGCGAGATCTGACCAACAAGTCAATCATGTCATCTCGTACCGATGAGTATCTCTTCAAGGTAATCAAACATGGCGGGGTATCAGTGGGCTTGTCCGACAGTATGCCTCTCTGGGGCACTACCTTCAGTGATGTGGAAATCAATAATCTTATCAAACATATCAGAACCAGGATATGCGAATGCAAGTACAGCGGTAAAAAATAATCATCACCTTCTGGTTCGACTTCAATGGTGCGTGCCTACACCTCAGCCAGGGCGCGTGTCTCAAAGCTCTTGGTTTGTGAAGGCAGTGCTCTCCCGCCGAGCTAATCGCTCGAACCCGATTGGCTAAAGATGTTACGGCCCTGGCAGGGGATGGTCAATCATTCGGCATCAGGGTATTCGCCAGCGAACCTGTTTCAGGACGGACTTTCCCTGCAGACCAGCCGGGCATCCGGCAGGGAGTTGAAGCGTGTTTTTGTGGCTGCCGTATAGGCACCCATCTGGTGTCCAATCACGAGGTCGCCGATGCCGAGCTCCGGGAGCTGGACATCTTCCGCGATGATATCGATGCTGTCACAGGTGGGGCCTGCCAGGATGCTGCGCCGTGTTTCTCCGGTTTTCAAAATCTGCAGTGGGTACACGGTGTGATCGAAGATCTGCCCGGAATAGGAGCCATAGATGCCATCGTCCAGGTAGTACCATGTTACGCCATGGCGTTCCGATTTGCCGGTGACGGTAGTGATGCTGGTAACAGACGGGGCGACCAGGTAGCGGCCCGGCTCGGCCAGCAGGTGCCAGTCACCCGGCAGGTCTGCCAGCGCCTTGCGTAACGGGCCGCACCAGGCATCAATGTCGATTCCCGTCAGCCGGTAGTCAGCCGGAAAGCCGCCGCCGATGTCCAGCGTGCTCAGCGGGACGGAAGTGGACTTGCCGATATCCACCATCAGTTGTCGACACCGGGCTATGGCCTCGACATGTTGGCCGGCATGTTCACATTGCGATCCCGCGTGAAAGGAGAGTCCCTTGATATGCAGCCCGAGTTTACCTGCAGCCGCTACGATACCGGCAACCTCGCCGATAGCGCAGCCGAATTTCCTGGACAGATCAACTGTAGCGCTCTCGCTGCGGAAACTGATGCGCAGCAATATGCCAATGCGCTCCCGGTAGGGCACGAGCTTGGCAAGCTCGTCCAGGTTATCCACCACAAAGGTCGTGGCGCCGAATCGTAATGCATCGCGGATTTCCCGGTCCTTCTTGATCGGGTGTGTATGGATGGTGCGGCGACCTGATATCTTCAGGTCCATCAGCAGGTCCATCTCGCCGGCAGAGGCCACGTCGAAGCCGCAGCCGAGGGCATCCAGGGTGCGCACAATGTGCTCATTCGGGTGTGCCTTGACTGCGTAATGGAGTTCGACGCCGGGCAGGGCGTTCGATAACCGGTGATACTGTCTTTCCAGCACGGCTGGATCGAAGACCAGCAGGGGGGTGCCATGCTCCGCAACCAGTGCCTGCCAGACATCCGCTTCGTCGGGAGCTGCGCCGATCATAATCCGGCGCCCGCTGCCCATCAGTCCCTGCCTGCCAGGCTTTCCAGCATGTATTGGGGAAGGGCAAAGGCCGCCTGGTGGATAGCTGGATTGTAGTAACGGGTCTGCAGGCCGCTCTTCTCGAAGCGCGCCTGCAGAACCGGCAGTTCGACATGGCGTAGCGTCCGGTTATCTGTGCCCCAGCCAAAGGCCATGTGACCACCGTAATAGGTCGGCACCGGGGCACAGTAAAAGCTGCTGTCAATAAAATGGGGCCCCATGCGTTGTGCGGTTGTATTCAATTCATCCGGCTGCAGGAAGGGTACCCCGTTCTGGGTGACAAGGATGCCACCCGGCGCCAGGCAGCGTTTGGCCTGTGCGTAGAAGTCCTCACTGAACAGGACCTCACCTGGTCCAATGGGGTCGGTACTGTCACAGATGATTACATCGAACCGGTCATCAGTATCGCGTACAAAGTTCATACCGTCCGCTATTATCAGCTGCAGGCGTGGGTCATCATAGGCCCCGGCCGAGTGATTGGGCAGGTACTGTCTTGCCATCTCGATAACGGCCTGGTCAATCTCTACCTGGGTAACTTGCGCGACCGGGTGATGCAGGACTTCACGCAACATGGCGCCATCACCCCCGCCGATGATCAGCACGTGCCGGACCTGGCCGTGGGCCAGCAGCGGTACATGTGACATCATTTCATGGTAGATGAACTCGTCTGCCTCGGTGGTTTGCACGATACCGTCAAGCGTCATCACCCGGCCCAGCCGGGCATTGTGAAAGATCATCAGGTGCTGGTGATCCGTCCTGCTCTCGAAATACAGTTTGTCAATCCGGAATTCCTGGTAGAGGGAATCGTACAGGGTTTCCTTGAAATGCTTCATACCTTGATCCGACAGGTTTCCTGTTCAGGGTTCAACCCGCGCAGCTGCACGGTAACTTCCAGTTTTCCCGGCTTGAATGCTTTCTCCAGGACCGGGATGGCCAGTTCAGGCTCGGTATCACCGCACATGAAAATATCGAAGGCAGCATAATCCCGTTCCGGCCAGGTATGGACGCTTATGTGGGATTCAGCGAGTACTGCAACACCCGAGATACCGCCGCTGGATGAAAAGTGATGCAGGTGAATGTGCAGTAGTGTAGCACCTGCTACCTCGACCGCCTTGCGCAGCGCTGTTTCCATTAATTGCAGATTATCGAGATATTCAGCTTCCCAGAAATCAATAATCAGGTGGGTACCGGCAAATTCAATCCCGTTTCGGTTGACGAAATGGTCCTGGGCTTCCTGTTGCCCGGTAGCCTGCTGGTAAGCAGGCCATGGAGTACCGGGTGCGTCAGTGGATGCAGCGGTGTCATGCGCCATGGGAGTGTTCTCCTGGAGGCAAGCGTAAATAAATAAATGTTGTTCGACGCATGTTTATCAGACCGGAGCCAATGCTTCCCGATTATGAAAGTGGCGTGAATTTTAGGTAATTTGTTTGAAAATGCAAGATCCAGAGAGAGATCAAATTGATTATGAAAAACAATATATTATCAGACGTATTCTGCTAGAATTCTCAGGCCTGATGTGAGGAAATCGGGCCGATATCCGGTGCTTACTGTGGAGATGTAATTCTATGTTTGATCTATCCGATACCCGAATCGGAATCATCGGCCTTGGCTATGTGGGATTGCCGCTGGCAGTTGAATTCGGCAAGCAGTATCCGACGATTGGCTTCGACCTGAAGCAGGAAAGAATCGATGAACTCGGGCGCGGACAGGATGCCACACAGGAAGTGTCCTCAAGTGAACTTGCCGAGGCCAGTCAGCTGGTCTTTACCAGCAATCCGGATGATCTGTCAGATTGTAATGTCTATATCGTTACAGTCCCGACCCCCATTGATGCTCACAAGCAGCCGGATGTTTCATTTCTCAAGGCAGCCAGCCGGACGATTGGCGGGTTAGTCAAACCCGGGGATGTAGCTATTTATGAATCGACCGTCTATCCCGGGGCTACCGAGGAGGAGTGTATTCCCGAAATCGAGTCGGTATCCGGCCTGGAATTCAACAAGGATTTCTATGCGGGTTATAGCCCGGAGCGGATTAACCCGGGAGACAAGGTCCGCCGCATCAGCAACATCATCAAGGTAACATCCGGCTCTACGCCCGCAGCCGGCGATTATGTGGATGCGTTGTACCGCAGCATTGTTACTGCCGGGACCTGGAGGGCGAGCAGCCTGCGCGTGGCGGAGGCTTCCAAGGTCATCGAGAATACCCAGCGTGATCTGAATATTGCACTGATCAACGAGCTGGCACTGATCTGTAACCAGATGGGTATAGATACCGAGGAGGTGCTTGAGGCAGCCGGTACCAAGTGGAATTTTCTTCCGTTCCGTCCGGGTCTCGTTGGTGGACACTGCATTGGTGTCGATCCGTATTACCTTACTCACAAGGCACAGGAACTGAGCTATTACCCTGAAGTCATCCTGGCAGGCAGGCGCCTGAATGATGACATGGGGCGCTATATTGGCGAGCAGGTTATCAAGCTGATGATGAACGGCAAAATCCAGGTGTCCGGGTCAAGAGTGCTGGTGCTGGGGCTGGCTTTCAAGGAAAACTGTCCGGACCTGCGCAACAGCCGTGTCATTGATGTTGTCAGGGAACTGGAAGGGTATAACGTGCTGGTTGATGTGCATGATCCCTGGGTTGAGATGGATAACGCAAAGGATGAATACGGTATTGATCTCGTGGCCGATCCGGTACCTGGCTTATATGATGCTGTAATCATTGCTGTAGCACATGATGAGTTCTCCGGGATCGGCGCAGAGGGTCTGCGTGCCCTGTGCAAGCCGGAGGGCATTCTGTATGACGTAAAATGCCTGCTACCGGCCGATGCCACAGATGGCCGACTCTGAATAATCTGTCTGTACATACGTATCAAGTTGAGTAGCCAAGCATGAAAGTACTGGTAACAGGATCCGCCGGATTTATTGGCTCTGCATTGTCCCTGCGTTTGCTGGAACGCGGTGACGAGGTGGTCGGGATAGATAACCTTAATGATTACTATGATGTAGGGCTGAAGCAGGCAAGACTCGAACGGACGGCAGCATATACAGGGTATACAGACCAGCGTGTCAGCCTGGAGGACCGCGAGGGCATCGCCGGGATATTCAGGAAATTCCAGCCGGAACGGGTTGTCAACCTGGCTGCCCAGGCCGGTGTGCGCTATTCACTGGAAAATCCGCTGGCCTACGTTGAAACGAACCTGCTCGGGTTTGCCAATATTCTGGAAGGCAGTCGTCACAATAATGTTGAACACCTGGTCTATGCTTCAAGCAGTTCCGTTTACGGGTCAAACACCAACATGCCGTTCTCGGTGCATGACAATGTAGACCACCCGGTCAGCCTGTATGCCGCCAGCAAAAAAGCCAACGAGCTGATGGCGCATACCTACAGTCATCTCTACCGAATTCCAACAACCGGCCTGCGCTTCTTTACGGTCTACGGTCCCTGGGGCCGGCCCGACATGGCCTATTTCAGTTTCACGAAGAAGATACTTGCCGGCGAACCCATTGATGTTTTCAACAACGGAAACCACCAGCGTGACTTTACCTATATCGATGACATCGTCGAGGGTGTGATACGCGTTCTTGACCGTGTCCCGGAACCCAACCCGGACTGGTCCGGGGATGCGCCGGACTCAGCGACCAGTACCGCACCGTACCGGCTCTATAATATCGGCAACAATGAGCCGGTTGAACTGATGCACTACATCAAAGTACTGGAAAACTGTCTCGGAAAAAAGGCAGAGAAAAACATGCTGCCAATGCAGCCCGGTGATGTTCAGGCAACCTATGCGGATGTGGATGAGCTGGTGCGGGATACGGGGTACCAGCCGGCTACCACGGTAGCGGAGGGCATGGCCCGCTTTGTCGACTGGTACCGCGAATACTACGGGGTATAGGTGTACCTGCAGCGCGTACGAGATACCTTATATATTGTATCAGTTATCAGTTTTAACCTGTTGTTATCATAAATATTAATTACCAGTTAGCTAATACAGGCCGGGTATCGACATGCAGGAAAACAGTTGTGGCGCTGAGCCATTTGCCTTGCGGGTGATTGGCGACACCATGGCGCCGGAATTCAGTGACGGGTGCATTATTATCGTTGACCCGGAAGGCGTGGTCTCGAATGGTTGCTTCGTGCTGGCACAGCATGGCGATGAGTTCATTTTTCGCCAGCTGGAGTTCGGTGAAGGGAAGTATTACCTGAAAACCCTGCAGGACGGGCATGACGCAATCGAGCTGCCGGATTTGGAGACTATCGCGGGCGTGATTGTCCAGCAGGCCGGACGGCGCCGGGCTGATCGTAAACATTACGTTTGATTGAAGAAAAGCACGCGAGCTTACCACTGTTAATCAGGGCTCCCCTGGCTTACATTCCAGGTTCCTGTTGCTCCGGCCTCAATCTGGTTGAGAAGAAATCGTCTGCCCGGTCAACGGGAACGGCCTGGCCTGAATCATCGATCAGTGGCAGCTCATAGTCATTCCATCCCCGCAACCCGGTCTTCATGGAAACAACCTGCCGGTAACCCATGAGTTGCATGGTAAATGCGGCCAGGGCGCTGCGATTGCCGGAGCGGCAGACAATAACGACCTCGCGCTCACGTGCCCCGGCAAGTTCCGGCACGGTATCTTCATAGCCGTAGTCACAGGCTGATTCAAGTATGCCGCGCGGGACGTTCAATGACCCCTCGATGCGCATGGCATCAAATTCAACCGGCTCGCGCACATCAAGAATCAGCGGCGGGGCAGTGGCACCCAGTTTTTCTTCGACATCCCACGGGAATTCCTCGCTGATCTCCGGCAGGCATTCCGAGATGAGGTCCGTGAAGCGCTTCATCGGTCAGCCTGTATCGTCATGGTTGCTGCGTGTTGTGCGCAGTCCCTGTTCGACTGCCATGACGGCAGCCTCGACGCGTGAATGAACTCCCAGCTTGCGCAGAATGGACTTCACATGCAGTTTGACGGTGCCGTCAGAGATGCCGAGATTTCTTGCGATAACCTTGTTGCTTTGACCTTCCGCCAGCAGTAACAGAATTTCATTTTCCCGCGGCGTCAGCCTGGAAAACGGGTTCTCTTCAGTCACTGTTATGCTGTCACCCTGCACGACCCTGGCAAGCACCGGGGCGAGGTCAGGTGCCACGACCGTTTTCCCGGCAACAATATCCCGCAAGGCAAGTACCAGTTCATCCGGCTCCATGTCCTTGAGCAAATAGCCCTGGGCGCCGCTGCGCAATGACTCGACCAGGTCGCGTTCGTCACTGCTGGTTGTCAGCATGGCAACCGGGTTGCTAAAGCCGTTCTTGCGCAACTGGCGGAGTACATCCATGCCGTTCATTTCCGGCATGCGCATATCGAGCAGGATGACGTCAGGGTTGAGTTCAGTAGCCAGTCGCAGCCCTTCCGGGCCGTTGCCAACAGCGGCAAGGATGTTGATATTCCGGCGATTCAGCAGACCCTCCAGCCCCTCCCGGAACAGGGTATGGTCATCAATTAATATAACGTTCAGGCTCATGTGCTGATGTCTTGCGGTTCATCAAATTCAAGTATGACCCGGGTGCCTTCGCCGGCTTCGCTTTCAACCCGCAGGGTACCGCCAATGCGTTCAGCGCGTTCACGCATTATCGTAAGACCCACGTGCTCACCCGAAGCGCCGTAAATTTGTTTGCTGATACCCACTCCATCATCTTCAACCAGTATATGGTACCTGCCATTGTAACCGTGGCGCAGCATGATCCGGACAGTCTTGGCCTGGCTGTGTTTGCGGATATTCCACAGGGCTTCCTGGATAATCCTCAGGATCTGGATTTCGGTATCCTCGCCCAGCTTGCCTTCCGACCACTCTTTTTGCAGGTACGTCTTGATACGGGCCTCGTTCCGGAACTGGCTGACAATCTGTTCGATGGCACCGATCAGCCCGCGCGTGGAAACCGGGGCACGAAAATTGGCGATCAGTTCACGCAACTCGGTATTCGCTACATCCAGGCTGTTCTCGATACGCTCCAGTTGCTGCCAGGTGGTCGATTCATCGCCCTGGTGCAGGGTTTCGTCGAGTACGCGTACCTGGTAGCGAAGACTGGCAAGACTCTGGGCAAGCGAATCGTGCAACTCGTGGGCAATTCGGGTACGTTCTTCGATGATCAGGTGCTGGCGTGATTCCTCGTCATTCCGGGATCGTTCGATGGCGATACTGAGATGATGACCAATACTGGTCAGTAACGGTTTCAGTGAATCGACCTGATCGATAACGTTGCTCTCGAGGAACAGGTTGATGACGCCGATAATCCTGCCGCGGTAGCGCATGGGGATGGAGACGAGGCCGATATCACTGCGATCGAAAAACGGGCGGCCGGCAATCTTCTCGTGCCTGGTCAGGCTGGCATCTACCCAGATTTTCCCCTCGGTCATGGCGCGTTCATACAGGCTGCGGCGTATGTCCGTGCGGTCTGGAAGCACCAGGGATTCATCGAGGCCGCTACTGGCGGCAAGGTCGACCCGGTTGGGTGTGTAGGCCACCCAGATGGCCGCCGCCTGTGCCTTGGTGACACGCTTGAGGGCAAACAGAAACCGTGTCAGCAGGTCATCGAGACCGTGTGCCGTATTGATGCTGGAAACAACCTCGTAGAGAATTTGCAGCGAGGTCGATTCCAGATCGTCGGTATCCAGGATATCGCCGGAGATTTTTGCTGGATTGCGGGATCTCATTATTGGGGTACAGTCCGTGATGCTATGGGGCATCGTCTTGCCCGGCCTCAGATTTCATCCGATGGTTTGAAGTGCGGGTCATTGGGGTTCATGAAGATGAACTGGCAGGCGCCAGGCTCCAGTTCCACGAAGTCCAGTGTCATTCCATGGACCAGCAGCATGCTGGATTCGGAAACCACGATGTTAATATCTTCAGAGGTGATATTAACATCACCATCCATCTGGTTGTCGTCGAAACCCATGCCATAATGCAGGGTGCCGTCCGGGTTTCTGGTCGCGGCAATGCGCATCGCCATACCGGTCATCTGGCCCTGTCTCGCCGAGGTGCGGATCTGCTCTGCGGCAGCGGGTGTAATGGTAATCATGCGGACTCCTGTTGCTACTGCTCCCTATTATAAAGCTGAAAGGCAAATGTGTCTCAGCAGCTGACCTGCCTGACAAAGTCGGTGAAACGGCGGGCCCAGCGATGTTGCTGCGTATCGCGCAGGTGGCTGTAACAGGCTAGCACGTTGTTAATCACGATGCCGTCGTTGTGGCCGTCGATCCCTGTGCCGCGGGTCACTTCATAGGCGAAATCCAGCGGCCCGGTGATATTCTCCAGGCTGGAGTAGTGGAACTCGTGTGCAGCAAATTCCTCGTCGCTACGGGTTCCGGGCCAGGGCAGGTGGTCGGTTTCACGCAGGTGAACATAGCCACGCCCCTGCGGGCGTTCATGCATGATGCAGTCCCCCGGAATGACACCGACCATCTCGCTGCGTCGGTCACCCCATTGCAGGCTGCGCGCCAGGTACATCAGTCCGCCGCACTCGGCATATGCCGGCAGGCCGTTATCGATGGCAGCGCGTATTTCCCTGCGGAGTGCCGTGTTCGCCTCGAGCTCTGCCATGCGATTCTCCGGGAATCCGCCGCCAATGAACAGGCCATCAATGGGCGGCAATGCCTGGTCCTGCAACGAGTCAATCATCACCAGCCGGGCACCGGCGCGTTCCAGGGCATCCAGGTCATCGGGGTAGTAGAAGCCGAAGACCGCATCACGGACAATTCCGATGCGCACCGGTTCGGCTGCAGCGCTACCGGCGACCGGTAGCGGCTCGAACTCCAGTACTGTGTGACCCGCGAGTGCCAGTACCTGGTCCAGGTCAACCTGGTCGGCAATGGCCTGCCGGATTTTTCCGATGCGCGCGGCTGCCGCTTCTTCCTCGTTGCTGGGGATAAGACCGAGGTGGCGTTCGACGATCTCCAGATCAGGGCTGTGCTGGATGCCACCGATTACCGGCACATCGGTGTAGTGCTCGATTACCGCGCGCAGCTTGGCCTCGTGCCGGCTGCCCCCGAGCTGGTTGAGAATGACGCCGGCAATGTGGATGTCGGGTTCGAATGCCTGGTTGCCAAGGATCAGCGGCGCAATCCCGCGGGTCATGCCGCGGGCATCGAGCACGAGAATGACCGGTGTTTTGGTGAGTCTGGCCAGCGCCGCATTGCTGTTGCTGCCATGCAGGTCCAGGCCGTCGTAGAGGCCCTTGTTGCCCTCGATCAGGGCGATGTCGGCATTGGCCGAGTAGTGTCCGACGGCTGACAGCAGCTCGGTGTGTGACATGCAGTGAAAATCAAGATTGTGGCAGGGCCGGCCGGCGGCCTGCCCGAGCCACATCGGGTCAATGTAATCCGGACCTTTCTTGAATGGCTGAACGGTCAGGCCACGCGCAGTGAGGGCGGCACACAGGCCCAGGGTGACGGTGGTCTTGCCGGAAGATTTGTGGGCGGCCGAGATCAGCAGGCGGGACATGGTGAATACGTCCGAATGGGGTCCGGGTATCCCGGGCTACCGCTACAGTGCGGTGGTACAGGCGGTCCGGGCAGACTAGGCAGCGTCCCCGGCCTGGTGGTGTGGGTCGACCTGGTCATCGGCCAGGCTGACCGGCAGGAAGCGCAGTACGCGGATTCCGACCAGGGTGGCGGCGAGAGCCAGTCCGACACCGCCAATGCCCAGCATGATTTCCGGCAGGCTCGGTGTATAGGTATTGATGCCGCCATCGAAGAACGGGCTGGTGACTTCCTTGCCCGGGAACAGCTCCAGCGGGTAGGCCTGGCCGCCGATGATGATGACGTACACCTGGGCCAGCCCCCCGACAATTACCAGTGCCGAGGCAATCCCGATCCAGCTGCGTGACTTGCCGGTCGACGGGTTGTACAGCAGGGCCAGTGGCAACAGGTTGCCGAGCAGGATTTGCAGGCCCCAGAACACCTGCGTATAGACGCCGCCGTCCAGCAGGATAAAGCGCTCGACGCCATGCTGCCCGGTAATGTAGAGATTGGTCAGGTGATAAACGATCACAAAATACAGGACCGCGGCAACGAATACACCGAGCAGGTTCTTGAGGCGCATCAGGATGGCATCACCCAGTGGTCGATCGGACCACTGGTAACTCGCCATTAACACCAGGATGAAGATGGCCAGCCCGAACGCGAATGACATGATGATGAACATCGGGGCGAGCAGGGCGGAGTTATAGGCCTGGCGCGCTACCAGGAAGCCGAAGATGGACCCGGTACCGGTGGTCAGGGTCAGGCGCCAGATGAACGCCGCGAAGCCTGCCGGTTTGGTGAAGCGGTTCATTTTCTGCTCCATCATCATCCACAGGTAGATGGCCACGACGACCATGAAGCCGACATAGAGAAAGATGTTCCAGGCAAAAATCGATTTGAAATTATAGTAGGTCATGGCAATGATCAGCCGGTCCGGGCGGCCCAGGTCGAGTACCAGAACCGCGAGCCCGCCGACCAGCAAGGTAATCGCCAGCAGGCCGGACAGCCGTGCCAGCGGCTTGTAGGGGGTCTTCCCGAAAACGGAGCTGATCGAGGCGACATTCAGGGCGCCGGATGCGGCGACAATCAGGAACACGGCAAACACGTGCGGTGTGCCCCAGATAATCTGGTTGGACATGCCGGTGACCCAGTGCCCGTTGTGTTCCATGTACCAGGCGGCCCCCAGGCCGGCCAGTACAAACAGACCAAAAAATCCCAGCAGCAGGTAAAACGGCCTGCCGCCCTCAATTTCCCTGAATTCCACTGACTTCATCAGATCCCCCGGTAACGTACGCCGGTGTTGAGTCCCAGATCGGCACGGATCTGGCGGCTGTTGTGTTTCCTGAGCTGTCTGGATACCTCACTGTCCGGGTCATTTATGTCCCCGAAAATCAAGGCATTATGGTTTTCCGCGGTGCAGGCCTCGACACAGGCCGGGATGCGGTCATTGTCCACCCGCTGTACGCAGAAGGTGCAGGATTCCACGGTGCCCTTGCCGCGTGGTGCCCAGGGTTTCTGATCCTGCAGGGATTCATGAATAAACGAGCGCGCCTTGTAGGGACACGCCATCATGCAGTAGCGGCAGCCGATGCAGATGTGCTTGTCGACCAGTACGATACCGTCTTCGCGCCGGAAGGAGGCCCCGGTCGGGCAGACATCCACGCACGGCGGCTTTTCGCAATGCTGGCAGAGCAGGGGCAACGTCTGGGTATGTCCGGTCTGCTTGTCTTTCAGCGTGACCTTGCGAATCCACTGGGCATCCGTTTCCGGGCGGCCAAACCCGGTCAGGCCGTGTTCATCATCACAGGCCTTGACGCAGTCATCACAGCCCGTGGCGCATTTGTTGGAATCAATCAACATTCCCCAGCGGACTTTGCCGGTCACCGGCTCGTCAGCAGGCTTTGCCCGACCGATGGAATGCAACAGCACGCCGGGCGCGATACTCAGACCGGCAACAGCCGTCGCGGTCCCGCCGAGAAAGCGACGCCGGTAACGGTCGAAATTGGACTCTTCACTCATGGGCAGCCCCCTCGGCTGGAAGCGCCTGCCGGGCATCTTCACCAATGGATGACTTGCCACGCAAGCGCATGATCCCCGGTGCAAGGGGGTTGTTT
>QIFB01000094.1 GCA_003230545.1 Gammaproteobacteria bacterium | reverse complement strand
GGTGCACGGTGTACACCATGCCAGCAAACCCCGCGACAGGCTGTTATCACCACGGCGATCTGAAGAATGCCTTGCTGGATGCCGCGGAACGGCTGCTCGTTGAAAAAGGTGTGGCCGCCATCAGTCTGCGCGAGGTTGCCCGGTTTGCGGGTGTCAGTCACACCGCTCCCTACCGGCATTTCAGCAACAAGGCGGCCTTGTTGCATGAACTTGCGCACCGCGGTTTCGAGGCGCTGCAGCGCGCGCTTGATAATGCCGGGGTGCGCAACCTGCCAGGGCCGGAGCAGCAACTGGTCGAGATCAGCGTTACCTATGTCCGGTTTGCGCTGGCCAATCGGGAGACACTGCAGTTGATGTTCGGCGGGGTGGTTGATGCCGGCAGGAAACCCGGTAACCGGCAGGCGGCACGCGTAGTGAATGAACTGCTTGTCGAGGTCATTAATGCCGGTATCGGCCTGGGTATTTTCAGGGAGCGGGACGCCACCGAGCTGGCCCTGGTTGCCTGGACCTCGATGCATGGACTGGCCACCTTGCTGATGGTGGGGTCCCTCGGTATCGATTTGCGTGACCCGGTGCAGCTGGACAAGCTGGTTCGTGGTAATTTTCAGAACATTATCTATGGCATTACCAAATAGCACGGTCCCGGCCGCGGCGGGTTCGGCCATTATGGTAAGCTCGCGGCATGCCATCACGCGGCCAGCTGCTGAAAATCCTTGCGGACGGAGCGCTGCATTCCGGAGAGGTTCTCGGCAGTCGGCTGGCTGTCAGCCGCATGGCAGTCTGGAAGCACATCCGGGCATTACGGCAAAGCGGTATTCCCGTTGATGTGGTCAAAGGCAAGGGCTACCGGCTGCCGTTTGCCGTGGAGTTGCTGGATGCAGACGCCATCCGGTCCATGGTCAGTAGCGGACGCTGCGACCACCTCGCAGGCATAGAAACCGTTCTCGAAGTGGAATCAACCAATTCCAGGCTGCGCCAGGCTGCACAGGAAGGTGCTGCATCCGGATCCGTCTGCGTTGCAGAATTGCAGCATGCAGGCCGGGGGCGGCACAACCGGCAGTGGGTATCACCGTTTGCTGCCAACCTGTACCTGTCCCTGTTATGGCGCTCCATGGCCGGTGCAACCGGACTTGGTGGCCTGAGCCTGGTGACCGGGATCGCCGTGGTGCGCAGCCTGACATCCTTCGGGATTACCTCGGCGGGTCTTAAATGGCCGAATGACATCCTCGTCGATGGCGCCAAGCTGGCCGGTATTCTCATCGATGTGACCGGCGAGTCGACCGGTCCCTGCGCCGTCATTATCGGCATCGGCATTAATGTGTCGATGCCCGCGGCGGCGGCTGCCGTCATTGACCAGCGCTGGACCGACCTGTGTTCACTGACCGGCCGTGAGCAATTTTCGCGTAACCGGCTGGCCGCCAGTGTGCTGGACAACCTGCTGGCTGTCATTGAAGAATTCGAGCGCTACGGGATGGAACCCTTTATGGACGAGTGGCAGCGCCTTGACCTTGTTAACGGCAAGCAGGTAGACCTGAAATTACCGAATGAAACGGTTCCCGGACTGGCCTGCGGCATTGATTCGGCAGGCGCCTTGCTGGTCGACACGGCAGCGGGACAACGGCGCTTTGCATCCGGTGAGGTCAGCCTGAGAGTAGCCCAATGATGTTGCTGGATATCGGAAACACGGCCGTCAAATGGGTAATCCAGGGCGAGGGAAAGTTTACCGAGAGGGGGAATTTTGTCTACCGCGACGGTGACTTTGCCGGCAGGGCAGGAACGGCATGGGGTAAGCTGCCGGCACAACCGGCCGCTGTTGCGGCCAATGTGGCCGGTGCCGCCATGGAAGCCGCCTTCACCGGCTGGGTCGAGAAACACTGGCAGGTAACACCGGCATATATCCGGGTAACTGCGCAGGCTGCCGGCGTTACCAATGCCTACAGCAAACCGGAAGACCTCGGGGTCGACCGCTGGGCCGCGATGATTGCCGCCTACCACCAGTATGGCGGACCGGTCTGTATCGTTGACTGCGGTACCGCGATTACCATTGATGTCGTCGATGCGAACGGCCAACACCTGGGGGGATTGATCGCCCCCGGCGCCAGTACCCTGAAGCAGTCGTTACTGGCGGGCACTGCCGATATCCGGATGACACCGGCTGATGACGACCAGCTGTTGACGCTGCTCGCAGGCGGAACACAGGCAGCGGTCAATAACGGGACGTACTACCTGTGCACTGCGATGATCGACCGGGTCGTCGCTGATATCGTCGCCCGGTTCGGGGAAAACACCCGACTCGTCATGACCGGGGGGGATGCAGGTAAGCTGCTGTCACTGACCGGCTGGCAGCCGGAACATGATCCGGATCTTGTGCTCAGGGGAGTGGCCATACTGGCCGGGGAGTTCGCATGCGGCACCTGATTTATTTCCTGGTAGTGGCAAACCTTATATTCTTTCTCTGGCATGCGATCCAGGGAACGACGGTTGGTGAATCCGGGACTGTGTTGCCACCATTGCCTGCCGGTGTCGAATCGCTGGTGACACTGGAAGAGCGCGCGATGGCGCAGGCAGCCAAAATAGAATCGGTCACCGGATCAGAGCCACCCGGTGCCGGATTAGTGCTCAGTTGTACCTTGCTCGGGCCGTTTTACTCGGCCGCAGACATGCAGGTGGTTGAGGCACGGCTGATCCGGTCGGGACACAGCCCGGTACTGAATACCTCAGAAGAGAAAGTCGGGATCGGTTACTGGTTATACCTGCCGGAAATGTCCAGCGAAACGGCTCAGGAAATTACCGCGCTGTTCGACAGCAAGGATGATCGGGAATACTTTGTCGGCAAGGGTAACCTGATTGCGCTTGGCGCATTCAGGGAGCTGTCACGTGCGGAACTGCGTCTTGAGAAGGTACGCAACTACGGCCTTGAACCATTACTTGAACCGCGTTACCGGACAGATACCGTCCATTGGCTGGGATTCCCGGGCCCGGGCGATGCGGATGTTGATCTGGCAGCGATAACAGCAGGGTTCCCGGACGTGAAGATACAGCAGCGGGCGTGTGAATGAATTGCGGCGCAATGCGCAATTAACTAGAATAACTGCCTGATTGAATGCCGGTGTAGCTCAGTTGGTAGAGCGCTTCACTTGTAATGAAGATGTCGGGGGTTCAAATCCTCTCACCGGCTCCATTTTCCGGTTTATCAGCACAGTTTGTAGAATGTCAGCCAGGGCATTTCCGATAACAGTGTCTGGCGCTCCTCCATGGCGAGATTTTCAAGGCGGCGGTCTATCAGGTGCCGCCGGTCTTCCATAACCAGATCATGATAACTGTCTTCGAGTGGAAAGCTGGTATCTGCGTCCGTACTACGTCGTTCATGCGGGTGTCTCATTTTCTGCCTCCCGGGTTCCAGGTGAATCGGGATTCCCCTTTATCAGGTTAACGACCCGCGACGGCCGAACTTAAGGCCTGAATTCCATGCAATAACAGTCAGATATCAATGGATGGTCTGGTTACTGCCGGCTATCTGTTATGGAGAGACCCACCAGACCATTCGCCCGGCGTCCGCGAAGCCAGTCACATTTCCGTCGATGGGCCTGTACCCGGAGCGCGTGCTGCCGTTATCTCCGGGTAATCGCAGCGTTGCGTACATCAACAGGTTTCGAGGTTTCACGTGGTCAATCCAAACTGGTTCAGGGCTTTCAGTTCTTTCCGTATCCTGACGGCGGTAATTCTGTCATCCGCCTTTCTGACATCCGTTGCCTTTACGGCCGTACCGGGTCACCATGCGAGCGAAGCCATGCATTATTCCGCGCAACCGGTGGTGGAGTACCTGCCAGGCCGTTCCCCGCTGCCGTAGGCCACGGGGCTGATTGAAAAAACCCGGCGCGTGTTATACGCGTCGGGTTTTTTTTGGCCGCCTGCCGGGGTGCTGGTATCATTGCACTCCACCAGCCAACGATAACAAGGGATTATTCCTGTCATGGATCAGAACAAGAACAACGGGTCCGCTCCCGGGAACAAGTGGTTATGGCTGCCAGCAGCAGCCGTCATCCTGGTCCTTGTCCTGCTCCTCTCTATTCCCTACGGCATGTCCTGGGTGCTGAAGGACTGGTTGCTGGAAAACGGTGCAGAGCAGGTCGAAATCAGTGATATCGATTTCAACCCGTTCACCGGTGTTGCCACCGTGAAATTGCTGAATGTTCGCGTTGGCAAGCGCAATACCCTGGCCATCCCGCGCCTGATGCTGGCTATCGACTGGTCGCCTTTCCTGAATCGCCGGATTTATGTCAGGACCATCACGATCGATGGCGTCAACATGCTGGTCGAACAGGATGCCGGGGGGGGAATAACCGTTGGTGGTATCGAGATAGAAGATGAGGGCGCGGAGGAAGCGCAAGTAGATTCGTGGGGTTATGGTGTAATCGAACTGGATATCACGAACTCCGTGATTGATTATCGTTCTCCGGACCTGCAACTGAAGGTCGAGATAGACGACCTTGCCCTGACGGAACTGGCGACCTGGTTGGCCCGACCGGCACCGGTCGTTGCCACCGGCACGCTCAATGGCGCCGGTTTCGAAATCGACGGGGCCATGCCGCCGCTGGAAGGCGATTTTGGCTTCAGCGGCCGTCTCAAGGTAACCGGCCTGCCGCTGGAAGCTTTTGCTGACATGGTAAAACCGGCGGTCGAGTCGCTGACCGCGCGCGCCTCGCTGGATTCGCAGCTGGAGCTGGTGCTGGGGCCTGACCAGCCGTTCAGCCTGCGGCATGAAGGCGTGCTGCGGCTGGAAGAACTGAAGCTGGCAATCCCGGAAGAGCGCATCGACCTGCAGCAGGGTATGGCGCTCTGGGATGGCACGGCTGCATACGTGGCGGACGATACGGCCGACCTGGAGGTGGATGGCAAGCTGCACCTCGAGAAGACCCGGGTAGGCGCGATCGGCAGCAATCTGCAACTGGCAAGCATCGAGGTGCTGGATGCGGAAAATATCTCGGTGCAGGGTATGGACGCGATCAAGATTGGCTCCGTGTCAATTGACACGGCCGTATTTGCCGAGACGCTGGGCGAGACTGACGAGCCGGGTGGCCAGGCCGGTGAACCACCACCCCTGAGAATCGCCAGCCTGGATTTCGGGAATATCGTGGTCACCGACGGTAAGCGCGTCTCCATCGACACCATACACTCGGACCAGGCCGCCTATACTGCACAGCGCAGCAAGGGCGGCAAATGGCGCATGGCAACGATCATCGGCAGCCTGCCGTTTGCGGACAAGGAGGAAACCCCGGATGCTGCCGGACAGCAGGCGCCCGGTGACGAGGCCGCCAGTTTCCGCATCGGGGCGCTCAAGAACACCAACGCCACGCTGACACTGGAGGACTACAGTGTCAGCCCCGCATTCAAGAGGCGTTTCAACATGCTGGGAGTCACTAAAGACATCGACTCCGCCAAACCGGACCAGGACACGCAGGTCTATCTGAAAGGAAACATTGCCAAGTACAACAAGGTCGAAATCAAGGGGACCGTACGGCCGTTCGCCGAGGCGTTCAGCATGAACCTCGAAGCTCATATCGAAGGCCTGGAGATGCCGCCGTACTCGCCGTATGCCATTGATGCCATCGGGCACCGGATTGACAGCGGGCAGCTCGATGCCGATTCCACCCTGGTCATAGACAAGGGTCAGCTGGACGGCATGAATAACTTGACGCTGCGCAGCCTGCAATTATCCCCGGTGAAGGGCAAGCAACTGGACAAAATGGAGGACCAGCTGTCCGTGCCGCTGAACAAGGCACTCGACATGCTGCGCGATGACAACGATGTCATTCACCTGAAGTTGCCGATCACGGGCGATCTCGACAACCCGGAATTCGACGCCAGCGACGCTATCAACCAGGCGGTCGCCAAGGCGACCAGGGAAGCCGCCATTACCTCGCTGACCCTGCTGTTGCAGCCCTACGGGTCGCTGATCACGGTGGCGCGCTATGCCGCTGACAAGGCCGCCGAGATAAAACTGGACCCGGTGATCTTCAGCCCGGCTTCTGCAGAAATAGATCCGGCCCGCCACGGTTATCTCGGCAAGGTCGCCGATATCGTCAAGCAGCGGGTCAATGTCAACGTCAGGTTGTGCGGGGTGGCAACCAACGCGGACCGGACGGCGTTGCTGGGACAGGGCCAGGAGACTGGTGAGGACGAACATTTGCTCAGCCTGGCAGACCAGCGCGAGGCAGCTATCAAGGACTACTTCATCAACAAGCACGCAATTAAAGCCGGTCGGCTGGTGGCCTGCCAGCCGAGGATCGATGCGGAAGAGGGTGCCGAACCGCGCGTGGATTTATTGATCTAGTTAATCCTGAATTGATTAAAATAGCCTATTAGATGCAGGTTGGCGCTGAGCGCAGCGAAGCCCAACAATCGACGCCTGATGATAGCTCCATGTTGGGCTTCGCAAGCTCAGCGCCAACCTGTGTAAATGCAAGTTTGAAAGGGAGAATTTGGCTTTAAGCAAGTGCCATTCTGCTATGACACCAATTCATTTTACAAGGAGTCAAATGAACAATCTGCTCCGGTGTGTTTTCATCCTGCTGCTGTGTGTGCCAGGCACCTCCGTGTTTGGCGAATCCATTACAAGCAGTGACCCCCGGATCCCGGTAGAGGAGCTGAAGCTGAGGCTCAAGCCGCTGACACGGGCCGAGGTCAAGGTGGAAGTGGATGCCTGGCAGCTGCTCCTGCAGGAAAAAGTCCGGGAGATCAGTACCACCGAGATCGCGGTGTCCTACAAAAAAGCGGAACTTGCCATGGCCGACGAATTGCAGTCAGCGCTGGATGCCGTCGACAAGGCAAGGCAGGCCGCTGACCAGCAACCAGCCGATGAAAAGGCGGCCGCTAAACTGGCGCAGGCAGAACAGGCTGCCGAGGACATCAGGCAGGAGGCAGTGGCGATCGTCAGGCGAGGCGAGGCGGATCGGGATGCCGTTGCTATCACCGAAATCGCGGTAGCAGAGATCGAGCAGCAGGAGCAGGAACAAACGGAAGCCGCTGCCGGGAGCGGTGTGGATGAACAGGCCGCTGAAGTTGATGAAGAAGGAACCGACCGGTTAATAGACAAGGTACAGGCGGCCGCCGATGCCAGGGCTGAAACAAGAAAAGATCTGCTGATATACCTGACCAGGCTGAGGGAACAGCGGACTGCCCTGGTCGACCGGACCAATGAGGCCATTGATGACTACGAGCGCAAGGGCGGGAAAGTCGAGGAAGTCGAGGAGTACCGTAAGTATGTAGGCGCAGTCTCAGCAATCGAGGTCGATGTGTCCGATGCCAGGGCAACCTGGACCATGGTCAGCGGCTGGCTGGTATCGGAAGAAGGCGGGTTGCGCCTGTTAAAGAACATCAGCGCATTCGTTCTGATCATACTGGTTTCCATGTTCCTGTCGCGCCTGATTTCCAGGGCACTGAAGAAGGTCATGGCTCGTTCACAGCAAACATCCAGGCTGCTGGGAGATTTTCTTGTGGTCACGGTGCGCAGGCTGGTAATCGGCATTGGCATATTGATCGGTCTGGCAGCGCTGGAAATCAACGTCGGACCCCTGCTGGCAGTTATTGGTGCTACCGGCTTTGTCATTGCCTTTGCCCTGCAGGACTCCCTGGGGAATTTTGCCAGCGGTATCCTCATCATGGTGTTCAGGCCCTTTGATGTCGGCGACCTGGTAGAGATCGGGGGCATCCTCGGCAAGGTGCAGTCCATGAACCTGTTGTCTGTGCTTATTCACACTCCGGACAACAAGTCGGTCATCATCCCGAATAATAATGTCTGGAGTGACGCCATTACCAACATCACCGCGACCGATACCCTCCGCGTCAACCTGGTGTTTGGCATCGCCTACGATGACGATATGGAAAAGGCGCAGCAGATCATGGAGCAGGTGGTCAGCGAGAATGCCATGGTACTCAAGGATCCGGAACCGGTGATTCGTGTGCACGAGCTCGCCGACTCTTCGGTCAACTATGTTTGCCGCCCCTGGGTCAAGTCCGAAGACTACTGGGAAGCGTACTGGGCGTTGACACGCGCCGTGAAAGAACGCTTCGACAAGGAAGGCATCTCGATCCCGTTCCCGCAGCGCGATGTGCATGTGATCGCGGCAGCAGGTGGCCAGGACAAAGCTGCACAGGCGAGTTCAGATTCAGCGCCTGGCCAGGCAAAGGGTAGCGTAAAGGAACCGGTCGGCAACTATCCTGCAGAGGGCAGCGACGCATAAACCGTAAACCGGGGTCAGATCCTAGTTTCTTCTAATATTAGTGGAAACCAGGATCTGACCCCCGGTTTACTTACGGTTTATGTGACCCCACTTTATGGGCCAGGTAGACCGTGTTGGACGACTCACCGCCTGAATAGGGGTTCGGAAAGCTCACAATACGGGCCTCGGAAGACTGGAATACGCTATCGAGCAGATGCGTGAATTCTGCATCCGGGGGATCGTTGGACCACAGCCCGAAGATCCCGCCGGGATGGAGTTTGTCAGACAGGCTTTGAAGTCCAGACGCTGTATAAAAAGCGCTGTTCCCCGGGTTAAGCCAATGGCCGGGTGAATGATCAATATCCAGCAACACGGCATGGACCAGCCGGGCCGGGGCTGCAGGATCGAATCCACCACGGTTTGATGACGCGACTGCAAAGAAGTCGGCATGGACAAGGGTGCAACGCGGGTCTGACATCAATTCCTTCCCCAGCGGTACCAGGCCCCGACGGTGCCAATCGATCACCGGTTCCATTACCTCAATGACCATGAGCGACCTGACGGACGGGTCTTCCAGGGCTGCAACCGCCGTATAGCCCAGACCCAGTCCGCCAACCACAATATCCAGGCCGGTGCCTTCCAGCGCGGCGAGCCCGAGTCTTGCAAGCTGGATCTCGGCGCTGGTAAACAGGCTGGACATCAGGAACTCGTCGCCAAGCTTTACCTCGTAAAGGATTTCCCCTCCGAGTCTGGGTTCCGCCCGACGCCTGAGACTGATTTCACCCAGCGGGGTTTCCCGGTAGTCCAGTTCTTCAAATTCAAATGTCATCTGACAAATCCGGTGCGCGAAACCGGGGTCAGATCCTAATTTCTTCTAATATTAGAGAAAACTGGGATCTGACCCCGGTTTTTACTGTCCGTAACGTTGGCGCACGTAGTCGTCGACGATCTTCTGGAAGTCTGCTGCAATGGTTTCGCCCTTGAGGGTGACGGTCTTCTTTCCATCGACGTAAACCGGGGCGACCGGTTGTTCGCCGGTGCCCGGCAGGCTGATGCCGATGTCGGCGTGCTTGCTCTCACCCGGACCGTTGACGACGCAGCCCATGACGGCAACGGACAGTTCCTCGACGCCCGGGTACTGCCGGCGCCATGCGGGCATGCTGTCACGCAGGTGTGCCTGGATGTCCTGCGCGAGTTGCTGGAAATAATGACTGGTAGTGCGCCCGCAGCCGGGGCAGGCGATCACGGCCGGGGTGAAGTGGCGCAGTTCCATGGATTGCAGCAGTTCCTGCGCGACCTGGACTTCGCGGGTGCGGTCGCCACCGGGTTCCGGGGTCAGGGAAATGCGGATGGTGTCGCCGATGCCTTCCTGCAGCAGTACGGCGAGTGCTGCGCTCGATGCAACGATGCCGCGTGAGCCCATGCCGGCCTCGGTCAGGCCGAGGTGCAGGGCACAGTCGCTGCGTGCGGCGAGTTCGCGATACACGCTGATCAGGTCCTGCACTCCGCTGAGTTTCGCGGACAGGATAATGTGGTCACGCGCCAGCCCGATAGACTCTGCCTGTGTGGCGCTTTCCAGTGCCGAGGTCACCATGATGTCATGGATGACTTCCTGTGCATCCTTTGGCTCGCTGCACTCTGCATTCTCGTCCATCAGCCGCGTTACCAGTGCCTGGTCGAGGCTGCCCCAGTTCACCCCGATGCGCACCGGCTTGTCGTATGCACACGCTGTTTCGATCATGTCGGCAAACTGGGTGTCACGTTTTTTGCCGCGTCCGACGTTGCCCGGGTTGATGCGGTACTTCGCCAGTGCCGCGGCACACTCCGGTACCTCTGCGAGCAACTTGTGGCCGTTGAAGTGGAAATCACCGACCAGCGGGATCTCTAGACGGGCCTGCTGCAGTCGCTCGGCAATCATCGGGACGGCACGTGCGGCCTCGATGTTGTTGACGGTAATCCGTACCAGCTCGGAACCGGCCTGCGCCAGCGCCATCACCTGTCGGGTGGTGGCCTCGACATCCGCAGTATCGGTATTGGTCATTGACTGCACCACGACCGGGGCCGTGCCGCCGATGGTGATGTTGCCGACAGTAACGGCGACGGTACGGCGTGTATTTACAAGCGGGGCGGTAACGGACATGGAAACGGCAGTGCGGCAGGGACGGGGGGCTAATGATAATCGAAATTGGCAACCGGGGAAGGGCTGGCGAGATCAGCGTCGATGGCAGGGCCAGACAGCCGGGGCTGGATGGGTGCAGTTCTC
Organism: Gammaproteobacteria bacterium; assembly: GCA_003230545.1. Taxonomy (GTDB): domain Bacteria; phylum Pseudomonadota; class Gammaproteobacteria; order UBA9214; family UBA9214; genus SZUA-186. Next base: position 2,282 of record QIFB01000094.1, on the reverse strand, counting down.
GGGGTATTGTATAAAGTATATACAAAACAATCAGATATACAGGTGTTGCATTCATGGTAGTACTGGTTATAATCACAGCTACTGTACAGATAACCAGTAAACCATTATGCCCAAAGACACACTCACTGCCCGGCAGGCCGAAATTCTCGAGTTGATTCGCAGTCACATCGCGGAAGAGGGTTGTCCCCCGACTCGCGCCGAGATTGCCCACATACTCGGCTTTCGCTCCCCAAATGCTGCGGAAGACCACTTGCGTGCGCTGGAACGCAAGGGTGTCATCGAACTGGTGACCGGTTCCTCCCGCGGTATCCGTCTGCTCGAGGAAGATTATGGCCTGCCGGTGGTGGGGCGTGTTGCGGCTGGCGAGCCCATTCTCGCTGAACAGCATATCGAGGACTATTGCCAGCTGGACCCGGACACCTTCCATCCCCGGGCAGATTACCTGCTGCGTGTGCGCGGTGACAGTATGCAGGATGCCGGCATTCTCAACGGCGATCTGCTGGCTGTGCATGGTACGAAACATGCTGAGAACGGCCAGATCGTGGTGGCGCGCCTTGAGGATGAGGTGACGGTAAAGCGCTTCCGCCAGCGCGGCGCCATTGTGCGCCTGCTTCCCGAGAACCCGGACTATGAACCGATCCGCATTGATCTCCGCGAACAGCCACTGGTCATCGAGGGGCTGGGTGTCGGAGTAATACGCAAGGAGATATGACATGACGGCTGCAAAGAAACTGCATCATTTGAACGCCTGGGAAAGATCGACCGCTCCCGGGCCAGCGGTAACGACACCAAGTGGCATCCCGGAACTGGATGAACTGCTGCCGGGTTGTGGTTGGCCGGGAACCGGACTGGTCGAGATCATCATCCCGGATGACCATGCCGATGCGATAACCCTGGTGCTGCCGTTACTGGCGCGCCTTGGTGAGCAGGATCGCTGGATGGGCATGGTTGCGCCACCGTGCCTGCCACGTTCCCGCATTCTGCAGGACAGCAGGATTAACCCGTTACGGCTGCAGCAGGTCAACCCGCATATCGGCCGCAGTGACATGTGGACCATGGAGTACATGCTGCAGGACGGTAACTACAGTGTCGTGCTGGGGTGGCCTTCCTGTGATACGGAACTGGTGTCAAGACGCCTGGCGAATGCGGCGGTTGCCGGGGATTCACTTGGAATCCTGTTTCGCTATGAAAAGTTTTCCAGGAACACCCCGGGTGTCGGGCTGCGCCTGAAACTGGAAGTGAACGAGACCGGTAAGCTGCTCTACCGGCTGAACAGCCGGGGTGAACGGAGTTCCGATGCCGTGGTAATTACCGGGTAACTATAATTATCGGTAGTGGCTCAGTTTGTGACAGGCCAAATGAATTCGGCCCTACCTGCCTATGATTTTGTCGTAGGACCGGCGCCCTCGCCGGGAACGGTTCCCCGCGGGGCGCGGGTCCTGCAAAAAACGATATTGTAGGGCGGAATTTATTCCGCCAGACAAACTACCAGGCATCCTGCGTCTGGCTGGCGCGCCCGAAATAGCGCTCTGTTGCACTGATTAATTTTTTCTGCTCTTCATTCAGCTCGCCCTCAAGTTCTCCTGTCCTGTGCATTAGTGACAGCATGGACTCGACCTGGCGTGCCTTGAATTTTGACTGGCTGTTTTTCAGTATCGCATCGAGGTTATCGACCAGGTAGATTTCGTTGCGGATCAGGTGCGAGCTTGCCAGCAGCAAATCGGCTGCTGCATCGTGCCCGAGTCTGAAGTCGGTTTCAAAAATGCCCTGGATGGCGCGTTTCTGTTCCGCACTGATTTCGCCTTCGCACCTGGCAACCCCGAGGATTAGTACGGCGGCCACATTCATCGGGTCACCGAGCGTATTGAGCGGCTTTTCACCATGGCTCTTTTTCCAGGCCATGCGGCGCTGCCACAGGAACGGGTTGAACGAACTGATCGTGACCCCGGCCTTCTGCAGGGCGACGATTGCCCAGATCATCCCGGCCAGTGCGGTGAGTACCCCGATGACAACATACATGCTGCATTTTCCGTTGGTTAATGCAGGGTTATCGACCGGTCAGGCCGGGTACTTGAGGTGCGCCAGTTTGATAACAGGCTGATAGATATTCAGATTTGTTCCAGATTCGCCTGGTATGGAGCCTCAGCTGGCCTGCCCGCGACGTACGCGTTCCTTGTACTCCTGGAATAGCCCGATCATGGTTTGCCACACCGGGCCCGGCTGGCCTGATCCGACGGGTTGATCATCGAGTTTCGTCACCGGTGAGATCTCGCGGGTGGAAC
>QIFB01000220.1 GCA_003230545.1 Gammaproteobacteria bacterium | reverse complement strand
CTGAAGGATTACCTGATCAAACACGCCGATATGCTGCGTACAGCGAAAGAGCGGATCAGCGAGTTGTATGCCGACAAGCTCAGCCATGAATAAATGAACAGCCGGGAACTCGGGCTGGTGCTGGCACAGCAGCTGCTGGATGTGGATGACCTGCATTACGGCCTGTGGGATGACGATCTGCCACTGTCACTGTCGAACCTCGGCATTGCCCAACAGCGTTACTCGGATATGTTGCTGGATCTCATCAGCCGGCAAACGGCCGGCATCCGTGATGCGCGCATCCTGGATGTTGGCTGTGGTACCGGGCACCTGTTGCAGCAGTTACGCGAGCGCGGTTACCGCGCGGATGCAGTCAACCCGTCCACTGCCCTGAACCGGTTGGTGCGCGAACGCCTCGGGGCGCATGACGATCATGACACGCTGTTACTGGAAACCGGTTTTGAATCCATCCCGGCAGCACACCGGCAGAATCAGTATGACCTGGTCCTGTTCAGCGAAAGTTTTCAGTACATTCCGATGGCAGCCGGATTCGAGGTCCTGGCCGGGTTGCTGGCACCTGCCGGCCAGGCCGTCATCTGTGATTTTTTCAAAACGGCTGCCCACGGCCAGGGCGGTGCCGGCGACCGGAGCTTCGGCGGTGGCCATGACCTGGCGGAGTTCTACCGGCGGGTCGGAGCATCCGGGTTTGCCATTGAGCTGGATGAAGACCTGACCCGACGGGTCAGCCCCGGCATTGCCCTGCTCGATGACTGGCTGGATGAACGGCTGGTGCCGGCGACGGCCACCCTGAACCGCTGGCTGCTGGACCAGCACCCGCTCAAGACCCGGGTGCTCAAATGGCTACTGCGCAAACAGCTGGCGCGATTTAATTACAAGTACCTGTCCGGTAACCGCAGCCAGGCCGTGTTTGAACGCTACAAGAGCTACCGGCTGGTGGTGTTGAGTCGATCCATTCCGGCCGAATAAATTCGGCCCTACACAGAACAGCGCTGTAGGGCGGAATTTATTCCGCCGGGTAAAAAACGGGTTTTTGCTAACTATTTAAGGTTTACTCTATTAATAGAGAGCGCATGATCTGGAATCATCCGGATTCCCGGGTCTCAGGGTTATTTATTAATGAGATCTCTAATTTTATATATTGCCATAAAATATTCTAACTTATTGTAATAATTTTTAATTATGATGAATTTCTGGAATCTCGTGGCGTCCCGGTAGCCTGGAAATCACCGCAAATTGCCCTTTCCACAGATATTTTACGGGTTTATTGTGGAATAACCGCTTGCCTGGCTGGCGGAGCCCGACACAGGCTGGAAGTCACTGAATTTCCTTAAAATTAATTTATTACTGTTTTATAAAATTATATAGTAAGCTACAGCAATGTCCGATGCCGCCAAGCCGACCCTGCGTGAGCGAAAATTTGCCCGCACCCGCCTGGCACTGGCCGCAGCCGTGACCCGCCACCTCGAGTCCGCGCCCCTGGACAACCTCTCGGTCAAGGCCCTGTGCGACCAGGTGCAGATTTCCGAGGCCACCTTCTTCAACTATTTTCCCCGCAAGGATGACCTGGTGGCCTACCTCGACAAGCTCTGGTCGCTCGAGCTCAACTGGTATGGCGGTCAGGCGGCGCAGCAGCAACACGGGCTCGCGGTGATCGAGGCACTGTTCCGCTATACCGCCATCCAGATCCAGAAGAAACCCGGGCTCATGGCGGAGATCATTGCCTACGAGGCGCGCGACCGGGAACATGCCCCGCGCCCGGAGATTACCCTGGCCGAACGGGTCATGGCGTTTCCGGACCTGGAGGGGATTGATGCAAGCGAGCAGGACAGCCTGGAAACGCTGTTCAAAGCCGCGTTGCAGCAGGCGATGAAGCGGGGCGAATTACCGGAGAATACCCTGATGCCGGCCGCCATGGTCGGCCTGGTGTCGATCTTCTAGTGTCCCGCTGGCCATCCAGCATAGCAACCCGGCGAGTATCGGGGCCATGTACCGGCAACAGCTGGAACTGCTCTGGGCGGGGCTACGCAATGTGGCAGCGAAATAGTTTGTTTGGCGGAATGAATTCCGCCCTGCAACACCGTTCATCCGCCCCACTATACCGTTCTTTGTAGGGCCGAACTGATTCGGCCTGGCACCGGTCGGGTCAGCGCCGTGCCTGGTCGAGGGCTTCCTGCCAGGCGGCCGCAAATTGCGGCCACCAGCCAGGCCGGGTATCCCGCCACCAGCTGGCTGCGGCCTGCTGCAACCAGCGCTTGATGGCTGGCACACCGGTTTGCCAAAACTCTTTGAACCGTTTAAGGACCGCCGTTTTCAGCGGCGGTGTGCTGAGCATCTCCAGCATGGTGTGTTCGCGCTGCCGGGCTGCCCAGAGTTCACTGTTGAGAGTCTGCTCGACACGCTTGATACGCATTTGCAACGTGTCGAGATCCGCCAGCCTGGCATGGTGCTCGATCCGGCCGGTCTGCTGTTGTACCCGCTGCTCCAGGGCATGGATGCGTGATTGCAGTGCCTCGAGATCGACCGGGTTGCGCCGGGCCGGTTTCATTGCGGTATGGCCTTTCGGCGGAAACCGCTGGCTGCCCGGTCTGCCGGTCTGCCCGGCTGGCGGCCTGACCACCCGGGTAGCGGCTGCCGGCTTTGCGGCGGCCGCGACTGCAGTGCGCCGCGGGTTGGCGCCCCCGGCATCCCGGGTAAACTCAAGTAATCTCAACGGCTACCCCATATTGTGTATATTCGGGTATCCTATCACAACATATACGATTTATACTATATAGTCTGTTTCCGGGGGACGGTAACGATGCAGGCGGCAAGCGATGGCAGGGGATTCGCCTGGTGTTTTCCATGGGCGTAAACTGCCCGCTGGTTTTTCTTGCGGTATCCGTACGGTGACACATCCGGGCAGAAGCTATGACGTAATCGTAATCGGTGGCGGCCATGCCGGCACCGAGGCGGCGCTCGCGGCCGCCCGGCTGGGCGCCCGCACCCTGTTGCTGACCCACAAGGTCGAAACCCTTGGCCAGATGAGTTGCAACCCGGCCATCGGCGGGATTGGCAAGAGCCACCTGGTACGGGAAATCGATGCTCTTGGCGGGCTGATGGCGCGTGCTGCCGACCGGGCCGGTATCCAGTTCCGGGTGCTCAATGCCAGCAAGGGTCCGGCCGTACGCGCCACCCGCGCCCAGGCGGACCGGGTGTTGTACCGGCAGGCCGTGCGTTCGGTGCTGGAGCAGGCACCCAACCTGACCATCATCCAGCAGGCCGTTGACGATCTCGTCGTTACCGGGGAGCGAGTCACCGGTGTGGTGACGCACACGGGGCTGAGCTTTCATGCGCCGGCAGTGATACTCACCGTGGGCACATTTCTGGGTGGCTGTATGCATATCGGGACGCAGCAGCAGGCCGGTGGACGTGCCGGTGACCCGCCGGCAAACGCGCTCGCCGCGCGCCTGCGGGAACTGCCGCTACGGGTCGAGCGCCTGAAGACCGGGACACCGCCGCGCCTCGATGGCCGCAGTATCGATTTTGGCAAGTTGCAGGAACAGCCGGGGGATGACCCGGTGCCGGTGATGTCATTTCTTGGCGCGCCGGCAGACCACCCGCGCCAGGTGTCCTGCCATATCACCCATACCGGTGAAGCGACCCATGACATTATTCGCGGCGGGCTTGATGACTCGCCGATGTACAGCGGTGCGATTCAGTCAAACGGGCCGCGCTACTGTCCCTCGATCGAGGACAAGGTGGTGCGCTTTGCCGACCGCTCGTCCCACCAGGTGTTCGTGGAACCGGAGGGTCTTGATACTTACGAAGTCTATCCCAATGGAATTTCCACCAGCCTTGCCCTGGACGTGCAGGAGGCGCTGGTGCACTCGATCCGTGGATTCGAGCAGGCCCGCATCACGCGGCCGGGCTATGCCATCGAGTATGATTTCTTTGATCCGCGCGACCTGTACGCCTCGCTGGAGACCAAAGTCATTCGCGGACTGTATTTTGCCGGCCAGATCAACGGCACCACCGGCTATGAAGAGGCCGCGGCACAGGGGCTGATTGCCGGACTCAATGCCGCGCGCCAGGTGCAGGGCCAGGCGCCCTGGTCCCCGGGGCGTGACATGGCCTACATCGGGGTGTTAATCGATGATCTCGTCACCCGCGGCACCCGCGAGCCGTATCGCATGTTTACCAGTCGCGCCGAGTATCGCCTGCTGCTGCGCCAGGACAATGCGGACCTGCGCCTGACCCCGGCCGGACGGGAGCTGGGGCTGATCGATGATCGGCGCTGGCAGGTCTTCAGCGAAAAACGCGAGGCCATTGCCCGCGAACAGCAACGTCTTGATGCGCTGCTGGTGCGCCCGGAATCCGGCACCGGCGCCGCCGTCTCCAGCCTGCTGGAACGCCCGTTGTCACGCGAACAGCCTGCAGCAAACCTGCTGCGCCGGCCGGAGGTGTCGTATGCTGCGCTGATGGCGATCACCGGCATCGGCCCCGCGGTGGCCGACGCACAGGTCGCCGGGCAGGTCGAGATCCAGGCGAAATACGCCGGGTATCTCGAGCGCCAGCAGTCGGAGATTGCACGCCTGCAACGCCACCAGGAACAACCGTTGCCGGCAGATATGGATTACAATGCCGTGCACGGGCTGTCAAACGAGGTATCGGAACAATTACAGTCAGTGCGACCGGAGACCATTGGCCAGGCGACGCGGATACCGGGCGTCACCCCGGCAGCGGTTTCACTGTTACTGATTCATCTGAAAAAACGCAACCCCGTTGAACGCAGGAGTGCCTGACACCGTCCGTTAAAATATGTACAACAGAACCTACAGGGGCAAGTCACAACACGGCAAGTTCGTTGATCCGGCGGATTTGCTGGAGGACGGCCTGTGCGAGCTCGGGCTGAATGAAGAGCTGGCGGGCGATGACCGGTTGATGGAATACATCACCGAGTTGATGAACTGGAACCGGGTCTACAATCTGACCTCGGTGCGCAAGCCGACCGAGATCGTACCGCGGCATATCCTCGATAGCCTGTCGGTGATACCCCACCTGTTTGGCGACCGGATCCTGGATATCGGCACCGGCGCCGGCCTGCCCGGCATACCGCTGGCGATTGCCTGCCCGGAGCGCGAGTTTGTGTTGCTCGACAGCAGCAGCAAAAAACTGCGTTTTATCCAGCAGACCCTCGGCATCCTGGAACTGGACAACGTCATCCTTGAACATTCGCGGATCGAGGATTACCGGCCGGACGAACAGTTCGGTACCGTCATCTGCCGGGCATTCTCGGACCTGCGCGATCTTTATCGGCATGCCACGCGCCTGTGCACGGCAGATGGCAGGATGCTTGCCATGAAGGGCGTCTATCCGATGGCCGAAATCGAGGGCCTGGAAAACAAGGACGTAATCGATGAAGTGGTTGCGCTGCAGGTCCCGGGGCTGGATGCGGAACGACACCTGGTCCTGATGCACCCTTCAACACAATAGGCAGGTACAGCATGGTCAATATACTCGCGGTAACCAACCAGAAAGGCGGGGTCGGCAAGACCACGACCAGTATCAATTTTGCCGCGTCACTGACCGAAACCGGCCGCCGCGTGCTGTTGATTGATCTCGATGCCCAGGGCAATGCCACCATGGGCAGCGGTATCAACAAGGCCGAGGTCATCAAGACCGGCTATGACCTGTTGCTCGGGCACGCCGGGATTCGTGACGTCATTGTGTATGCACCGGAAGCCGGCTATGACCTGCTGCCCGCCAACAGCGACCTGACGGCTGCCGAAGTGGAGTTGATGGGCCGCGATAACCGCGAGCGCCGGCTGCGTTCCGCACTGGCCTACGTGCAACAGGATTACGACGTCATCATCATCGACTGCCCGCCATCACTCAGCATGCTGACGATTAATGCACTGGCAGCGGCGCACGGCGTATTCATACCGATCCAGTGCGAGTACTACGCGCTGGAAGGACTGTCGGCGCTGCTCGAGACGATTGAACAGGTGCGGGTTGCGGTGAACACGGAACTGGAAATCGAGGGTCTGCTGCGCACCATGTACGACGCACGCAACAACCTGTCCAATGACGTGTCTGCCCAGTTGCAGCAGCACTTCGGCGACAAGGTGTATCGCACCATCATCCCGCGCAATGTGCGGCTTGCAGAGGCGCCCAGCCACGGACTGCCGGTGTTGCATTACGACCGGTCATCGCGTGGCGCAGCGGCCTACCTGGCGCTGGCAGGCGAGTACGTACGCCGGCACACACCGCCGGAGACAGTGCAGGAAATGGCGGTCGATGACACCCCGGCGGAACAGCCGGTACCGCATCACCCGACGATGTAATCATTCACTGAACAGCAACGGACATTACTATGGCAGCTAAAAAACGCGGATTGGGCCGGGGACTGGAAGCACTGCTCGGACCGGCGGCACAGGCAAACCGGCAGGAACCGGCCGCGGTACCGGCACTCAAGGCCGTGCCGACGGCGGAACCGGTACCCCCCGCCGATGGCGCACTGTGCACCCTGCCAGTCGATATAATCGAGCGCGGCAAGTACCAGCCGCGAGTCGATATGCACCAGGAATCATTGCAGGACCTCGCCGATTCCATCCGTGAGCAGGGCGTGGTGCAGCCGATCGTCGTGCGCGGCATCGGTGACGGGCGTTACGAGCTCATCGCCGGTGAACGACGCTGGCGTGCTGCGCAACTCGCCGGTCTGCACGAGATTCCCGCGGTCATCCGCGATGTGGATGACCGTTCCGCAATTGCCATTGCTCTGATTGAAAATATTCAGCGTGAAAACCTCAACCCGATTGAAGAGGCGCGCGCACTGAATCGCCTGGTGGATGAGTTCGAGATAACGCACGAGGAAGCGGCACAGGCCGTGGGCCGTTCACGTGCCGCGGTGTCCAACCTGCTACGCCTGCTGGACCTGGAGGCCGCGGTCAGGGAAATGGTCGAACGCCGCGAGCTGGAGATGGGCCATGCGCGCGCGCTGCTGGCACTCACCGGCCGCAAACAGGTCGATGCTGCCCGCCACGTAATCGGCAGGGGACTGACGGTACGCGCCACCGAGGCGCTGGTGCAGCAAACGAAACGCGGGGGAAAAGCCGTGGCCGCAAGCAAAGATCCGAACGTGCTGCAGCTCGAAGCAAAAATCTCGGACACGCTCGGCGCGCGCGTGATCGTACATACAGCGCGCGGCGGCAAGGGCAAGCTCGAGATCCATTACAACAGCCTCGATGAACTCGACGGTATCCTCGAACACATTCGCTGACCAGCCGACGATAATTTCGGGTGTGGGCCTGTAGGACCGGCCCCCCGGCCGGGAACCTTTCCCCGCGGGGCGCGGGTCCTGCCCGACCACAGAAATTGCAGGGCGCTATAGTGCAGCGTATTGCACCGCAAGCTATCCGCGCACGGCGCAATTCATTGCGCCCTGCAAGCCATTAATATTATTGACCCTGCCCGTTGGTCATCTTTATAATGCCCGCCCCGACTGCCCCGGGGTTGCTCGCTCGCGTGCAGCCGACCGTACCAGGCCGTGTATGGCCACAGCAGATAGGCCATAAGCCATTGATTAACAGGTCGAATTCAGGGTCTTTCCGGGACAGGATCGGTACCGCGTTGCGCCTCCAGCTGGTACTGGTGGGACTGGCGGCAGGCGTTTTTTATGCCCTGTCCGGGCGCTTCCCGGCGCTGTCCGTGCTGTTCGGTGGTGCCATGGCCGCGTTCAATCAGGTGCTGCTGGAATGGCGCCGTTACCAGGCCGATAGCGGCCGGGCCCTGAGCGCAGGCCAGAGCCTGTGGGCGTTGTACCGCAGTGCCATTGAGCGCTTCGCCCTGGTACTGGCCCTGTTCGCGCTGGGCATAGGTGTGCTGCGGCTGGAACCGATGCCGTTGCTGATTGGATTTATTGCAGGCCAGCTTGGCCTTTTTGTGACAGGAACCGGAAGGAAAAACTGATTCATGGCGAGCGAGTCGCTGACAGCCTCGGGTTATATCAAGCACCACCTGGTCAACCTGACCTGGGGAAAGTTCCCGGAAGGGTACGAGCATGCGGGGCACTGGGGCTTTGCCCATTCCGCGGCCGATGCCAAGGCCATGGGTTTCTGGGCGATCCACGTGGACACCATGTTCTGGTCGATCCTGCTCGGTGCGCTGTTCCTGCTGCTGTTTCGCAGGGTAGCGAAAAATGCCACCGCGGCCACGCCCGGCGGCCTGCAGAATTTTGTCGAGTGGATCGTGGAGTTCGTCGATGGCATCGTCCGGGCCACGTTTACCGGGCGCAACGCGATGGTCGCCCCGATGGCGCTGACCATCTTTATCTGGGTGTTCCTGATCAATGCCATGGACTTGATACCGGTCGACTGGATTCCCCAGGTTGCCGCACTGATCGGCAGCAATGTCTTTGGCATGGACCCGCACCACGTATTCTTCAAGGTGGTGCCGTCCACCGACCCGAATGCAACCTTTGGCATGGCGCTGGCCGTGTTTGCGCTGTCGATTTTCTACAGTTTCAAAATCAAGGGCGTCGGCGGGTTTGCGGCCGAGCTCACCATGCACCCGTTCAGCTCGAGCAACAAGCTGCTGCAGCTGGTGCTTATCCCGATCAACTTTCTGCTCGAATTTGTCTCGCTGCTGGCCAAGCCGCTGTCGCTGTCACTGCGCCTCTACGGCAACATGTTTGCCGGCGAGATGATCTTTATCCTGATTGCGCTGATGTACAGTGGTGGCCTGATGCTGGGTATCTTTGGCGGCTTCCTGCAGATGGGCTGGGCCATTTTCCACGTGCTGATCATTACCCTGCAGGCGTTTATCTTCATGGTCCTGACCGTGGTCTATATGGATCTGGCCTACCAGACGGATGAACACTGATTTTGATTTTGCGATCTGATTTTATTTACCAGGAGAAAACAACATGACTGAAGTAACTGCTTTGCTCTTTATCGCGGGCGCTATCATGATGGGCCTCGGCGCTCTGGGTGCTGCAATCGGTATCGGCATCCTCGGTGGTCGCTTCCTCGAAGGCGCTGCCCGTCAGCCGGAACTGATTCCCGTGCTGCGCGGCCAGTTCTTCCTGATGATGGGTCTGACCGACGCGGTGCCGATGATTGCCGTGGGTGTGGCCTTCTACGTCATCTTCGCGGTTGCCGGCTAACAGCCGCCGTTCAACCCGGGACGGGATACACGCATGAATATCAATATGACACTGATCGGCCAGTCGATCACGTTCTTCGTATTTGTCTGGTTCTGTTACCGGTTTATCTGGCCGCCGCTGATGAATGCACTGGAAGCGCGCAAGCAGAAAATCGCCGATGGCCTGGCCGCCGCCGAGCATGGCAAGCACGAACAGGAACTGGCCGAGGAGCGTGCCAAGGATATCCTGCGTGAAGCCAAGGGCCAGGCGGGCGAAATCATCAATCGTGCAGAGAAACGTGCTGCCGAGATCGTCGATGAATCCAAAGACGATGCACGCGCCGAAGGTGAGCGCCTGCTGGTCGCTGCCCGTGCCGAGATTCACCAGGCAGTAAACAGCGCCAGGGAAGACCTGCGTGGCAAGGTGGTCTCGATTGCCGTGGCCGGTGCCGGCAAGGTGCTGGAGCGCGAAGTCGATGAAGCAACCCATGCCGAGCTCATGAATAAACTGGCAGCCGAGATCTGATGGCCGAATCACTGACAGTTGCCCGGCCTTATGCACAGGCAGTATTTCTGTTCGCCAGCCAGCATCACACGCTGAAAGACTGGTCGGAGATGCTGCAACTGCTGGCCGCGGCTGCCGCGAACCCGCAAATGGCGGACATGATCGACAACCCGCAGCTGACCGAGGTACAGGTGGCTGATCTGTTTGTCGGTGTCGGTGGTGACCGTCTCAATGAGAAATGTCACAACTTCATTCGCCTGCTGGCCGAGAACCGGCGACTGCATGTACTGCCGGATATTGCGGCCCTGTTTGAAATCCAGCGCCGCGCGGCCGAGCAGACCGTCAAAGCGGAACTGGTCACCGCTTTCCCGGCCCGCGAGTCCCAGCAGACTGCTGTTATCGAGGCACTGAAAAAGCGCCTGCAGCTTGATATCGAGCTGGAATGCAGCACCGACCCGGCACTGCTGGGCGGCGCAATTATCCGCGCCGGTGATCTGGTGATAGACGGTTCCGTGCGCGGCAAGCTCGAACGGCTGGGCACTGCCCTGATGCATTAAAAGAATTTACTGATACAGGAAGCACAAGCTATGCAACTCAACCCCACTGAAATCAGCGATCTGATCAAGAGCCGCATCGAGCAGTTCGATGTCGTTGCCGAGGCGCGCACCGAAGGCACGGTCGTCAGCCTGACCGATGGCATCGCCCGCATTCACGGCCTGGCCGATGTCATGCAGGGCGAGATGATCGAGTTTCCCGGCAATGTGTTCGGTATGGCGCTCAACCTGGAACGTGATTCTGTCGGTGCGGTTATCCTTGGCGACTACAAGGGCATTACGGAAGGCGACAGCGTCAAGTGTACCGGCCGTATTCTCGAGGTGCCGATCGGTGAAGCCATGCTCGGTCGCGTGGTCGACTCGCTCGGCAACCCGATTGACGGCAAGGGCCCGATCGAGTCCACGGCAACCTCGCCGATCGAAAAAATTGCCCCGGGCGTGATTGCGCGCCAGTCGGTTGACCAGCCGGTGCAGACCGGCCTGAAATCGATCGACTCCATGGTGCCGATCGGTCGCGGCCAGCGCGAACTGATCATCGGTGACCGCCAGACCGGCAAGAGTGCGGTGGCCATCGATACCATCATCAATCAGAAGGGCACCGACATCAAGTGCATCTACGTAGCCATTGGCCAGAAGAATTCCACCATTGCCAACGTGGTGCACAAGCTCGAAGAGCACGGCGCCATGGATCACACTATCGTGGTCGCCGCCCCCGCCGCTGAATCGGCGGCGATGCAGTACATTGCGCCGTATGCCGGTTGCACCATGGGCGAGTATTTCCGTGACCGCGGTGAAGACGCACTGATCATCTATGACGATCTTACCAAGCAGGCCTGGGCTTATCGCCAGGTGTCCCTGCTGCTGCGCCGCCCGCCGGGACGCGAGGCCTACCCGGGCGATGTGTTTTACCTGCACTCGCGCCTGCTGGAACGTGCCGCGCGTATCAATGCCGATGAGGTCGAGAAACTCACCAACGGCAAAGTGAAGGGCAAGACCGGTTCGCTGACCGCATTGCCGATCATTGAAACCCAGGCCGGTGATGTGTCGGCATTCGTACCGACCAACGTTATTTCTATTACCGACGGGCAGATTTTTCTGGAGTCTGACCTGTTCAATGCCGGTATTCGCCCGGCTATCAATGCCGGCCTGTCGGTGTCACGCGTTGGTGGTGCCGCCCAGACGAAGATCATCAAGAAGCTGGGCGGTGGAGTGCGTCTCGCGCTGGCGCAGTATCGTGAGCTGGCGGCGTTCTCGCAGTTTGCGTCCGATCTCGACGAGGCCACCCGCAAGCAGCTGGAACGCGGTCAGCGGGTAACCGAGCTGATGAAACAGAAACAGTACTCGCCATTGTCGGTTGCCGAGATGGCCGTGTCATTGTTTGCGGCGGAACAGGGTTTTCTCGATGACGTAGAGATCAACAAGATCGTGGATTTTGAGTCTGCTCTGCATTCCTACATGCACGCCAGCCAGCAGGTGCTGCTGGACAGGATCAACGAGACCGGCGACTTCAACGACGAGATCGAGTCCGGCATGAAGGCCGCCATCGAGGACTTCAAGGCGACCGGTACATGGTAATGCTGAATGCAGTCGTAGTCGTAGCCCGGATGGAGGCCGCAAGGCCGGAATCCGGGAAACAGGTTAATCGAAATCTCCGGATTCCGGCCCTCCGGGCCTGCATCCGGGCTACAGCACCTGCCGTTTGCCGAGGGTAAATCGATGTCAGGCGCCAAGGAAATTCGCACCAAGATCGCGAGTATCAAGAACACGCAGAAGATCACCAAGGCCATGGAAATGGTTGCGGCGAGCAAGATGCGCAAGGCACAGGAGCGCATGCGTGCAACCAGGCCGTATGCTGAAAAGATCCAGAACGTGGTCTCGCACCTCGCGTATGCCCACCCCGAGTATCACCACCCGTTCCTGGAGGAGCGCGAGGCCCGGCGTGTCGGCCTGATTATCATCTCCACCGACCGCGGGCTGTGTGGCGGGCTGAATATCAACCTGTTCAAGACCGCCATTGGCGCGATGAAGGAATGGGATGCGGACAACCTCGAGATTGACCTGGACCTGATCGGCACCAAGAGCAACGCATTTTTCAAGCGCCTCGGCGGCAACGTGGTGTCCACGGCCAGTCAGCTTGGTGATGCGCCGTCGATTACCGAGCTGATCGGCACTGTCAAGGTGATGCTGGATGCCTACGAGGAAGGCCGGATCGACCGGCTCTATATTGCGCATAACGTGTTTGTGAACACCATGACGCAGCAGCCGGTACTCAAGCAGTTGTTACCGCTGCAGGGCGCGGATGACGAGACACTGAAGACGCACTGGGATTATATCTACGAGCCGGACTCCAAGCCGGTGATGGATGCCCTGATGATCCGCTACATTGAATCCCTGGTTTACCAGGGCGTGGTGGAAAACGTGGCCTGCGAGCAGGCGGCGCGCATGGTTGCGATGAAGGCGTCGACGGACAACGCCGGCAACCTGATCGATGAACTGCAACTGATCTACAACAAGGCGCGCCAGGCAGCGATTACCCAGGAGATCTCCGAAATCGTCGCGGGCGCGGCCGCGGTGTAGTTTATTCGGGGACAGGCTTCAAGCCTGTCCCCGGGCAGAAATCAAGTAAAGAGGAAAACATCATGAGTGCTGGCAACATAGTGGAAGTCATCGGTGCCGTGGTCGACGTGGAATTCCCGCGTGACAGCGTGCCCAGGGTCTACAACGCCCTGAAGGTCGAGGCAGTGGGGTTGACGCTGGAAGTGCAGCAGCAACTGGGCGACGGTGTGGTACGCACCATTGCCATGGGCTCGACGGATGGCCTGAAACGCGGTCTCTCGGTACTCAGTACCGGTGAGCCCATCAAGGTCCCGGTTGGCGAGAAGACCCTCGGCCGCATCATGGACGTACTCGGTGAACCGGTGGACGAGAAGGGCGACATTGGCGCCGGGCATACCATGCCGATTCATCGTGCCGCGCCGACGTTTGCCGAGCAGGCGGTCTCGGTGGAAATTCTCGAAACCGGTATCAAAGTCATTGATCTGATTATGCCCATCGTCAAGGGCGGCAAGATCGGCCTGTTCGGCGGCGCCGGCGTGGGCAAGACCGTTGCGCTGATGGAGCTGATCAACAATATTGCCGTCCAGCAGGAGGGCCTGTCGGTATTCGCCGGAGTCGGTGAGCGTACCCGTGAGGGCAACGACTTCTACCACGAGATGAAGGAGGCGGGCGTACTGGACAAGGTATCGATGGTCTACGGCCAGATGAATGAACCGCCGGGCAACCGCCTGCGTGTGGCGCTCTCGGGCCTCACCATGGCCGAACATTTCCGCGACGAGGGCCGCGACGTGCTTATGTTCATCGACAACATCTACCGTTACACCCTGGCGGGTACCGAGGTGTCCGCACTGCTCGGGCGCATGCCCTCGGCCGTGGGCTACCAGCCGACGCTGGCCGAGGAAATGGGCACGCTGCAGGAGCGCATTACCTCCACCAAGACCGGCTCCATCACCTCCTTCCAGGCCGTCTATGTCCCGGCGGACGATCTCACCGACCCGTCACCGGCGACGACCTTCGCCCACCTCGATGCTACGCTGGTGCTGTCGCGCCAGATTGCCGAGCTGGGTATTTATCCTGCCGTGGATCCGCTGGATTCCACCTCGCGTATTCTCGACCCCAACGTGGTCGGCGCTGATCACTACGACACGGCGCGCGAGGTGCAGGGGATCCTGCAGCGCTACAAGGAACTGCGCGACATTATTGCAATTCTCGGCATGGACGAGCTTTCAGAAGAGGACCGGCTGGTGGTAATCCGGGCGCGCAAGATGCAACGCTTTCTGTCCCAGCCGTTCTCCGTTGCCGAAACCTTTACCGGTACCGCCGGCAAGTACGTGACGCTGAAGGAAACCATTGCCGGCTTCAAGGGCATCACAAACGGTGATTACGACGACTTGCCGGAACAGGCGTTTTACATGGTCGGCACGATTGATGAGGCCGTGGAAAAGGCCAAGGAACTGTAACCTGGATTACAGGCTTAAAAGATGCCAATAACCCTGCACGTTGATATTGTCAGTGCCGAGACCGAGATCTTCTCGGGTACGGCAACGATGATCTTTGCGCCCGCCGAAATGGGCGAGGTCGGCATTGCACCGCGCCATGCCCCGATGCTGACCCGTCTCAAACCAGGCGAGGTACGGGTGCAGGCCGAAAGCGGCGAGGAGCTGTCATTCTTTGTCTCCGGCGGCATGCTCGAAGTGCAGCCGCACGTAGTTACCGTGTTGGCCGACACGGCAATCCGCGCTGCCGATATTGACGAGGCACAGGCACTCGAGGCGAAGGAACGTGCCGAGAAGATGCTCACCGACAAGATAGCGGATATCGATTATGCCAAGGCCCAGGCCGAACTGGCACAATCGGTCGCGCAACTGCGGGCAATACAGAAACTGCGCGAGAAAGCGCGCCAATAAGCTGATCGAACCCCGATGACGGCAACCATGGTCAGTGACGGCAACGTCGTATCATTCACCTATTCAATCCAGGATGAGTCCGGTGAGGTCGTGGAACAGTCCGACCTGCCGATCAGTTATGTTCATGGCGGCAAGCATGACCTGTTCGAGAAAATCGAGCAGGCACTCGACAGTTGCGTGGTCGGTGACAGCATCCAGGGAGGGTTTCGGGCCATACGATGCAAGTCTGGCCTATACTGACAATATCGATAATGTTCCACCCGAGTTTCGCCATATCGGGGCCGAGGTGGAAATGACGAACGATGCGGGCGAGGCGCGTAAATTCACCGTTACGCATATCAGTGATGGCAAACTGACGGTGGATGGCAATCATCCACTGGCCGGCAAGGTCATCACTTTCAATATCAAGGTGGTCGAGGTGCGCGCAGCCAGCGAGGATGAAATGGCCAACGGCGTGGAACCCATGCCCATGCCGGTGCTGCACTGAGAATTGGGCTACATTTCACATGGCCGTGATATGATCATATCCACTCCAGAGTCGCGGTTTGCTGTCGTTAACCTTCATATATTGAGTTAACCGAATCTCCCGAATGAACCTCAGCATCATTATTCTTGCCGCCGGCCAGGGAACGCGCATGCGTTCCGACCTGCCCAAGATCCTGCACCCGCTGGGCGGGCGGCCACTGCTGGCTCATGTGCTCGATACGGCGCGACGCTTTGACGATGCCGCCCTGCATGTCGTCGTCGGCCATGGTGCCGAACAGGTGCGCGCTGCCTTTCCGGACCCCGCTATCCACTGGTTCACCCAGCAACCGCAGCTGGGCACCGGTCACGCGGTTGCACAGGTACTGCCCGCTATCCCGGACGAGCATGCAGTCCTCGTGATGTACGGTGATGTGCCGTTGATCCGCAAGGAAACGCTGGGGGCATTGCAGGTGATTGCCCTGAACAACGAGGTGGGGCTGCTCACGGCCGAGCTCGACGATCCCACCGGTTACGGGCGCATCCTGTACGCGGCTGATGGCAGTATTACCGGCAGTGTTGAGGAACAGGATGCCACCAACGAGCAGCGCCGGATCCGGGAAGTGAATACCGGTTTTGTCGCGGCACAGGCCGGCAGCCTGCGCAACTGGGTGGAGTCGCTCGACAATAACAATGCCCAGGGCGAATTTTACCTGACGGATATCATTGCCAGGGCGGTTACAGACGGCATTATCGTGCGCGGCGTCACCACCAAAGACCGCAATGAAGTGCTCGGCGTGAATACCCGCGCCCAGCTTGCCACCCTGGAGCGGTGCTACCAGTTGCGCCAGGCCATGGCCTGCATGGATGACGGTGTGACCCTCATCGACCCGGCACGCTTTGATCTGCGCGGCCGACTGGCTGCCGGCCAGGATGTGGTCATCGATGTCAATGCCGTGCTGGAAGGCAACATAAGCCTCGGTAACCGGGTCACCATCGGTCCGAACGTGGTCATGCGTGATACAAGCATTGCTGACGATGTCACCATCCTGCCAAACTGCGTGATCGAGGAGGCCGACATCGGTGCCGGCACCCGCATTGGCCCGTTTGCACGCATCCGGCCCGGCACCCGGCTGGCGCAGTCGACGCATATCGGTAATTTTGTCGAGATAAAGAATTCCGAAATCGGAAACGGTTCCAAGGTCAATCACCTGAGCTATATCGGCGACACCGGTATCGGGCGTGATGTCAATGTCGGTGCCGGTACCATTACCTGCAACTACGACGGCGCCAACAAGCATCGCACAGTGATCGGTGACGGTGTGTTTATCGGCTCGGATACCCAGCTGATTGCACCGGTGACCGTGGCGGACGGCGCTACCATTGGCGCGGGTTCGACCATAACCCGCAACGCACCGGCAGGTGAGCTGACCCTGAGTCGCGCACCCCAGGAAACCCGCAAGGGCTGGCAACGACCGGTAAAGAAAAAATGAATCTGCTGTATCGAAATGCCTGGTATTACGTCCCCTCTCCCTGCAAGGGAGAGGGGATGGTCTTGTATTCATTCATGGTGGTGGATTACCCATGTGCGGCATAGTCGGCGCCGCCGCACAACGTGATGTCACCCCGGTGCTGCTCGATGGCCTGCGGCGGCTCGAGTACCGCGGTTATGATTCTGCCGGGGTCGCCGTCCAGACCGCTGGCGCCCTGCTGGAGCGCGTGCGCACCGTTGGCAAGGTCGCGGAACTCGAGCATGCACTGGATAAAACTCCGGTAAGCGGGTTGACCGGGATCGCCCACACCCGCTGGGCAACCCACGGCGAGCCCAGTGAACAGAATGCCCACCCGCATATCTGCCATGAGCGGGTGGCACTGGTGCATAACGGCATTATCGAAAATCACGATGCCTTGCATGTGCAGCAGGAACAAGCCGGCTACCGGTTCACCTCACAGACCGATACCGAGGTCATTGTGCACCAGGTGCATTTTTACCTGGACCAGGGTAAGGACCTGCTGGCCGCGGTAACCGCCGCCGTGAACGACCTCGAGGGGGCATTTGCGCTCGGTGTCATCAGCAAGGATGAACCCGGGCGCCTGATTGCCGCCCGCCGCGGCAGTCCGCTGGTGATTGGACTGGCCGATGGTGAGATCCTGATCGCTTCGGACGTGGCCGCCCTGATTGCACAGACGGACAGCTTCGTGTTTCTCGAGGACGGCGATGTAGCCGATATCACCAGGGATGGCATGACCGTGTATGACCAGGCGGGCCGCCCGGTCGAGCGGCCGGTAAAGCAGTCCCGGGTGACGGTGGATGCCACCGACAAGGGTGACTTTGCGCACTTCATGCTCAAGGAGATCTTCGAGCAACCGCGTGCAATTGCCGATACCCTGGAGGGCCGCATCAGCGGTAACCGGGTACTGGAAGCGGCATTCGGCACCGACGCCGGCAACATATTTGACCAGGTGGCGGGTGTGCACATCATCGCCTGCGGGACCAGCTACCACGCCGGCATGATCGGGCGTTACTGGCTGGAATCACTCGCCGGTATTCCCTGCAGCGTTGAGGTAGCCAGTGAGTTTCGCTATCGCCACCCGGTGGTACGTAACAACTCGCTGATCGTAACCCTGTCACAGTCCGGCGAAACCGCGGACACGCTGGCCGGCCTGCGCGAGGCGCGACGGCTGGGTTTCGGCCGGGCACTGTCGATCTGCAATGTCCCGGAAAGTTCGCTGGTGCGTGAATCCGACCTGGTATTGATGACCCATGCCGGTCCGGAGATCGGTGTGGCCTCGACCAAGGCTTTTACCACCCAGTTGGTGTCCATGCTGCTGCTGACTATCGTGCTCGGGCGTCGCCATGGCATGTCGGAGGAAACCGAGACCTGCCTGGTGAACGAGCTGCGCAGTGTACCGGGCAAGGTGGAATCCGCGCTGACCCTGAACGAGCAGATCATCACGCTGGCCCGCGAGCACTTTGCCGACAAGCACAATGCGCTGTTCCTGGGGCGCGGCGCACAGTTTCCCGTGGCCATGGAAGGGGCGCTCAAGCTCAAGGAAATTTCCTACATTCATGCCGAGGCCTATCCCGCCGGTGAACTCAAGCACGGGCCGCTGGCACTGGTGGATGCCAATATGCCGGTCATTGCCGTGGCGCCGAACAATGAACTGCTGGAGAAACTCAAGTCGAATCTGCAGGAAGTGCGCGCCCGCGGCGGTGAGCTGATCGTGTTTGCCGATGCCAAGGTCGGCATGATCAGTTCCCCCGGCGTGACCGTGCTGCCGGTGGCACCCGTCGAGGACAGCATTGCACCCATTATATTTTCTGTTCCCCTGCAGCTGCTCGCCTATCATGTGGCCGCCCTCAAGGGCACGGACATCGACCAGCCGCGCAACCTCGCCAAGTCAGTCACGGTCGAATAGACTATATCCCGGACTGTATTCAACCATTGTTCTCAATGGGTCGAATAAATTCGACCCGATCCGGTCGAGCGAGCAGATGACCGTTGTAGGGCCGAATTCATTCGGCCACAGTCGATCAGGGTACAGCCTCCAAGTGACAGCAGTGATACTGGTAAACTACATACCGTAATGTTTCAGCACGATGAACCTGACATCACCGGGATACTGCTGGTCAACCTCGGCACCCCGGATGCGCCGGATCGTGTGGCCGTACGCCGCTACCTGAAGGAGTTCCTGTGGGACCCGCGAGTGGTCGAGATGGCGCGGCCGATCTGGTGGCTGATACTGAACCTGGTCATCCTCAACACCCGGCCGCGGCGCTCGGCCCATGCCTATGCGAAAGTCTGGACCGATGCGGGCTCACCACTGCTGGTCATTTCACGGCGCCAGCATGAAGCACTGCAGGCCGGGCTGCAGGAGCAGTTCGGGACAGGTGTCCGGGTGGCGCTTGCAATGCGCTACGGCAATCCGTCGATTGCCGCGGGACTGGAGGAACTGCGCCGGGCCGGTGCGCGGCGCCTGCTGGTACTGCCGCTGTACCCGCAGTATTCCGCCACAACCACCGCATCGACCTTTGACGCGGTAACGCAGCAACTGCAGGGCTGGCGCTGGTTGCCCGAGATGCGCTTTATCAATCATTATCACGATTTCCCGGCCTACATTGCCGCGCTCGCGGACAGCGTGCGTAACTACTGGAGTGAACACGGCGAGCCTGATCGGCTGCTGATGTCGTTTCATGGCATCCCGGAAGACTGTGTTCGTGCCGGCGACCCCTACCACTGCGAATGCCGGAAGACCGGGCGCCTGCTGGCGTCGGCACTGGGCCTGCCGACAGAGCGCTGGCAGCTGACGTTCCAGTCACGGCTTGGGCCGAAGCAGTGGCTCAAGCCCTATACTGACAAGACCCTCAAGGCACTCGGCAAGGACGGGGTCGACAATGTCCATGTGATCTGCCCTGGTTTCAGCGCGGACTGCCTCGAGACACTCGAGGAAATCGGTATGCAGAATCGCGACCTGTTTCTTGCCGCCGGCGGGAAACACTTCGGTTACATCCCCTGCCTGAACGCGGACCCCGCGCATATCACGGCACTGCTGCAGCTGGTTGGACAGCATGCCGGCGACTGGCTGGCGCACCCCGGCCCCGCTGCAAGCGCACTGGCAGATCGCCGCCAGCGTGCCATGAAGCTGGGCGCAACGGACTGAATACTTCCGCTAACTTGCTGAAAATCCAGCTGTAATTAGATATGCCGCCAGAATGTGCTATACTCCACCGTTTTTCTGGTCGGCTATTTCACCCAGCCTTGTCTGGTGAGTGCACGTGTCGGCGACGGAGTAAGAGGAAGAAAGTATGGATTCTATGTTTCACTGCATTCCCCAGCAAGCCTACCTGAGTGTGGCAACCTGCAAGAACCTGCGTGAACGTCCGGTCGGCAAGGCACCCGCCGGTGCGCCACCTAAACTGATCGCCTGCGAGAAGTGCATCATGCACCCGCTGGTTGACATGTCCAAAATCCCGACGGTCACGCTGGAGGCCTATCTCGGTGGTTCCAAGCCGAAGTCGGCCAACTTGAACTCACCCAGGTACAAGAAGCTGCTGGCGGAAGTCGCCTGACGGCTAGGCCCTTCCTTTCCACTGGTCAAACCGGCTACGCCGGTCTTTCAGTGCACGGCGGTCCGGTTTTTTTACATCAAACCGTAAACCTTCACGACGGTCTTCCTGGGCGCGGCGGTGACCCCCGCGATGCTCTTTCAGGCCCTTGTACTGGCACGGGCAGTTATGTGCCGTGCAGCCCTCCAGTGGCAGGGCGGGGGCTTCCTCGAATGCAAAGCGTTTACCCGCCAGTGCAGTTGAGGCCTTGCAACCGCCTTGCAGGATCTCAACACCCCAGAATTTCCTGCTGTTGTGCAGTTTCTCCAGTGCTTTTTCCTTGCTGGACAGCCCGATGAGTTCATCTTCCTCGTCCGGCTGCTGGTGCTGGTGTCTCAGCTGCCCCAGACGTTGCACGCCTTTGCCACGCAACAGCCAGAAGATACCCACAAGAATTGCAAGTATGGCCAGCAGGACAAGGGTCTTTACCATGGGGATGCCGTGTGATCAGCGATGGTAAAGAATACCAGAGCTGCCCGGTATTTTCGAAGCCGGCCGGGATGGCACCCCGGCCGTCAGGGTTCAGTCGCCGGGATCCCGCCAGTTGATGTTGCCCTGGCGGTTTTCCTTGCCGACACGGCGCTCCGGGCGTTCGGCGTCAAAACGTAACGAGTCCCTGCGGTCAAGGGCATTACGCCGCGCCTGTTTGCGGTGTTCCGGCAGGCCGCGGTAGTTGCAGGCACAGTGCAGTGTGTTGCAACCAGCCAGCGGGAGTGGCGGTGCCTGGTCAAAGCTGAACAACTTGCCTCTGAAGCGCCTGGCAACTGCGCACTTGCCGGGCCGGATGGTCACACCCCGGTAGATGCCTGCATGGCGCAGCTTTTCCAGGGCACCGGATTTTTTATTCGTAAGACGCTGTTTGTTGCGCCCCGACCAGGGGAAGGCCAGGCCGAGGATTGCCACGATAGCCGCACCGGCAACCAGTATGAGCGCATTTTCTGTCATGTGATCTTACTCCATTATTGATATTACTCATGCACTTATAAATAGCAGTTTCAGGAGATCCGGGCAACAGAAAGCAGGACGGGCGGTAGCCGGGACAGGACCGGTGGCCGTTTTTTGCGTGAAAGCGTGGTACCGGATTCATTGCTAGAATGCCCGCCCATGGACGTGTCCCGCATAATCGAACCCCTGAACGAAGCACAGCGTGAGGCGGTGTGTGCGAGCGCCGATCCATTGCTGGTACTGGCCGGCGCCGGCAGCGGCAAGACGCGGGTGCTGGTGCACCGCATCGCCTGGCTGATCGATGTCGAGGGGCTGTCGCCGTATTCCGTCCTGGCGGTGACCTTCACCAACAAGGCGGCCGGTGAAATGCGCGGCCGCATCGAGCAGCTCATCGACGTGCCGGCCTCGGGAATGTGGGTCGGCACATTTCATGGTCTTGCGCACCGGCTGCTGCGCCGGCACTGGCAGGAAGCGAACTTGCCGCAGGGCTTCCAGATTCTCGATTCCCAGGACCAGCAGCGCCTGGTCAAGCGCGTGCTGAAAGCCATGGACCTGGATGAGGCGAAGTGGCCGCCACGTCAGTTGCAGTGGTTTATCAACAGCTGCAAGGACGAGGGCCGCCGGCCGCAGCACATCGAGTGTCGCAACGACCCGCACCTGCAGCGCCAGGTGAAAATCTACGCGGCCTATGAAGAGTTGTGCCAGCGTTCCGGACTGGTGGATTTTGCCGAGCTGCTGTTGCGCTCGCACGAACTCTGGCTGCAGCACCCGGACCTGCTGGAGCATTACAAGCAGCGGTTTCACCACATCCTGGTCGACGAGTTCCAGGACACCAACACCATCCAGTACGCCTGGCTGCGCCTGCTGGCCGGCAACCAGGCGCGCATCACGGTGGTGGGCGATGACGACCAGTCGATCTACGGCTGGCGCGGTGCCCGCGTCGAGAACATCCAGCGCTTTGAAAAGGATTTTCACGGCACCCGCGTGCAGCGCCTGGAACAGAACTACCGCTCCACCGGTACCATACTCAAGGCTGCCAATGCGGTGATTACCCATAACGCCGAGCGCATGGGCAAGCAGTTATGGACCGCGGACGGTGACGGCGAAAAGCTCCAGCTGTATACCGCCTACAACGAGCAGGACGAGGCGCGTTACATCATCGAGCGTATCCAGTCCTGGGTCGACCAGGGACGGCGCCGCAGTGACGTCGCTATCCTCTACCGTTCCAATGCGCAGTCGCGCGTGTTCGAGGAACGCCTGATCCAGTGTGGCATGCCGTACCGGGTCTACGGCGGGCTGCGCTTCTTCGAACGCGCCGAGATCAAGGACGCACTGGCGTACCTGCGCCTTGCCAGCAACCATGATGATGACGCCTCGTTCGAGCGCGTGGTGAACCATCCGACGCGCGGCATCGGTGAGCGCACCCTCGACGTGGTCCGCCAGACCGCGCGCGCAAATAGCAGCTCTCTGTGGCAGGCCGCGGAACGGGTGATCGGTGAGCAGGCCGTTCCGGCGCGGGCCATGAATGCCCTGCAGGGGTTTCTCGTGCTGGTTAACACCCTCACCGGTGACATTGCGCCGCTGACGCTTGGCGAACAGGTGGAACATGTGGTGCATGCCAGCGGATTGCCGGACCACTTCGGGAAGGACAAGGGCGAGAAGGGCCAGGCGCGTATCGAGAACCTGCGCGAGCTGGTCAATGCCGCGCGCGAATTTGAAATCGACCCGGATGCAGACATGGAGCCACTCTCCGAATTCCTGTCGCACGCGGCCCTTGAAGCGGGCGAGGGACAGGCCGACGCCTGGGAGGACTGTGTGCAACTGATGACCCTGCATTCCGCCAAGGGGCTGGAATTTCCGCTGGTCTTTCT
The DNA here is from genome assembly GCA_003230545.1 of Gammaproteobacteria bacterium. Taxonomy (GTDB): domain Bacteria; phylum Pseudomonadota; class Gammaproteobacteria; order UBA9214; family UBA9214; genus SZUA-186. Next base: position 10,701 of record QIFB01000220.1, on the reverse strand, counting down.
GTGCGGCATGGAGGAAGGCCTGTTTCCGCACCAGCGCTCCGTCGAGGAACCCGGCCGCCTGGAGGAAGAACGTCGCTTGTGCTACGTCGGCATTACCCGGGCACGCCAGCAAGTGGTGCTGACCTGTGCCGAGCGCCGGCGTCTGTTCGGTTCCGAGACCTATTGCCTGCCGTCCCGGTTTATCAGCGAAATACCGCCGGAACTGCTGGACGAGATTCGGCCAAAGGTCAGCGTCACCGCCACGCCTGCTTACGCCGCGCCGCGCACCAGCCACAGTGTCAGCCCCGACGCCGCGCATGGCGCACTCAAGCTTGGCAGCCACGTGCGCCATAACAAGTTTGGTGAAGGCGTGGTGGTCAACTACGAAGGCCAGGGCAGCAACGCCCGCGTACAGGTCAACTTCAACCGCGCCGGCGCCAAGTGGCTGGTGGTCGGTTACGCCAACCTCGAACGCGTCAGCGTTTGAACAGAGTACCCCGTGCGCACCCTGCCGTTCCCGGCGAGGGCGCCGGTCCTACAGGATGATCAGAGAGCAGATGTTATGCAGGACCCGCGCCTCGCGGGGAATGTCCATTCAATCCTGGTAGCTGTTGAGGAGGTACATGGTTTTCAGCAGCTCGGACGGCTTGGCGCCGGGTCCGAACCAGCGCGGGAAGATCTGGTCGAGCGCCGGGCCTCTGTAGATGTCTGACAGTGCCCGGTTTACCGCCAGCCGGAACCCGTCATCCCCGCGCGGCAGCACCAGCGCATAGGGGTCGGCGGAGAACATCTCGGTCAGCATGGTGTAGCGTGTCGGATCCTTTGAGCCGGTTACCCTGGCAATCAGTACCATGCGGTCCGCGGCATAGGCATCTGCCTTGCCACTGTCGAGCGCCAGCATTCCATCATCCGTATTCTTGATCGGAACCAGTTTCGCCTTGACGTTTTTACGCTCGAGGGCCTTTTCAAGGCGTTTGTGCGTGGTGGTGCCATGCATCACGGCCACCTTGCGGTCCGCCAGGCTGACGAGTCCCTCGATGCCGGATTCATTCAGCACCAGTACGCCACCGGCAGCGACAAAGATCTCGTTGCTGAAAGCGATGCGCTCCTGGCGTGACAGGGTGATGGTGGTAATACCACAGTCCATGTCTGCCACGCCGTCCGCGACCAGGCGTAGTCCCTCCAGGGTATCGGCGCTGCGCCACTTGATGTTGATGTTGTCCAGTCCGAGTTGTGCTGCGATGTGATCGACGACTTCCCGACACAGGTCGATGGAATAGCCGACCGGTTCGTCATCCTGCATAAAGCTGAAGGGGGGTGCCGTCACGGGATGGGCGATCCGGATGGTGCCGGATTTTTTAATGGCCCCCAGGGTGTCGGCTGGCTGGCCGGCGATGACTGGCTGGCAAAACAGGAGTATCAGCAGTAGCAAATTGCGTCCATGCATAATGGTTTTCTTCCCGGTGAATTTCAGTCGCCAAGAATACATGATTCTGTCACCGGAGAACGGGTAGGACCCGCGCCTCGCGGGGAAAGTCATTCCCGGCCGGGGGGCCGGTCCTGCCGGGGATCAGAGTGACTGTGCGTTGGCCTCGGCCGGGATGCTGTTCTGGGCGAGGCTTAGCAGTGCCTCGCGCGGCTGGCCAATGTAATTGCCCTGGGCACGATCGACGCCCATGCCTTTCAGTAACTGCAGGGTTTCCTCGTTTTCCACGCATTCCGCGATGGTCAGCTTGTCGAGTGCATGTGCAATCTGGTTCATCGATTCCACCATGGCCTGGTCGACGCTGCTGTGGGCCATGCCCTTGACGAAGCCACCGTCGATCTTGAGCTTGTCGATCGGCAGGTGCTTGAGGTAGGCGAATGACGAGAACCCGGAACCAAAATCATCGAGGGCGAACTGGCAGCCAATGTCTTTCAGTGCGCCGATGAAACCATCGGCAGCGGCCAGGTTGGCGATGGCGGCGGTTTCCGTGATCTCAAACGTGACCCAGGTGGGGTCCAGCCCGGTCTCGCTCAGTAACTCCTGGATCATCGGGAGCAGCGTCGGGTCCTCAAAGGCCTTGCCGGACAGGTTAATGGAGAAGCTGACCTGTTGCCCCTGTACATGCAGGCTGCTGAGCTGGCGGATAGCCCGCTGGACGATCCAGCGATCGACGCTGTGAATCAGCCCGAAGCGTTCCGCGGCCGGCATGAAGCCACCGGGCAGGATCACCTGGCCGTCGTCACAGATCATCCGCACCAGCACTTCGTAGTCCAGCACATGGCCGTCTGCGATTGATACGATCGGCTGGTAGACCAGCTGAAAACGGTCGTGCTCGAGCATTTCCCGCACGCGTGCCGCCCAGCCCATGTCGGCCGCCATGCCGGCCTTGTCGCTCTCCGACGGGTCATACAGGTTGGTGCGATTGCGGCCATGCTGCTTGGCAAGGTGGCAGGCGAGGTCGGCATGTGACAGCACTTCTTCCGCGGAGGTGACCTGGCTGTCGATCATCGCGATGCCGATACTGAGCGAGATGTTGTAGCTGGCGTCCTCCTCGACAAACTTGTAGTCATCGCACAGGGTGCGGAACTTCTCCGCTGTACTCAGTACATCGTGACGTTCGATGTTGTACAGCAGCAGCGTGAATTCATCGCCGCCAAAGCGTGCCAGCAGGTCGCCCTCACGCACATGCGACGCCAGCAGTGCGGCGATATCGACCAGCAGGCGGTCACCGGTGGCATGGCCAAGGGTGTCGTTGATGTACTTGAACTGGTCGAGATCGATATAAAATAGTGCACAACCCGAACCGCTGCGCGCGACGCGCGCCACGGTGCGTTCCAGTTCCTGCTGAAAATAATTGCGGTTGAACAGGCCGGTGAGCGAGTCATGTTCGGCATGATAGGAGAGCTGGTGCTGGAAGGCCTTTTGCTCGGTGATGTCACGCGCCGTGCCGCTGATATGGACCAGCTTGCCGGTTTCATCCGTGTGGGTCTTGGCGCTGAAGCTCAGGAAGTGCGGTTTGCTTTCGGCATCGAGATGCACGGTTTCAAACTTGACACGTTCCTTGCCGGCCAGCAGTTCCTCGATGGCCTGCTGGTCAACCGGGGGGTGGTCGGGTGAGCGGAATTCCTGCAGCTGACGGGTCAGCATTTCTGCCGGCTCGAAGCCGTATATGGTCTGGCAGGCGCGGTTGACGTAGGTAAACCGGCCCTGTTCATCCATGGTCCATACCAGGTCATGCGCGGTTTCGACAAGATCGCGGTAGCGGCTCTCGGCCTCGCGCAACTGGTCTTCAGTGGCCTTTCGCCGCGTGATGTCGGCGACCAGGCAAGTGTGCAGGTGCTGGCCGTTAATGACCATTGCACTGATGCGCACTGACAGTTGCATGGCTACGCCATTGCGGTGAAAGCCCTCTACCTCATATTCATCGTTTACCGGGTGCAGCCGGTTGTCGTCACCGACCAGGTCGGGCAACAGCCACTTCAGTGGCCGCTGGCAGATTTCCGCGGCGAGGTAACCGAACAGTTTTTCAGCTGCCGGGTTGAAGGTTTCCACACGCCCCTGTTCATCCACTACGATGATGCCCTCGGCGGCATTCTCGACCACGGCGCGCATGTGCGTTTCCTGTTCACCGAGACGTCGGAACAGCTTGCCGAGTGCCTGTGTCATAAAACCGATTTCATCGGTTGACTGCGGGCTGAGTTGCGCCAGCTCGGCTGTGCTCGAGGCGCCACTGCGCAGGAACAGTTCCTGCACCGGCGCCAGTGCCTGGGTAATGCTGCGGATCGAGAACAGTGTGACCATGCCGGTGATTACCACCAGCGTCAGCCAGATGGCCATGTGACCGGGTGACAGGTTGCCGGTCTGCTGCCAGTGGTAGTTCATCAGTACCGAGTAGGACAGCAGCGGTACGAAGCCGCCGAGCAGCATGATTTTCGATTTCAGGCTGACCTGGATTTTGTGCAGGCTCAGGTGGCCGGCCAGCTTCCCGATCTGGTCCAGCGCCAGCTGATAGCTGGGCAGGCCCACCAGGGTGGCGACGGAGAGCTGCAGCAGCGCCACCGATGGATTTGCCGATGGCAACGAACAGCAACGCCGGTATGACCAGTGCATAGAGCAGGAAAAAGCTCCAGTAATCCCGGCTGAAACGAGCCAGCCGGTGCTGCTGGTGGGCCGGTAGTGGTGTGTCCGGGCTGTACCCGGCCCAGTCACTTAACGGATTGAAATAACTAGAAAAATAGAATACTGCCCAGAAGACAGAGGCTGCCACGAAGGCGCCCAGGATAACCGGGATGCGGTGACTGTGCAGATCTGCGGGGCTAATCAGCCCGAACAGCAGGGCGCTGGCCAGACCGGCCAGTGGGGCGAGCAGCAGCCCGGTGACGATGAGCGCAGTGAACCGTGTACGAATCCTCTTAAGCTCACTCAACATGATTCTGCCCCGGGAACCTCCGCGCAACGCAGCCTCTTGATGTGCTATATGTGTTGCAAAAAAGCCAATAATTTATAGTTGTATTATTAAAGGACTAGCTCTAATACTGTATGCGTTCACTGAATACTATTGCATAACTACCCGTAATTACAAGACTCTTGGCCGAATATATTTGTTGTGTTTGTGACACATCCGTATTCGCACTGCCCCCGGGGGGCGGCGTACAATCATGGTCTTTTTTACACTGTCACGAGGGAGAATGGCTATGAAACGGCGTGATTTTCTCGGCAGCGCCGGCGGTGCGGCCCTGTTGGCCGGCTGCGGGCAGCAGGACTCCGCGGCCACCGCGGACGCGGTCTCCACACCACAGGAAACCATTCACTGGAAACTGGTGACAACCTGGCCGCGCAATTTTCCCGGACTGGGCACCGGGGCCAATAACCTGGCACGGTTGATCGGCGAGATGAGTGGCGGACGCCTGCAGATCAAGGTGTTCGGTGCCGGTGAACTGGTGCCGCCCATGGAGGTCTTCGGGGCCGTGATGCAGGGCACGGCCGAGATGGGACACGGTGCCGCCTATTACTGGAAAGGCAAGATCGAGACGGCACAGTTCTTTTCCGCGGTACCGTTTGGACTGACGGCACAGGAAATGAATGCCTGGCTGATGTATGGCGGCGGCATGGAACTGTGGCGCGAGGTGTATGCGCCGTTCGGCGTGATCCCGGTGATGGCCGGCAACTCGGGTGTGCAGATGGCCGGCTGGTTTAACCGCGAGATCAACCGTGTCGAGGATTTGCGTGGATTGAAGATGCGCATCCCGGGACTCGGTGGTGAAGTGCTCAGTCGCGCCGGCGGGGTACCGGTCCAGATTGCCGGTGGAGAACTTTTCACGGCACTGCAGACCGGCGTCATCGATGCAACCGAGTGGGTCGGCCCGTATAACGACCTTGCCCTTGGCCTGCACAAGGCCGCGAAATATTATTACTACCCGGGCTGGCATGAACCGGGTACCACGCTGGAGGCGTTGCTCAACCGCGAGGCGTTTGCCGCATTGCCCGGGGATCTGCAGCACATCGTGATCAATGCCTGCCACGTAGTGAACGGGGACATGCTGGCGGAATATACTGCGCGTAATAATGCGGCATTAAAAACGCTGGTCGAGGAACACGCTGTGGACGTGCGCCGCCTGCCTGACAAGGTACTTGAGCGGCTGCGTGCATTGTCCGATGAAGTGGTTGCGGAACTTGCCGGGGAGGACGCGCTGTCCGGCAAGGTGTATGAATCGTTCAGCCGTTTCCGTGAACAGGTTACCGCCTGGAGTGATATTTCCGAACGTGCCTATCTGAACGTGCGCGGGAGTTAACCGAACGAATCCATTCCCGGCGTGGCGCCGGTCCTACAAACGCGAATCGTAGGGCCGGCGCCACGCCGGGAATGGCAAAAATTCCCCGTGAAGGTTATTCGAAGGCGTAACCGAAACTCACCAGGTGGAAATTGATGCCCTGGTTCGGACTCTTGGTATTGGCGTTGGACAGGTGCTGGTAGCGGTACATCAAATTGTAGCGGCCCTTGTCACCGAAGCCGAGCCCGAGTCCCATGTGGAGACCAAACTGGAATTTTGACGAGAGATCGCGTTTACCGATTTCACGATCGGATAGCAGATGCCCGCCAACGCCGAGCTCGGTAAACGGGCTCACGGTTTGTGACAACCCGGTGTCGCGTTGCAGACGCAGGACCGGGGTGAGGCTGACCTCATAGAGTGAGTTATCGGTCTCGTAATCGGAATCCCAGTACGCCGCCTCCAGATCCCAGTAGCCACCGAGGTACCAGGCGCCATCATTAAACCAGGTGCGGTTCCACTTGTTCTGCAGGCCGAGCCGGTAGAGATCCGTATTGTTGGAATTGTCATCCTTGCCAATGGTGGCGGATACGGAATCGATCCAGCGGGTTTCCGTGGCCTGGGCCGGTGCGAGTATGCAGAGACCAGCGAAAATGACTGGCAGGATGCGGGTAAAGACTGTCATTACAAACCTCGTGCGCAAAATCTGATGGTAAATAATCGCATGATTCAAAGCCGCCTGTCACGGCTTAGTTGTAGATAACCCCGGGCAACCAGGTGGCCAGTTGCGGCCACAGGGCGAGCAGGATCAACATGCCCAGTTGCAGCACGATAAACGGCAATACTCCCTGGTAGATCTGCGCGGTAGTGACCTCCACCGGCGCCACGCCACGCAGGTAAAACAGGGCAAAGCCGAACGGCGGTGTCAGAAACGAGGTCTGCAGGTTCAGTGCGATCATGATGCCAAGCCACACCGGGTCCAGGCCCATGGCCAGCAGCACCGGGCCGACGATCGGGACAACAACAAAGGTGATCTCGATAAAATCGAGCACGAAACCAAGCAGGAACATCAACAGCATGACCGCCAGCATGGCGCCGAAGACACCGCCCGGCAGGTTGTTCAGCAGTTCCGCAACCATGTCGTCACCGCCAAAGCCGCGGAATACCAGTGAGAACACCGAGGCGCCGACCAGGATCAGGAACACCATGCTGGTCACGCGCGTGGTGGTGCGCATCACCTCGCGCAACATGGTCAGGTTGAAACGCCGCCGCGACACGGCCAGCAGGATAGCGCCCGTGGCGCCGACCGATGCGGCCTCGGTCGGTGTGGCATAGCCCGCGAGGATGGATCCCAGTACCGCGATGATCAGCAGCAGCGGGGGCAACAGGGCCTGCAGCACCTGGCGCGTCAGACTGGCACCGGATTCCCGATGCATGCTGGACTCCGCCAGTGCCGGCATGCTCGCGGGACGCCACGCGGCCATCGCGGCGAGGTAGGCCAGGTACAGGCCGACCAGCAGCAACCCCGGCAACAGCGCACCGCTGAACAGGTCGCCAACGGACACCGTGTCCGGTGAGAAAATGCCCATGTCGAGCTGTGCCTGCTGGTAGGCGGATGACAGCACGTCGCCGAGCAGTACCAGCACGATGGAGGGTGGAATGATTTGCCCGAGGGTGCCGGATGCACAGATGGTGCCGGCGGCAATACGCGGATCATAGCCATGGCGCAGCATGGTGGGTAACGACAGCATGCCCATGGTAACCACGGTGGCGCCGACGATGCCGGTACTCGCCGCGAGCAGCATGCCGACGATGGTAACGGAGTAACCCAGTCCGCCGCGCAGACGCCCGAACAGGGAGGTCATGGTATCGAGCAGGTTCTCGGCAATGCGCGAACGCTCCAGCATGACACCCATGAAGACAAACAGCGGCACCGCGATCAGGGTGATGTTGGTCATGATGCCGTACAGGCGGTTCGGCATGGCACCCAGGAACGCGGCATCAAAGCTGCCGGCCAGTTGCCCGATGAAGGCAAAGCCGAGCGCGGTGCCCGCCAGGGTAAACGCAACCGGGTAACCCGCCATCAGCAGCAGACAGACGCCAAGGAACAGCAGCAGCGGTATCACAGTTCGCGATCCAGACCGCTGTCGTCAGCGTCTGCCGGTGCGCCGGACAGCAGCAGGATACTGTGCAGGCACATGGACACGCCCTGCAGCAGCAGCAGCACGGCCATCACCGGGATCAGGGTCTTCAGCAGGAACACGGCATCCAGTCCGCCGGCCTCCTGCGAACCCTCGAGGACCGACCAGGCATTGCCGGTGTACTCGAGGCTGGCAATCAGGATGAACAGGCACACCGGCAGCAACAGCAGCAGGCTGCCGACGAGATTGACCCAGGCCTTGCCGCGTTGCGTTAACCGGTGGTAGAAGATATCCACGCGCACGTGACCATCGTGCTTCAGGGTGTAGGCGGCACCGAGCAGGAACACCGCGGCATGCAGGTAGGAAATCGATTCCTGCAGTGCAATCGAGCCGGTCTGGAAAACATAACGCAGGACGACCACGACAACGGTGACCAGGACAGTGGCCAGTGTCAGCCAGGCGACTGCGCGTCCGGTTTTTTCAGACAGGGTGTCAATGCCGTGAGCAATTTGTTGCAGTTTTTCCAGCATGGATATAAGAGGCAGGCGTGTTACACGCCCGGTGGTTCACAATGATCAATGCACTGTCGGTCCATGGACATAAAATAACGGGTGTTCGCGATACCGTGTAGGACCCGCGCCTCGCGGGGAAAGGCATTCCCGGCCAAGCACCCCAATGGGCATAAAGGGCCGATCCTACAGTCGACTTCTTACCACCGGTAGATGATCCAGCTGGGCACCATCAGGTTCGGTTCCAGATTGTTGTAACGTGATTCCAGCGAGCCGTCACCGTCCGTATCGATCAGGTAATAGGGGAAGCCGACGCTTGGCACGATCCTGACCATGTAGACCTGACCATGGATGCTGTATTCATAGATAGTCGACTCGATGCGCTTGATGATCTTGACCTCCGGCTCGAATTCCTCGCCCGCCTCGATACCGGCCGGTAGTGGCGGGGGCGCTTCGGTTGCCGGCGCCGGTGGTGGTGGCGGGGGTGCATCCGGTGCTTGCGCCAGGCTGTTGAGCGGCGTGATCAGTAACAGTGTAAGCAGCAGTCTGTAAATGTTCATCAAAGCTCCATCAGTTTTTCCTGTTCCTGCTCGGAGGGTTCGAAGCTGATGTGCTCATAGTAATCAAAGATGGCATTGACAACTTCCTCCGGCGTGTCGAGTACCTGGAACAGGTCAAGGTCTTCGGCCGAGATGGTGTTTTCCCGAACCAGCGTGTCCTTGAACCACTCCAGCAATCCCTTCCAGAAGCCGGACTCGACCAGGATAATGGGGATGCGCCGGGTCTTGCCGGTCTGCACCAGCGTGAGGATCTCGGCAAGTTCGTCGAGTGTGCCGAAGCCGCCCGGCAGCACGACGTAGGCCGAGGCATACTTCACGAACATGACCTTGCGTGAAAAGAAATGCCGGAAGTTCAGCCCGATATCCTGGAACTCGTTGCCGGCCTGCTCGTTGGGCAACTGGATGTTGAGGCCGATGCTTGGCGACTTGCCGGCAAATGCGCCCCGGTTGCTGGCCTCCATGATGCCCGGCCCGCCGCCACTGACGACGGCAAACCCGGCATCGGACAGCGCCCTGGAGATGTCCTCGGCCAGCTGGTAATGCGGGTGCTCTTCCGGGGTACGTGCGGAACCGAATACGCTGACGGACGGCTTGATGTGGGCGAGGCGCTCAAAGCCCTCCACGAATTCCGCCATGATCTGGAAAATCTTCCATGATTCACGCGTCAGCTGGGTGTCGTTCTTGGGCAGCATGCCATGATGCTTTGGCCCCTGGTAGTCAGTCATTGCTAATCTGCCGGTTGATCCGTTCCGTTTTTGTTAATGGTGTGCACGGGATACACACACTAATGATGATACCATGTTCACCCGCAACCGCACGCTAAGCGGCCGTAAACCAAGGAAACTTTGATTAACATGTCATTGCGGGGAACGTAGTGACGAAGCAATCTCCAAGTAATTGATTCCGAATCAGGAGATTGCTTCGCTGCGCACGCAATGATGAGAATGACCTGCGCATTATGAGCGATAACGGAATCAAAACCCTGTTACTGGTAGACGGATCGTCCTACCTGTACCGGGCCTTTCATGTTCCCAACCTGCAGCGCCTGACCACGCGGGACGGCATGCCGACCGGTGCGGTCTACGGCGTTATCAACATGCTACGCAGCCTGCTGAAGGAGTACCGGCCGGACTACCTGGCCGTGGTATTCGATGCGCGCGGCAAGACTTTCCGCCACGAGCGCTACCCGGAGTACAAGGCCAACCGCCCACCCATGCCGGAAGAGCTCGTCGACCAGATCGAGCCCCTGCATGCCGTGGTGCGCGCCCTGGGGCTGCCATTACTGCAGGTACCGGGGGTGGAGGCGGACGACGTCATCGGGACACTGGCCAGCCAGGCATCCAGGGCCGGCATGGATACGGTGATTTCCACCGGCGACAAGGACATGGCGCAACTGGTGGACGCCCATGTCAGCCTGGTGAATACCATGGACCGTCCGCCCGGCACGCTGGACGTGGCGGGGGTGAAGGCCAAATTCGGGGTACCGCCGGAACGCATCATCGACCTGCTGGCACTGACCGGCGACAGCTCGGACAACATTCCCGGCATCCCCAAGGTCGGACCCAAGACGGCGGTGAAGTGGCTGGACCGCTATGGCTCACTGGATGGCGTGATCGAACACGCGGCCGACCTCCAGGGCAAGGTCGGCGAAAACCTGCGGGACCATCTCGAGACCCTGGAACTGTCGCGCTGGCTGGTCACCATTGACCGTGCCGTCGGGCTCGAATCCGGCATCGACGCGCTGCGCCCGGTGCCGGC
>QIFB01000174.1 GCA_003230545.1 Gammaproteobacteria bacterium | reverse complement strand
CCGATCATGGTTTGCCACACCGGGCCCGGCTGGCCTGATCCGACGGGTTGATCATCGAGTTTCGTCACCGGTGAGATCTCGCGGGTGGAACTGGACAGCCAGATCTCGTCTGCCTGCCGGAGGTCGGCCTCGGAAATGCTGCCTTCCCTGAACAGGACTGCATTGGCGGCCGCGAGTTCGAGGATCAGGTCACGGGTAATCCCGGGCAGCAGGGCCGGGCCGTTTGGCGGCGTCGTGAGTATCCCGTTGCTTACGATGAATACATTACTGGCCGCGCCCTCGATGGCATAACCGTCTTTCAGCAGGATGGCTTCAACCGACCCGGCATCAATTGCCTGCTGACGCAGCAGGACATTGGGCAGCAGGGTAATGGCCTTGATGTTGCAATGCTGCCAGCGGATATCCGGCAGGGTAATGGCCGTGATGCCCTGGATGGCGGTGATATTAACCGGCTCTGCTGACGGGCTGCTCATGGCGAAAACGGTCGGGCGGGTCTCCTCAGGGAATGCATGGTCCCGCCGTGGTGCGACGCCACGGGTGACCTGCAGGTAAACGGCCTGGTCACTGCCGGGATTGCGTTCCACGAGTTCAGTGAGTATGGCTTCCCAGGCATCTGCATCCAGCGGGTTTGCGATGCGCACGGCATCGAGGCTGTTTTGCAGGCGCTTCAGGTGGTGGGTGAGCCGGAATAGTTTGCCACCGTACACGGGAATGACTTCATAAATGCCATCCCCGAACAGGAAGCCGCGGTCCATGACGGGTACGCAGGCCTGGTCCAGTGGCAGGAAGTCCCCGTTTAGATAGGCGGTCGTCATGGTGGGTAAATGTACCGGAACAGGTGCCCAAGGGGAACGGGATGTGTGCGTTTCCCGCGCGTTAAATTCGAGAAGGCCGAGAGTACAACAAACGGTAGGACCGGCGCCCTCGCCGGGAATGCTTTCCCCGCGGGGCGCGGGTCCTACTCGAAATACAGTAGCGCCTCGTCCATGATGCGTTGCCAGAAAGAGCCTTCGTTGATTGCCTGGAGGGCAACCAGTTCCTGTTCCGCGATCACCGTTTCACCGAGCGTTACATGTACCGTACCCAGGGGTTTGCCTGCTGCAACCGGTGCGATAATGCGATTGTCGATCGTCATGGAGGCATCCAGTGACCTGTACTGGCCGCGCGGGATGGTGGCATATAACGGTTTGTCGATACCCAGTGAGACCGACTCGGTGTCACCTTTCCAAATTCTCGATGTCGCGAGCTGGTTCCCGCTATCATAGAGCTTGTGGGTCTCGAAAAAACGAAACCCGTAATTCAGCAGGGCCTGGCTGGCGTTGGCTCGGGCATTCTCGCTGTCGGTACCAAGTACTACCGAAATCAGGCGCATGTCTTTCTGTTTCGCCGACGTCACCAGGCAATAGCCGGCAGAGTCGGTATGCCCGGTTTTCACTCCGTCAACCGACTCGTCACGCCACAGCAGCTTGTTGCGGTTGTACTGTGTAATGTCGTTATAGGTGAATTCCTTTTGCGAATACCACTGGTAGTATTCCGGAAACTCCCGGATCAGTCGGCCGGCCAGCAGCGCGATATCGCGCGCAGACATGTGGTGCTCGGAATCCGGCAGTCCGGTTGAATTCATGAAATGGCTGCCCGTCAGACCGAGTTCCTCGGCATGCCGGTTCATCAGCGCGGCAAAGGTTTCCTCGCTGCCGGCAACGTACTCCGCCAGGGCGACGGTCGCATCGTTGCCTGACTGGATGATCATGCCTTTCAACAGGTCTTCCACGGAGACCTGCTTGCCGACCTCGATGAACATGCGCGAGCCAGGGGTGCGCCAGGCCTTTTCACTGATGGTTACCTTGTCCTCGAGGTTGATATTGCCGTTTTTCAGCTCCGTGAATACGGCATAGGCCGTCATCAGCTTGGTGATGCTGGCCGGTTCGATGGACTGGTCGGAATCCTTTTCTGCAATGATCCGCTGGCTGTCATAGTCCTGCAGGATGTAGGCCTTTGCGCCGGTGGCGGGCGGCTTGGGGATTGGCAGAGGGGCGGCATTCAGACCTGCAACTGCAAGACACAACAACAGTGCAGGGAACAGCTGGCTTATTCGGTACGGCATAGTGATTCTGTCCTGAAAGCGATAAAAACCTGCTGCATTGTCCGCATGTCATGGATGCTTTGCAATGCCGCGGGTAATATCAGTCGATAATGACGTGGGTATCACTGATTCCCAGTGATATGAGACTGTTGGATATCCGGTCTGCGTCATCGACCGTGGCCAGCGGACCGATGCGTACCCGGTACAGCGGGCCGGCGGTGTTGCTGGCTTCCAGGATGTGGATTTCACCAAGACCGGATGATTGCAGGCGCTGCTCCAGGCGTTCGGCGTTGCCGCGGCTACTGAAGGCACCGACCTGCAGGAACAGGGTCGCCGATGTGTCGGTAATGGCCTGCCGTTGGACAGCCGGTTGCCGTGGGGACGGTTTCGACGGATCAATTGCCACTACCTCGACCAGGCCGGTTCCATACTCCATGATGCCGAGCCTGGCGGCCGCCGCGTAGGAAAGGTCGATGATCCGGTTGTCATGGAATGGCCCCCGGTCGTTGATCTTGACGATGATTATCCTGCCATTGCGGAGATTGGTGACCTTTGCATAGGTTGGTAGTGGCAGGGTCTTGTGCGCTGCCGTCATTTTGTAAATGTCATAGGGTTCGCCGCTCGAGGTGCGGCGCCCATGGAACTTGGTGCCATACCAGGAGGCGATACCGCGTTCCGAATAGCCGGCACTGCTGGATTTGGTGTAATAGCGCTTGCCGAATACCACGTAGGATTCCGGGTTGCCGTAGCGGCTGTGCGGTTCTACCCGGGGAACGGCATTTTTAACGCCGGAGAGGTCCTTCGGGTGCTCTGGTGCGTTGTCACCGGAGTCGATGGGGCCCTGTGAGCTGCAGCCGGTGAGCGCTATGGTCAGCAACAGCGCTGCAGCAAGTCCCGCTGCGACCGGGTCGCTGTGATCAGTCTTGTATTTGCTGTGCTTGCTCACGTGCCTGCCGGATTTCCTCGCCCAGCTGGTAGACCGCCATTGCATACAGTGGACTGTGATTATACCGGGTAATGACATAAAAGTTGTTGAGGCCAAGCCAGTATTCCGGTCCGCTGGCATTTTGCAACTCGATCAGGGCGGCCAGGCTGCCATCCGGTATCGCGGTCTGCGGTTCGATGCCGGCACGGCGTAACTCCCCGATGCGGGAGTGCGGTTCGAGTCCCTGCTTCAGTATTGCCGGGTACGTGTCACCGGTGACGGTGGCACGCGTGGCGACCGTGGTGCCGAGCGTCCAGCCATGGGCCTTCATGTAGTTGGCGACACTACCAATGATATCGGCCCGACTGTTCCAGAGATCGCGCTTGCCATCCGCATCGAAGTCAATGGCAAAGTTGCGATAACTGCTGGGGATGAACTGGCCATAGCCCATGGCGCCGGCGTAGGACCCGGTGGCCGTGAGCAGGTCGATGTCTTCCTCACGCGCCAGGATCAGGTAATGCTCCAGTTCACCGCGAAAAAATTTGCTGCGCGGCGGATAGTCGAAGGCCAGTGTGGACAGCGCATCAATCACCCGGTGGCGTCCGGTGTTGCCGCCGTAGCGTGTTTCCACCCCAATGATGGCGACAATGACCGTGGCATCGACGCCGAGTTCTTTTTCAGCCTTTTCAAGTAGTTGTACGTTATTGTCCCAGAATGCCACGCCGCCATCGATGCGGCTCCGGGTCAGGAAAATCTTGCGGTATGCATGCCATTCCAGGCGCTTTTCGGCCGGCTTGCGCATCAGTTCGAGGATGTCCTCGCGGCGTTCCGCCTGGCTGAACACTGCAACCAGTTCAGCCCGGTCAAAGCCGTGCTGCGCCACCATCTCATCGATAAAGGCCTGCGCTACCGGGCTGGCCGCGTAGCCGCTGGCACCGGGTGCGGCCGCGTTACTGGTACAGGCCGACAGGGTGCCGAAGATGGCCAGTGCATAAAGTACAACTTTCATTTTCCGTAGCAGCATGTGGGTTCCTTTGGGATAAATTGCCGGGTGTATTCGGCCTGATACAAACTTGACGTCAATCAGAGCCATAGCCGTATTCTACTATGTCGGCAGCAGTTTGCGGTGGGTCTGTATGGACATCAGGATGCCAAAACCGGCCATGAGGGTGACGATCGAGGTGCCACCGTAACTGATAGCGGGCAGGGGCAGACCAACCACCGGCAGGATACCGGTGACCATGCCGGTGTTGACCATGACATAGACAAAAAAGGTCATGGACAGGCTCCCGGCCAGCAGCCGCGTGTAGGTGTCCTGTGCCTGGATGGCGATCAGGATGCCGCGCACCACGATAAATACGTAGAACGCAAACAGTACCAGGATACCGATGAATCCGAATTCCTCGGCCAGTACGGCAAAGATGAAATCGGTCGAGCGCTCCGGCAGAAAATCGAGTTGCGACTGGGTCCCGTTGAGCCAGCCCTTGCCGTACAGGCCGCCGGAACCAATCGCGATCTTCGACTGGATGATGTGATAGCCGGTACCCAGCGGGTCATTTTCCGGGTTCAGGAAGGTGAGGACCCGCTGGCGCTGGTAATCGTGCATGTAATGCCAGACGAGTGGTGCGGCGGCGCCGGCCAGAACGCCGAGGAATATCATGATGCGCCAGTGCAGGCCGGCGAGAAACAGCACGAAAAAACCGCCGCTGGCGATCAGCAGTGCGGTACCCAGGTCGGGCTGCTTGGCGATCATCAGCATCGGCACGGCAATCATGATGCCGCTTGCCAGCAGTTGAAAGCGGTTTGGTGGCAGGCGGACATCGGCGAGATACCAGGCGACCATCATGGGCACGGCAAGTTTCATCATTTCCGAGGGCTGGAAGCGCACGAAATACAGGTCAAGCCAGCGTTGCGCACCGCCACTGGATGTGCCGCTGATCAGCACCGCCAGCAGCAGCAGGATGCCGGCGGTAAAGACCCACGGAGTCAGGCGCCGCAGCAAGCCGGGCGAAACATGGGCCACGGCAAACATGGTGCCGAAGGCGATGCCGAGGCGCAGCATTTGCCGCTTTACCAGTTCCATATCCTCGCCGCCGGCGCTGTACAGGACAATCAGGCCGAGCGCCGATACCCCGATCAGGGCAAACAGCAGCGGGGCATCGATGTGCAGTCGGTGTTGCCAGCCGTGTTGCCCGGCATCCTCGTGGTCAGTCGACAGCAGGGTACTCATACCGGTTCGTCCAGCAGGTAGCTGTCCATCATCTTGCGTGCAATCGGTGCGGCAACCGAACCGCCACCACCACCATGCTCGACAATGACCGCCACGGCAATTTGCGGGTCATCCACCGGCGCAAACGCAATAAACAGGGCATGATCGCGCAACTCCTCGGGGATGGTCTCGGCGTCGTATTCCTCATCCTGTTTCAGTCCGTAGACCTGGGCGGTACCGGTCTTGCCGGCAATCCGGTAGGGGCTGTCCGTGCCGATGCCGCGTGCGGTACCGCGCAGACTGTGAACCACGTCGACCATCGAGTGAATCACCCTGTCCCAGTTTTCCCGGTCGTTGATCGAGAGGGTCTCGGCGATCTGTGAGCGGTGCGGCAACAGGGCATCCTGGCCGGACTCCTGTTCAGCACGGATAATGGTCGGTGTCATCCAGTACCCCCGGTTGGCGAGTACCGAGGTGGCGTTTGCCAGTTGCAGGGGTGTAGTCAGAAAAAATCCCTGGCCGATGCCGGTAATAATGGTTTCGCCCGGGAACCAGGGTTCGCCGTTGTGTTGCCGCTTCCAGGCGGGTGAGGGCAACAGGCCGGGCAGTTCTCCGACGATATCGATGCCGGTGCGCTGGCCGAAACCGAAATGTTGCAGGTAGTCGTGCAGCCGGTCGATACCGAGCGATCGCGCCAGGTCGTAGAAATACACATCGCATGACTGGGTAATGGCGATATCCAGGTCCACAATCCCGTGCCCACCACGTTTCCAGTCGCGGTACTTGCGAGTGCTGCCCGGCAGCATGTAAAAACCCGGGCAGTAGGTGCTGGAGCTGACCCCGGTCAGGCCCTGCTCCAGCCCGGCCAGCCCGATAAACGGTTTTATGGTGGAGCCGGGCGGATACTGCCCGCGCAGGGCGCGGTTGAATAATGGCTCATCCTTGTCATCCCGGAGTTTTGCGTAGTCATCGTAATCAATGCCGTTAACGAACGGGTTCGGGTCGTAGGTCGGCATGCTGACCAGCGCAAGTACATCGCCGGTCTTCGGGTCCAGCGCGACAGCGGAACCGGAGTAATCGCCGAATGCTGCTTCCGTTGCGGCCTGCAGGCGCGAGTCCAGTGTCAGGTAGAGATTTTGTCCGGGTACCGGTGGCGTCCGCTTGAGTATGCGCACCACGCGGCCCTGTGCCGTGGTCTCCACCTGGCGGACACCGACGGTGCCGTGCAGTATTTTCTCATAGGTCTTTTCGACCCCGGTCTTGCCAATATGGGTGGTGCCGCTGTAGTTGGAACTGTCGATATTTTTCAGGGACTGCTCGTCTATTCGTCCGACATAACCGACTGCGTGCACACCCAGCTTACCCTGCGGGTAGTGGCGTGCCAGGCCTGCCTTGATTTCAACACCCGGGAAGCGGTGCCGGTTTACCGAAAAGCGTGCTACTTCCTCGTCACTTAAATGAAAGCGTAACGGCACCGCCTCGAAGCGCGGCTTGCGCGCCTGCAGTTTGTCGAATCGGTCCCGGTCGATTTCCCGGATATGGATGATTTCCTCAAGCTCCGCGAGGGTCGAGGGCATATCATCGATCTGTTCTGCGGTGATCTCCAGGCGATACGAGGGAAAGTTGTCCGCCAGCAGGATACCGTTGCGGTCATAGATCAGTCCGCGATTGGGTACGATTGGCTGGAGCTTGACGCGGTTGTCCTCCGACAGCGTGGTGAAATGCTCATGCTCGATGACCTGCAGGTACAGCAAACGGCTGAGCAGGGCGAGCAGCAGCAGGCCGCAGATGACCAGCAGGGTAATCGCGCGGTTACTGAACAGGTGGTACTCGTGCAGATGGTCCTTGAGTGTTAACTGGCGCAGCATGTCAGCTGATCCGGAAACCGCGCCGCAGGGTACGCAGGAACAGGTAGATGACCGGCCACAGCAGCATGCTGGTGACCGAGGGCGCCCAGTAGTACCAGGGCGGGGCGGGTCGTCCGATGAAACGGCTGACCCACAGGGCGAGCAGCTGGTGCAGCACCAGCAGTACCAGCACGGTCAGGGCCTGTTGCCAGACCGGAAACAGGCGCACGCGCTGGTGAAACTTCAGGGTCAGGTAGGCCACGACCGCCAGTGCCATGGCATGCTGGCCAAGCAGGGTACCGGTCAACAGGTCAACCAGCAGGCCGGTGACCCAGCCGGTGCCGACGCCGACGCGTTCCGGCAGGGCCAGGCACCAGTAGATCAGCACCAGGCCAACCCAGTCCGGGCGGATATACCGCATCCAGTCCGGCATGGGCATGATGGTCAGCAGCAACGCGATCAGGAAGGTCCCCGCGATGACGCCACTGCCATGATGTGGAGCCAGCATTACGGGGTAGCCTCCGCGGGATGTGATTCCACCGGCGCTGCGCTGTCATTATCCGGAGTTTCGACTGATTCCTCTGCAACGCCGGATTCCACGGCCGGGGTGTCATCGGTTTGCACCGAAACGTCGGACTCCGCCACCGGGGTTTCACCGGGCCACACCAGCAGGACTTCACTGCTGCTGTCGAGCCTGGCCGTGGGTTTTGCAATAATGCGTGCAAAGGTGCGCCCCGGGTCATGCTGCACCGCCTCGACCACGGCAACGGGATAGCCGGGCGGGAAGCGGCCGCCCAGCCCGGAGGTGACCAGCAGGTCACCGGGCACCACATCGGCATTGTTGGAGAGATAGGGCAGGTCCAGCCGGTTGATGGTGCCGCTGCCAAGGGCAATGGTACGGATTCCGTTGCGGTTGATCCGTACCGGGATGGCATGCGAGGTGTCGGTGATGAGTACCGCGGTCGAGCTGTAGGGGCCGACGTGCACCACCTGTCCCATCACGCCCTCGGCATCCAGCAGGGGTTGCCCGGGGTAGACCCGGTCGAGTTCACCCTTGTTAATGACGACCTGGTGCTTGTAAGGATCGAGGTTGGCCACCATCAGCTCTGCTACCAGTACCTTTTCGCCGACCTCGAAAGAGGAATCGAGCAGCTCGCGCAGGCGGATATTCTCGACTTCCAGCGACTGCAGCTTCTGGCTCTGGGCCTTGAGCATCAGTAACTGCGTCCGCAGGCTGGCGTTCTCTTCCTGCAGCTGGCGCCGCGTGGACAGTGATTCGCGGAACCACGCGGTAACGTCGCCGGGTATTTCCACGGCCAGTTGCAGTGGATAAACGACGACTGACAGTCCTGCGCGCAGTGAATGCAGCTGGTTATAGCGGTGGTCCAGTGTCATCAACACCATGGACAGTGTTACGAAAACGATCAATCGGGCCGTGATCGAAGGCCCCTGTGTGAAGATCAGTTTGATGGGTGCGCCCTTTGTCCGGTTTGCAAGTCGCCCGCTATTCTAGCGTATCTTGCGAGGTCGTAGCCCGGATGGAGCGCAGTGGAATCCGGGAAAGGTCGGTCGCAGCTCCCGGATTTCGGCTCCTGGCCTGCATCCGGGCTGGACAGGTTGTTCGGGTAGCGGCTCAGTTTGGTGCCAAATCTGTCTGGCGGAATGAATTCCGCCCAATAGCACCGTTCTTTGCAGGGCCGAATTTATTCGGCCTGCTGAAATTGAGCCGCTATCGTTATTCGACGGTAAAGACGTCGCCGCCACGCTCGTCAAACAGTTCAAGCGCGCGGCCGCCGCCACGGGCGACGCAGGTCAGCGGATCATCGGCGACCACGACGGGCAGGCCGGTTTCTTCCATGAGCAGGTGATCGAGGTCGCGCAGCAGTGCGCCGCCACCGGTCAGCACGATACCGCGTTCGGCAACGTCTGCGCCGAGTTCCGGCGGGGTCTGCTCGAGAGCGGCCTTCACGGCACCGACGATACCGGCCAGCGGTTCCTGCAGGGCTTCCAGTATCTCGTTGCTGTTCAGGGTAAAACTGCGCGGGATGCCCTGGGACAGGTTGCGGCCCTTGACCTCGATCTCCATGACTTCCTTGCCGGGGTAGGCCGATCCGATTTCATGCTTGATGCGCTCGGCCGTGGTTTCACCGATCAGCGTGCCGTAGTTGCGGCGTACATAATTTATGATGGCTTCATCGAAACGGTCGCCGCCGATACGCACCGAGGAGGAATACACGATCCCGTTCAGGGAAATCACCGCGACTTCCGAGGTGCCGCCACCGACATCCAGCACCATGGAGCCGCGGGCCTCGTCTACCGGCATCCCGGCGCCGATGGCAGCGGACATGGGTTCCTCGATCAGGTAGACATCGCGGGCGCCGGCACCGGCGGCCGATTCGCGGATGGCGCGGCGTTCGACCTGGGTGGACCCGCAGGGCACGCAGATCAGCACGCGCGGACTCGGCCGGAAAAACCGGGCTTCATGGACCTTGTGGATGAAATGCTGGAGCATTTTCTCGGTAATGGTGAAATCGGCGATCACACCGTCCTTGAGCGGGCGGATGGCGGTGATGTTGCCCGGGGTGCGTCCCAGCATGAGCTTGGCCTCGGCACCCACGGCCGCAATGCTCTTGGGGCCGCCGGGTCCGCGATCCTGGCGAATGGCAACGACCGAAGGTTCATTCAGCACAATGCCCTGGCCGCGTACATAGATCAGCGTATTGGCGGTACCCAGGTCAATCGAAAGATCGTTGGAAAACAGGCCGAATAAACTTTTTATCACCATTGAGTCCTGGTTCGTGGGAACGGGTCTGGACAGCAGGGGGGTAATCTAACAACGGGGAACGCTTTGGGCAAGGAAATCACGGGGGTCCCGCGTGTAACCGGCTGTTTAATTATGCTACCTTTGCGGCCCCTGTTTGATCGCTGCCGGCTGACAGCTGGAATAAACCATGGCACTGGATTCCTCTGATGTTGAAAAGATCGCATACCTGGCGCGGCTCGGTATTGATCCGGCCGATATCCCGGATTATGCACGCAACCTGTCGGATATCCTCGCGTTTGTGGAGCAGCTGAACGCCGTGGACACGACCGGCGTGGAACCGCTGGCTCATCCACTGGAGGCCACCCAGCGACTGCGTCCCGATGCGGTTACGGAAACCGTTGACCGCGAGAATTTCCAGCAACATGCGCCGCAAACCGAGGCCGGACTGTACCTGGTACCCAGGGTCGTCGAGTGAGCCCCGGAACTGTTCATGCACCAGAAAACCCTTGTTGAACTGGCAGCCGGTCTCAGGCAGGGCGAGTTCTCCAGCGTGGAACTCACCCGCGCCTGCCTGGAACGGGTGGGCCGGCTGGATGAGCAGCTCAACTGTTTTATCACCGTAACGGGGGAGCAGGCACTGGCACAGGCACAGGCGGCCGATGCCCGGCTTCAGTCAGGTGAAGCGGGCCCGTTGACCGGCATACCCTTTGCCCACAAGGACATCTTCTGCACACACGGGGTGAAGACCAGTTGTGGCTCGAAGATGCTCGACAGTTTTATCGCACCCTATGATGCCACGGTGACGCAACAGCTAAACATGGCCGGTGCTGTCATGATTGGCAAGACCAACATGGACGAGTTTGCCATGGGGTCATCGAACGAAACAAGTTATTACGGCCCGGTGAATAATCCCTGGGATGTGCAGCGGGTTCCCGGCGGTTCTTCCGGCGGATCCGCGGCCGCCGTGGCCGCGCGCCTGGTCCCGGCCAGTACCGGGACAGACACCGGTGGCTCCATTCGCCAGCCGGCGGCCCTGTGCGGGGTGACCGGGCTGAAGCCGACCTACGGGCGCGTGTCGCGTTACGGCATGATCGCGTTTGCCTCCAGTCTCGACCAGGGTGGCCCGTTCACACGTACCGCCGCGGATGCCGCCATTATGCTGGGGGCCATGGCCGGTTTTGATGTGCGCGATTCGACCTCGGTGGATCGGCCGGTGGATGACTACCGGGCCGGCCTGGATCACTCCCTGGAGGGACTGAAGATCGGCCTGCCGCAGGAGTTTCTCGGCGCGGGACTCGACAGCGGCGTGGCAGATGCCGTGACGGCCGCACTGGCTGAATACGAAAAACTTGGCGCCACGCTGGTCGATATTTCCCTGCCGAATGCGGCGCTGGCCGTGCCCACCTATTACGTGGTTGCGCCGGCCGAGTGCTCCTCCAACCTGTCGCGCATGGACGGGGTGCGCTTCGGTTACCGCGCGAGTGACCCGCAGGACCTCGAGGACCTGTACACGCGCTCACGTGGCGAAGGTTTTGGTCCGGAGGTCAAGCGCCGCATCATGATCGGCACCTATGTCCTGTCGGCCGGTTACTACGATGCCTATTACCTGAAGGCGCAGCAGGCACGCCGCCTGATCCGTGAAGATTTCCTGAAGGCGTTTGAAACCGTGGATGTCATCATGGGCCCGACCACCCCGACGCCGGCCTTCCGGCTCGGCGAGAAAGCCGATGACCCGGTCACCATGTACCTGTCCGATATCTACACCATCGCCGTGAACCTCGCCGGTTTGCCGGGGATGTCGATACCGGCCGGACTCTCCGACGGTCTGCCCGTGGGACTGCAGGTAATTGGCGATTACTTTGCAGAGGCACGGCTGTTGAATGTTGCCCATCGCTTTCAGCAGGTCACGGACTGGCACGAGCAGACACCGCCGGGTTATGAATAAGCCAGGGGCATGGGAAACCGTCATCGGGCTGGAGATCCATGCCCAGCTCAGGACCCGGAGCAAGATTTTTTCCGGGGCCGCCACGCAATACGGGGCGGAACCCAACACCCAGGCCTGTGCCGTGGACCTTGGCCTGCCTGGGGTGCTGCCGGTGCTGAATGCAGAGGTGGTGCGCATGGCCGCGAAGTTCGGACTGGCGACCCGGTCAACCGTCGCCCCGCGCTCGGTGTTTGCGCGCAAGAATTATTTCTACCCGGACCTGCCCAAGGGTTACCAGATCAGCCAGTTCGAGTTGCCGATCGTGTACGGCGGCTGGCTCGATATCGAGCTCGATGGGGGCGCTACCAAACGCATTGGCATTACCCGCGCACATCTCGAGGAAGATGCCGGCAAGTCCCTGCACGAGAATTTTCACGGCATGACTGGCATCGACCTGAACCGTGCCGGTACGCCATTGCTGGAGATCGTCTCCGAGCCGGATCTGCGTTCGGCTCAGGAAGCCGTGGCCTACATGAAGAAAATCCATGCGCTGGTCCGCTACCTCGATATCTGCGACGGCAACATGCAGGAAGGTTCGTTTCGCTGCGATGCCAATGTCTCGGTGCGCCGGCAGGGGTCAGAGGAATTCGGGACCCGCGCGGAAATCAAGAATATCAACTCCTTCCGTTTCGTCGAGCAGGCGATCAACTACGAGGTCGAGCGCCAGGTCGCCGTGATCGAGGGCGGCGGCGAGGTGGTGCAGGAGACGCGCCTGTTCGACCCGGACAAACATGAGACGCGCTCCATGCGCACCAAGGAAGAGGCCAACGATTACCGGTATTTCCCCGACCCCGACCTGCTGCCGGTCGAGATTGACCAGGCCTTTCTTGACGCAGTGGCCGCCACACTGCCGGAACTGCCGGAGGCCCGCAGGCAGCGCTTCATTGACGCATACGGCCTGTCGGCCGATGATGCGAGTGTGTTGACGGCATCCCGTGAACAGGCGGATTACTTCGAGGCAACCGTGGACGCGTCCGGCGGGCAGGACAAACTGTCCGCCAACTGGGTCATGGGCGAGTTGTCCGGCGCCCTCAACAAGGCGGGTATGGACATCAGTGACAGCCCGGTCAGCGCTGCGGAACTTGGTGTGCTGCTGCAGCGCATCGAGGATGGCACCATCTCAGGAAGAATTGCCAAGCAGGTGTTCCAGGACATGTTCAATGGCGAGGGTTCGGCCGATGCCATCATTGAAAACAAGGGTCTCAAGCAGATTTCCGATTCCTCCGCGATCGAGGGCGTTGTAAAGGAAGTGATCGAGAACCACCCGAAACAGCTGGAGCAGTACCGTAACGGGCAGACCAGGCTGCTGGGCTATTTTGCAATCCGAAACAGGTCAACGAGTTGTTGCGCAAGCTGCTTGATGCATGATCCTGCGTCTCTGCGATAGACTCCTGTCGCTGGCTGTCAGCGGCACGGTTTGTAACTGGCCGAATAAATTCGTCCCTGCATATGACCATTAGTGCAAGCAAATGAAAATCGTCGCTGATGAAAACATCCCCTGTGTGCAGCAGGCCTTTTCGACACTGGGAAATTTGACCCTGCGATCCGGCCGGCAGCTGTGCGCTGCTGATGTACGGGATACCGATATCCTGCTGGTACGCTCGGTAACAATGGTCGGGCGCGACCTGCTGGAAGGCTCGCAGGTGCGCTTTGTCGGCTCGGCCACCATCGGCTATGACCACGTTGACCGTGACTATCTTGAGCAACACGGGATCGGTT
>QIFB01000082.1 GCA_003230545.1 Gammaproteobacteria bacterium | reverse complement strand
ACTGCGTAATCGATGGAATCAGCGGGGCATTGCATGAAGGCCTCACGACTGACCCGGAAAAAGTCACTGTCTTCAGCGCCACTGTCGACACACATGCGACAGCATTCAAGGATATCGGATCGATGTGCAGCAATCTCCTCCAGCCAGCGCCCGGTGCGCATCAGGAAGATGCCGCTGTTCCAGTAGTAATCGCCTTCCTTTATATACTGCTCCGCAGTGGCAAGATCCGGCTTCTCGACGAAACGGGCCACCTGGAAGGCATCGCTGTCCTCGATGGCCCCGTCACGTTTTATATATCCGTACCCGGTTTCCGGTGCATCCGGAACTACGCCAAACGTAACCAGGCTACCCTCCCCGGCCGGCCCGAGCCCACTGCTGACTGCCTTGATGAATGCCGGCCGGTCCGTGATGACATGATCGGCCGGCATGACCACCATCATGGAATCGGGGTCACGGGACTCGAGATACAGGGCCGCAAGTGTCAGCGCCGGAGCCGTGTTGCGACCTTCGGGCTCGAGGATAATCGCCTTGGGAGACTTGCCGAGTTGTGCCACCTGCTCGGCAACCAGGAAACGGTGTTCCTCGTTGCACACATAGATGGCCTCACCGAGTTCCGGCAGACCGTCCAGCCGCAGGGCGGTTTCCTGCAACAGGGTTCGCTCCGATGTCAGGGGCAGCAACGGCTTGGGATAATGCTCCCTGGATAGCGGCCAGAGACGCGAGCCTGAACCACCTGAAAGGATGACCGGGTAGAGTGTCATGATGTCATTCCGTGCCTGATCGTTGAGTATGCACCGCGAACGGTGCCTTATTGCCCCATTAGTCGGCGTTTTCTGCGAATCATTGAATATCGCACAACTGCCTCCCGCTATACAGGACCAATATAAGCCAGAATGATAGATAGTGTAACTATCTCAATGGTTTTATTGGCACTTCTCCGATCGGGTTGCCTGCACCTTGAGGCAAGGTCACTCGAGGCCCAAGGGGGGGCTCTCAAGACTCGCTGTAAATACATCCATGTACGCTCGATGGCCGCATCCCTGCGGCCAACGGTCTTGAGAGCCCCCCCTTGGACCCCAAGTGACCGGGCAGGCTTTATGTCATGCAATCCGGTGTCCCCGGTAGAACCCCTTGTCAGGGACATCGGCTTCAGGGATGAAGCCGTTGAGCGTCCAGGGAGGGACTTGCAGCGTTCCCTGACAAGGGGTTCTACCGGGGACGGCGGATGCACGCTCGACAGGTGCAGCCCGCTCGATCAGGGAATAAAAAAGGGCACCCCACCGGGGGCGCCCTTCCCTTGTCGAGACAGGAAATATCGAGCTAGTTTGCCGGTGCGCCGACGCTCAGTGAATCGCGATTGTTTTCAACCGTCTTCATCCCGATGCCCTTGACGCTCGCCAGTTCGTTCACACTGGTAAACGGGCCGTTGGTCTGCCGGTACTCGACAATTGCCTGCGCCTTGCGTTCACCGACACCATCAATGGCACTGGCAAGCGTGCCGGCATCCGCAGTGTTGATGTCGACCTGGCCGGCGAGTACCGGCGTCGAGGCAGCGCACAACATCGAGAACAGTAACAACATGGATCTGAAAATTGACATAGTGTGACTCCTTTCTGTGTGAGACCATCCGTGTGGTAACAGGCATGTCGGCCTGCCACGAACTACAGACTACAGCACGTGCGTTTCAGCTCAATGCGGCCAGCTCTGAATTGATTGTCAGTAAAACGGCCGACGGGTCGTCAGCCTGTGTCACCGGGCGCCCGATGACAAGGTAGTTCGAGCCGTTGCGGATGGCATCGGCGGGTGTCATCACGCGCCGCTGATCGTCCGCCGCGCTGCCAGCGGGGCGGATCCCCGGGGTAACCAGCTGGAAATCATTCCCGCATCGCTCCCTGAGCACAGCCGTTTCACGCGAGGAGCACACCACGCCGTCCAGCCCGCAGTCACGGGCCAGGCTCGCCAGTTCCAGTACATGTTCTTCCGGTGTCCCGCCAAGACCAATGGATTCGAGGTCTGAGGCATCCATGCTGGTCAGGATGGTGACCGCCACCAGCAGCGGCGGTTTGGAAACTGCCCCGACCGCCGCGGCCGCGGCCTCGAGCATGCGTCTGCCACCCAGGGCATGCACGTTCAGCATCCACACACCCAGTCCGGTCGCGGCACGACATGCGTTGGCAACCGTATTGGGAATGTCGTGGTATTTCAGATCAAGAAAGACATCGAATCCCTGTCCTGACAGGTGGCGCACCAGATCCGGCCCGGCGCTGGTGAACAGTTCCTTGCCCACCTTGAGGCGGCACTGATCGGGGCTGATGCGACTGACGAATTCCAGTGCAGGTGCGGCATCGGGGTAATCCAGTGCCACGATAACGCGCGCACCGGCGTGTCGTGTACCGCTCATGTCATTTCCTGGTACGGCTCCCTGCCAGCAGGGTATGCGAGTACAGGCGGCCCGCACACCACCCTGCTGTTTATCCGTCCCTGTTCAGCAGAAAATAATTATTGACCCGCTCGCGCAGTTCCTTGCCCGGCTTGAAGTGCGGCACGTGCTTGGCCGCCAGTGCGACCGAGTCCCCGGTTTTCGGGTTTCTGCCGATACGCGGCGGACGGTAGTGCAGTGAGAAACTGCCAAACCCGCGGATCTCGATCCGCTGACCGGTCGCGAGTGCCAGACTCATTTGTTCAAGCAAACTCTTTACAGCAAGCTCCACGTCCTTGTGATTCAGGTGACTGTTTTTGGTCGCCAGAATTTCGATTAGTTCAGACTTTGTCATTTTTTCCACCTTCCTGGATCTGCCAATCCAGATAGTTTCTCAGCGGTTATTCATCCCCGTTCAACTGCCGCTTGAGTACATCCCCCAGATTTGTTGTTGCTTCTGCATTGTCCGATCCATAGTCCTGCAGCATGGCTGCTTCATCTTCCGTATCCTTGGCCTTGATAGACAGGCTGATGGTGCGGTTCTTGCGGTCAACCCCCATAAACTTGGCCTCGATCTCATCACCGGCATTCAGGATGGTACGTGCATCCTCGATGCGGTCGCGCGACAGCTCGGATGCGCGCAGGATACCTTCCACACCGTCGCCAAGATCGATGATGGCGGCCTTGGCGTCCACCTCCTTCACGACACCCTTCACGGCACTGCCCTTGCTGTGTTCCGCAACGAAATTCGAATACGGGTCCTTCTCGAGCTGCTTGACGCCCAGGGAAATCCGTTCACGCTCCGGGTCAACCGAGAGCACAACCGCCTCGATCTCGTCACCCTTGGAGTAATTCCGCACGGCGTCCTCGCCCGTCTCATTCCAGGAGATGTCCGACAGGTGGATCAGCCCGTCGATCTCGCCGGCCAGTCCGATGAAGATACCGAAATCTGTGATGGACTTGATGGTTCCCTTGACGTGTTCACCCTTGTTGTGTGAAGCCGCGAACTCGTCCCAGGGATTCGGGAAGCACTGCTTGACGCCCAGCGAAATGCGGCGGCGCTCCTCATCGATATCGAGCACGGTGACTTCGACTTCCAGCCCGATATGCACGACTTTGGCAGGATTGATGTTCTTGTTGGTCCAGTCCATTTCAGAGACATGCACCAGCCCCTCAACCCCTTCCTCGATCTCGACGAAGCAGCCGTAGTCCGCAATGTTGGTAACCTTGCCGAACAGGCGGGACCCGGACGGATAACGCCGTGCGAGGTCGGCCCACGGATCGGCCCCGAG
This sequence comes from Gammaproteobacteria bacterium, assembly GCA_003230545.1. Taxonomy (GTDB): domain Bacteria; phylum Pseudomonadota; class Gammaproteobacteria; order UBA9214; family UBA9214; genus SZUA-186. The sequence continues at coordinate 22,381 of QIFB01000082.1, read as the reverse complement.
CTGTTTCATGCCGAGGGATACGCGGTTGCGTTCGCGGTCGAATTTGAGCACCTTGACATCAATTTCGTCACCGACGTTCACGATCTCGGCTGGATGCTTGACACGTTTCCATGCCATATCGGTGATGTGCAGCAGACCGTCAATACCACCGAGGTCAACGAACACACCGTAGTCGGTGAGGTTCTTGACAATACCCTTGATGACAATACCTTCCTGCAGGCTTTCCAGCAGGGCTTCGCGTTCTGCGCTGAATTCTGTTTCAACGACTGCGCGGCGTGACACGACAACGTTGTTGCGACGCTTGTCGAGCTTGATAACCTTGAATTCGAGCTCCTTGCCTTCGAGATAACCCGGGTCGCGCACCGGTCGGACGTCAACCAGTGAACCTGGCAGGAATGCGCGGATCTCGTCGATATCAACCGTAAAGCCACCCTTGACCTTGCCACTGATGGTTCCCTTGACGATCTCTTCCTTCTCGAAGGATTCCTCGAGTCGTCTCCAGACCTGATCACGTTTTGCCTTTTCCCTGGACAGGCGGGTTTCACCAAAACCGTCTTCAATGGCTTCCAGTGAAACTTCCACTTCATCGCCGACTTCAACTTCCAGCTCACCCTGTGCATTCCTGAACTCGACGATCGGGATAATGCCTTCGGATTTTAGTCCCGCGTTGACAACAACACTGTCGGACTGAATATCAACAACGGTTCCGGTTACTACAGCGCCTCGGCGTAACACCTGATTTGCAAGGCTTTCTTCAAATAGTTCAGCAAAACTTTCGGTCATGGGATTGGCTTGTCCTGGAACGATTAACAACCCGTTCACTTTGTCTATAGCCACGGTATCTGGCGATACGGTGGGTCGGTTAAAAAAACATCCGGCAGCAACTGCTGGATGAGGAACGCCGTATTATACGTGTATCTAGTTAATTGTATACGATTTTTTCAAGTAAGCGAACGCGCATGTTCGAGTACCCGGGCCACCGTTTCCTCGATATCCAGAGCGCTGTTGTCCAGCAGTTGGGCATCCGCTGCCGGCACCAGCGGCGCTACAGAGCGTGACCGGTCCCGCTCGTCGCGCGCCCTGACCTCGGCCATGACTGCCTCAAGGGAAACCTTTTTTTTCATATTAATCAATTGGTTATATCGCCTTCTGGCGCGTTCTTCAAGACTCGCGGTAAGGAATATCTTGGTGGTCGCATCCGGGAAAACCACCGTGCCCATGTCACGCCCGTCAGCGACCAGCCCGGGCGGCTGGCGGTAACGCCGCTGCCAGTCCAGCAGGGCGGCCCGTACCGGCGGCAGGGCCGCGATCTGCGAGGCGGCACTGCCCGCCTGCTCGGTGCGCAGTTCCGTCGTCACCGACACCCCGTCCAGCAGCACACTCTCGTCACCGGTCGCGTCGGTCCGGAACTCGGCATGAATCCGGCTAGCCAGCGCCACCAGACCGTCAACGTCATCGAGTGTCACGCCGTCACGTTGTGCGGCACAGGCCAGCAGGCGGTAGAGCGCCCCGCTGTCGAGGTAGTGCCAGCCCAGCTGCCGGGCCAGACGCTGACTGATGGTCCCCTTGCCGGAACCACTCGGACCATCGATGGTGATGACGGGTATCTTCACAATGCGTGTTCCTGTAGCCCGGAGGCAGAAACCGTAGCCCGGATCAGGGCCGAAGGCCCGTAATCTGCAGAATGGGTGAAACCGCCGCCCCGGATTTCGCTACGCTCCATCCAGGCTACCCGATCTCTATCGCCAGGCCTGTTTTCGAAGCGAGCCCGACAAAACCCGGGAAAGACGTGTTCACGTTTTCACAATCAAGAATCTCGATCGTTCCCTGTGCGCTCAACGCCGCCATGGCAAAGGCCATGGCAATGCGGTGGTCACCGTGACTGTTTACTTGCCCGGCTGTCAGGCGGCCGCCATCGATCAGCATGCCATCGGGTGTCGGCGTGGCTGCGATACCCAGTTGCTGCAGGCCGTCCGCCATCACCTGGATGCGATCACTTTCCTTGACCCGCAGTTCTTCTGCGCCAGTCAACACGGTCCGGCCGCTGGCGCAGGCCGCGGCGACGAACACCGCGGGAAATTCGTCAATGGCCAGCGGTACCAGTGCAGGATCAATCTCGATGCCATGGAGTTCGGCTGCACGGACATGCAGGTCGGCCACCGGTTCGCCGCCAACCTCGCGCCGGTTGCTCACATCAATCGCGGCGCCCATCTGCTGCAGGATGTCGATTACCCCGGTACGGGTCGGGTTCATGCCGACATGCTCGAGTACCAGCTCGGACCCGGGTGCGATACTCGCGCCCACCAGGAAAAAGGCCGCGGAGGAAATATCCGCCGGCACGTCGATGGCAATGGCCTGCAGGGCATGGCCGCCCTCCAGGCAGACTTGCCCGGCCTCGCTCAGCAGCGGGTAACCCATCCCGCTGAGCATGCGCTCGGTGTGGTCGCGGGTCGGCGCCGGTTCCGTCACACAGGTAGTGCCACCGGCATACAGGCCGGCGAGCAACAGGCACGACTTGACCTGGGCGCTGGCCACCGGCATAACATAATCGATGCCATGCAGCGGGGTGTCGCCCCGGACCTGCAATGGTGCAGTACCGGCAGTAGTGGTCTCGATGCGCGCACCCATCTGTAACAGCGGGTCCACCACACGCCGCATTGGCCGGGTCGACAGCGAGGCATCCCCGGACAGCGTGACATCGAAGGACTGACCGGCGAGCAGGCCGCTCATCAGGCGCATGGAGGTACCGGAGTTACCCAGGTCCAGTGCCTGCGCCGGGGCCTGCAGGCCATGCAGGCCGACGCCTTCGATGGTAACCTGCCCGTCGGCCGGGTCGCTGATGGTCACGCCCATCGCACGGAAGGCCTGCAGCGTGGCGAGGCTGTCGGCCCCTTCGAGAAAACCGCTAACCTCGGTAACCCCGTCTGCCAGCGAGCCGAGCATGATCGAGCGGTGCGAAATCGACTTGTCGCCCGGGACCCGCAGACGCCCGGTCAGCTGACCGCCGGGTGACACCTTGAAGCATGTATCAGACATTACCAATCAGGTTACGTAACCGGTAGCCCGGAGAAGCAAATGTAGGATGTGCTGAGCGCAGCGAGGAGGTGAGACCGCGCAGCGGTCGAGAGGCTGGCCTGGGCCATGCGCATCATTACGCCGTAGCCGATGCGGTTCGTTGCACTCACCGCATCCTACGGGATTGTCTGGTGCTTGCACATCACTCCCCTGCATAGTCATCGCGGGCCTGTTTCGCCGACTCGAATATCTCCAGCAGGCGTTGCCCGTCATGCTCATGAACGGAGTGGCTTAACGACTGCAGGTCCTCGATAAACCGGTCGATCAACAACTGGATGGCGTCCCCGTTGGCAAGACAGATATCCCGCCACATGACCGGATCACTCGAGGCGATACGGGTAAAATCACGGAACCCGCCGGCCGCGTACTCAAACAGTTCTTCCCGGTCGCCCAGCCGCGCCAGGCTGTCGACCAGCGTGAACGCCAGCACATGCGGCAGGTGGCTGGTGGCCGCCAGCACGGCATCGTGGTGAATGACATCCATCTCGGTAACCACGGCGCCGGCCGCTTCCCACATGGCGCGCACCCGCTCGACCGCATCCGGCGCGGTGTGCTCGTCTGGCGTGAGAATCACACGCCGGTTTTGATACAGGTCCGGCAGCGACGCGGCAACCCCGCTGTTTTCGGTGCCGGCAATCGGGTGGCCGGGCACAAACCATGCCGGCACGCTGCCAAAGGCCCGTTGTGCCGCATCAATCACGCTGCCCTTGGCACTGCCCGCATCGGTCAGCACCGCGTTGTCTTCGAGGTGATCACGAATCTGGCTGAACACGGTTTGCGTGGCACCCAGTGGCACCGCCACCAGTACCATGTCGGCCCCGGCAACGGCCGCCGCCAGATCGGTATCGAAGCGGTCGATCACGCCGAGGTCGACGGCCTGTTGCAGGTGCACCGGGTCACGGCCGCCACCGACCACTTCCCTGCAGTAACCGGCCGCACGCAGCGCCCGCGCCAGCGAGCCGCCGATCAGTCCGACACCAATAATGCATAACCTGTCAATCACACCAGCGCCCTCTCTATGGCTGATAAAAACCGTTCATTCTCTTCCGGCAGTCCGACCGTCACCCGCAGGTGTTGCGGCAGGCCGTAGTTGGCCACCGGGCGCACGATCACCCCCTGCTGCAGCAACCGTTCATATACCCCGGCTGCATCCTGGCCCGTATCCACGGCTATAAAATTACCCACTGACGCGATCCACGACAAGCCCGTTTTTTCAAACCCGGCCTCCAGCTGCTGCAGGCCCTCCCGGTTCAGGCGGATGGCCGCTTCCAGGTGTGTGCTGTCATCCAGTGCCGCAACCGCCGCCGCCTGCGCCACGGAATTCACATTGAAGGGATGGCGCACGCGGTTCAGCAGATCGGCGATACCCGGCGCCGATACCGCATAACCGGCGCGCAACCCGGCCAGCCCGTACGCCTTGGAGAACGTCCGCGTCACCACCAGGTTCGGGAACTCCGCCAGCCAGCGGGAGGTGTCCGGGTAGTCCGCTTGTTCCACGTATTCGAAATAGGCCTCGTCGATCACCACGATGACGTGATCCGGCAGGCCGGCCACGAAGCGGCGCAGTGCCGGTTCCGCAAGCCAGGTACCGGTCGGGTTGTTCGGGTTGGCGATGAATACCACCCGGGTATCCGGACCGATGAGAGCTGCCATGGCAGCGAGGTCATGGCCATGGTTGTCCGTCTGTGCGGCGGCGATCCTGGCGGACGCACCAACGGCCTGCACCACGATCGGGTAAACCGCGAAGGCGTGCGCGGAGAACACTGCCTCGCGGCCCGGTCCGAGAAATACGCGCGCAACCATGTCGAGCACATCGTTGGACCCGTTCCCCAACGTAATCGCTGCCGGTTCCACGGCATGTTTTCTCGCCAGCGCCGCAGTCAGCCGGTAGCCACTGCCTTCCGGGTAGCGTGCCAGCCCGGCCAGTTCCTGTTGTGCCGCGGCGATCGCAGCCGGCGCGGGACCGAGCGGGTTTTCGTTCGATGCCAGTTTAATGGCATGCTCGACACCATACTCGCGTTCCAGTGCTTCAATCGGCTTGCCGGGCAGATACGGATGCAGGGCACGCACACCCGGCACGGCAAGTTCCTGATAGCGGGAGTCAGGCTGTTTCATTGGCAATCAAGTAAGGTCGGATGTATCGTTTTCTGTCATTCCGGCGAACGCCTTTCCCCGTGAAGCGCGGGTCCTGCGTAAGACCGGCCCCCGGCCGGGAACGCCTTTCCCCGTGAAGCGCGGGTCCTGCGTAAGACCGGCCCCCGGCCGGGAACGCCTTTCCCCGCGAGGCGCGGGTCCTGCTATAAAACGGCCTTCGGGTAAGAACCGAGCACCTTGACGGCAAAGGCTTCTGCCGCCAGCTCGGCGAGTGCGGCCGCGACCGGTGCATCATCCCGGTGTCCTTCCAGGTCTATATAGAATACGTACTCCCACATGCCCTGGCGCGAGGGCCGCGACTCGATACGCGTCATACTGATACCGTTGCCGGCGATCGGCTGCAGCAGTGCAGACAGGGCGCCGGGCTGGTTGTGCACCGACACCAGCACCGAGGTCTTGTCGTCACCGCTGGGCTCGGCATTGCGGGTTCCGATAACCAGGAAGCGGGTGGTGTTGTCCGGCCGGTCCTCGATATTGCGTACGGCGATGGCCACAGCGTACAGCTCGGCAGCCATTTCACTGGCGATAGCCGCACTGCCCGGGGCATCAGCGGCCATGCGCACCGCTTCGGCATTGCTGCTGACCGCGATGTGCTCGGCGCGCGGCAGGTGGGTATCCAGCCAGCCGCGGCATTGCGCCAGCGCCTGTTGATGGGCAAGCACGCGGGTCACGCTGTCGAGGCTGCCATCCGCAGTCAGCAGGTGATGATGGATGCGCTGCTCGACCTCGCCGCAAATGCTCAGCGGCGACTGCTGAAACAGGTCCAGGGTATGACTGATCACCCCCTCGGTGGAATTCTCGACCGGCACCACGCCGTAGTCTGCGGAGCCGGCCTCGACCTCCCGGAATACGTCATCGATTCCGTCCATGGCCTGCGTGGTGACCGAGTGACCGAAGTGCTTCAGTGTGGCCGCCTGGGTAAACGTTCCTTCCGGGCCAAGGAAGGCGATCGACAGAGGTTTTTCAAGGGCCAGACAGGCTGACATGATTTCGCGAAACAGGCGTACCATCTCCTCGGCCGGCAGTGGCCCGCCGTTTCTTTCGCTGATAGCACGCAATACCCGGGCTTCCCGGTCCGGGCGATAGAAATCCGTGGCCTGCCCGTCAGCAGATTTCACCCCGGCGATTTCCCGCGCCAGCGCCGCACGCCGGTTGATCAGCTCCTGGATCTGTTCATCCAGCACATCGATGCCGTCACGCAGGATGTCGAGTTTTTCGTCAGTACTCATAGGTCAGTTCCGCCCGGGACATACATACTGTAGCCAAACACCGAAAATCACAATGCCCTGACGTTCAGGACACCGTCGATCCCGGTAAGATGCGCGATACATTCCGGGGGCAGCTGCTGGTCGACATCGACCAGCGTATAGGCAAGATCGCCGCGCGACTTGTTGAGCATGTCAAGAATATTCAGGTCAGCGTCAGCGAGACAGGTAGAGATCTGTCCGAGCATGTTCGGTACATTGGCATTGGCAATGGCCAGCCGAAATCCGCCGTTGCGCGGCATCAGCAATTCGGGGAAATTGACCGAATTGCGGATATTGCCGTTTTCGAGGAACTCCCGGACCTGTTCAACCACCATCACGGCGCAGTTCTCTTCCGCCTGTTGCGTCGAGGCACCCAGGTGCGGCAGCGTGATGACCCGGGGATGATTCTTTAACAGGTTGCTGGGAAAGTCACAGACATAGGCGTAGATCTTTCCGGAATCAATGGCATCCACCACCGCGGCATCGTCGATGACGCCGTTGCGCGAGAAGTTCAGAATGATCACATGATCGCGCGCCAGTTTCAGGCGTTCCGCGTTAATCATGTTTCGAGTCGCATCCACCAGCGGCACATGGAAAGAAATAAAGTCCGCGCTGGCCATCAATTCCTCGATACTGCCGGCCTGGCGCACCTGCGAGGACATCTCCCAGGCACGCTGCACGGTGATACCCGGATCGAAACCGACGACATTCATTCCCAGCGCCAGTGCACCGTTGGCCACCTGCACACCGATGGCGCCGAGTCCGACGACACCCAGCGTCTTGCCGGGCAACTCGAAACCGACAAACTGTTTCTTGCCGGCCTCGACCTCTTTGTTTATCTGGCTGTCTTCACCCTCCAGCGAACGGGCAAATGACCAGCCCTGGGTCAGGTTACGCGCCGCCATCAGCATGCCGGCAATCACCAGTTCCTTGACGGCATTGGCATTCGCGCCCGGTGCATTGAATACCGGGATGCCGGCTGTGTTCATCCGGTCAACCGGGATATTGTTGACACCGGCACCGGCACGGCCGATTGCCTTGACCGATGGCGGTACGTCCATGTCAAGCATGTTGTACGACCGCAGCAGGATGGCATCCGGGTGACCGATCCCGGACGCTACTTCGTAGGATTCGCGCGGAAAATGCTCCAGGCCGACCGGGGAAATATTGTTCAGGGTGAGAATTTTGTACATTGTCTGTCGTCTGTCCTGTCAGTGAGTAGCCCGGATGGAGGCCCGGAGGACCGTAATCCGGGGCTTTAGTTTGATGGATATTCCCCGGATTGCGCTGCGCTCCATCCGGGCTACCGTCACTACCGTCACCCGCGGGTACGCTCGAACCCCTGCATGAACCCGACCAGCGCCCAGCGCGCTAACGCCGGCCTCGGGCATGGCATTGTAGATGCTGGCGCGCATGCCGCCGACGGAACGATGGCCTTTCAGGTTCAGCAGTCCGGCGCTGGCGGCCTGCGCCAGGAAATCCCCGTCGAGTGCGGCATCCGCCAGGGCAAACGGCACGTTCATCCAGGAGCGGTACGCGGGGTCCACGGGACTGGCATAGAAATCGCTGTCATCAATGGCAGCATACAATACTCCGGCCTTGCGCCGGTTGACCTCTGCCATTGCCGCCAGCCCGCCCTGCTCGCGCAACCACTGGAATACCAGTCCGGCCAGGTACCAGCCATAGGTGGGTGGCGTATTCAGCATCGAACCGCTGTCGGCATGTGCCTGGTAAGCGTACATCGACGGTGTCCCGTCGAGCGTGCTGCCGGCCAGGTCCTTCCTGACAATGACCACCGTCAGACCGGCCGGGCCGATGTTCTTTTGCGCACCGGCATAAATAACACCGAAGCGGGAGACATCGAGAGGGCGTGACAGAATGGTAGACGACATGTCGGCGACCAGCGGCACCTCCCCGGTCTCGGGTATCGAGTTGAACTCAACCCCGCCAATGGTTTCATTCGGCGTGTAGTGAACGTAAGCGGAGTCGGCATCGAGCTGCCAGGTGTCCGTTGCCGGAACCGTGGTGAAACCGGAATCTGCGGAGGTGGCCGCCACGTTAACCGTGCAATAGCGCTGCGCCTCGGCAATGGCCTTCTTCGACCAGGCGCCGGTGTTGAGGTAGTCAGCCTGCTGCCTGCCGCGCAACAGGTTCATCGGCACCATCGCGAACTGGCTGGTCGCACCACCCTGCAGGAACAAAACGTGGTAATCGGAGGAAATCCCCAGCAATTCGCGGAGATCGGTCTCGGCCTGTTCCGCGATCGAGACAAATTCCTTGCTGCGGTGGCTCATCTCCATGACCGACATGCCGGAGCCATGCCAGTCGAGCAATTCATCCTGTGCCCGGCGCAGGACTTCCGCCGGGAGTACCGCCGGCCCGGCACTGAAATTATAGAGTTCCGCCACCGTACCGGTCATTCACCACCTGCGCTGTCGGCATCCTCATCCCTGACCTCGACAATGCGTTCGATGCCGACCAGCTTCTCGCCATTGGCCAACGCAATCAACCGCACGCCCTGGGTATTCCTGCCCATTACGGAGATCTCGTTGACGCGCGTGCGTACCAGTATTCCGCCGCCACTGATCAGCATGACCTCGTCGCTGTCATCCGCGTGCACGGCACCGACAACTGCGCCATTGCGTTCGGTGATCTGGATGGCAATTACGCCCTGTCCACCACGTCCATAGACCGGGTAATCATCTGCGGTGGTACGCTTGCCGAAACCGTTTTCGGTAGCAGTCAATACCGGGCTGTCACTCGCGATAATCATCGAGATCACGCGTTGATTATTTTTCAGCTTGATACCGCGCACACCGCACGCAGTGCGACCCATGGGCCGCACATCAACCTCCTTGAAGCGGATAACCTTGCCGGCATCACTGAACAACAGGACATCGCGGGAACCATCGGTAATGGCCACGTTGACCAGGTAGTCATCTTCACGGAGGTCGACCGCGATCAGGCCGCTGGTGCGCGGGCGGGCAAAGTTTGACAACGCGGTTTTCTTGACCGTGCCGCTGGCCGTTGCCATGAACACGAAATGGTCCTTGTCGAAATCCCGGATCGGCAGGATCGCATTGATGCGTTCACCGGCATCCAGCGGCAGCAGGTTGACAATCGGTTTGCCGCGCGCGGTGCGCCCGGCCTGCGGCAACTCGTATACCTTGAGCCAGTAGACCTTGCCGTGGCTGGAGAAGCACAGGATGGTGTCGTGAGTACTGGCGATAAACAGCTTGTCGATGAAATCCTCTTCCCTGACGCTGGCCGCAGTCTTGCCGCGCCCGCCACGCCGCTGTGCGCGGTAGTCGCTCAGCGGCTGCGACTTGGCGTAACCGGCATGCGACAGGGTGACGACGACATCCTCCTCGGTAATCAGGTCTTCCAGCTTGAGATCGAGATGGTCCGTCATGATCTCGGTGCGGCGCGTGTCGCCAAAGGTATCGCGCAACCCGGTCAGCTCCTCACAGATCACCTTCATGAGCTGGTCCGGGGTGCCCAGAATCCCAAGCAGCTGGTCAATTACATCCAGCAACTCCTTGTATTCCAATGTGATCTTGTCCTGCTCAAGACCGGTCAGCTGGTGCAGGCGCAGGTCGAGTATGGCCTGGGTCTGGATATCGGACAGGCGGTAACCGCTGGCGGTCAGCCCGTAATGGGATGCCAGGCCTTCCGGACGCGAGGCGTCCGCACCGGCCCGTTCCAGCATGGCCGTCACCAGCCCCGGCTCCCAGTCGCGCTCCATCAGCGCCTGCTTCGCGGCCGCGCGGTTGCTGGAACCTTTAATAAGGGTGATGACTTCATCGATGTTCGCCAGCGCCACGGCCAGCCCTTCGAGGATATGGGTACGCTGGCGCGCCTTGCGCAGCTCAAACACCGTGCGCCGCGTCACCACGTCACGGCGGTGACGGACAAAGGCCTCCATGCATTGCTTCAGGTTCAGCAGTTGCGGCCGCCCGTCGACCAGTGCCACCATGTTGATCCCGAACACGCTTTGCAACTGGGTGTGCTGGTAGAGGTTGTTGAGCACGACCTCGGCCACTTCACCGCGCTTCAGATCGACGACCATGCGCATGCCGTCCTTGTCCGACTCGTCGCGCAGGCCGGAAATGCCATCAACCTTCTTGTCCTTGACCAGTTCCGCGATCTTCTCCAGCAGGCGCGCCTTGTTTACCTGGTAAGGCAACTCGGTAACCACAATGGACTGGCGCCCCTTGCCGTCATCGCCTTCGATATGGCTGCGGGCGCGAATGTAGATGCGGCCGCGGCCGGTCCGGTAGGCCTCGTGGATGCCGCGCACCCCGTTGATGATGCCGGCTGTTGGAAAATCCGGGCCCGGCACATGCTCCATCAGGCCGGCGATATCAATCTCCGGATTTTCAATCAGGGCAAGGCAGGCATTGATGATTTCTATCAGGTTGTGCGGCGGGATGTTGGTCGCCATGCCAACGGCAATACCGGCCGACCCGTTGACCAGCAGGTTCGGAACCCGCGTCGGAAACACCGACGGCTCATGCTCGGTCTCATCGTAGTTGGCAACGAAGTCGACCGTCTCCTTGTCGAGATCGGCGATCAGTTCGTGCGCGATACGTGACATGCGCACTTCGGTGTAGCGCATGGCCGCCGGTGAATCGCCGTCCACGGAACCGAAATTGCCCTGGCCGTCCACCAGCATGTAGCGCAATGAAAACGGTTGTGCCATGCGCACGATGGTGTCGTAGACCGCCGTGTCGCCATGCGGGTGATACTTACCGATGACGTCACCGACAATACGTGCGGATTTCTTGTAGGGCTTGTTGTAGTCGTTGCCCAGCACGCTCATGGCGAACAGGGCACGCCGGTGCACCGGCTTCAGGCCGTCACGAACATCCGGCAGGGCACGCCCGACGATCACACTCATGGCGTAATCGAGGTACGACTGCTTCATCTCGTCTTCGAGATTGACGGGCAGCACTTCTTTCGCGAAATCGTTCATACGGGTATGGGTTCAAGCATCCCTGTCACAGTGCAGCAGCAGGCAGAAAACCGTCTGGAGGCCTCGACAGCAAACAAGACGCGCAATCTTAGCATACTCGCCTCCCCCACTACATCAGAAAAACAGGCTATTCTGGGGGCGCTCAGGGCCTGTATCGATAATCTCCCAGTCACGAGGCATATTCGAGTAATGGCATCAGTTTGCCAGGCGGAATAAATTCCGCCCTACAAAGCAAGGTGTTGCAGGGCCGAATTCATTCGGCCTGGTACCAACTGAGCCACTACCCTGAATTACCGAAACCGGGCTCCAGGACCGCCAGTTTTGCCCGGTCCGGCGCCCGGATTACCCCCTGTTCGGTCACCAGGCAGTCAACCAGTTCGGCAGGGGTAACATCAAAGGCCGGGTTCCATGCCGTCGCACCCGCCGCCGCAATCCGCCGGTCTGCCAGCACCAGCACCTCAGCGTCGGCGCGCTGCTCGATATCGACCAGCGCGCCGCTATCAAGACTGAAATCCAGCGTGGAGCAGGGGGCCACGACCATGAAGCCGACGCCGTAGTGACGACAGTTGACGGCCAGGCTCGAGGTGCCGATCTTGTTGATCACATCACCATTGGCAGTGACCCGGTCCGCACCGGTAATGACCCATTGCACCCGCCGGCCCTGCATCAGGTAACCGGCCGCGTTATCCGTTATCAGGGTAACCGGAATCCGGTCCCGGACCAGTTCCCAGGCGGTCAGCCGTGCACCCTGCAGCCAGGGACGGGTTTCACTCGCGTACACCTGCTGCAGCTTGCCGGCAGCCCACGCACTGCGGATCACGCCGAGCGCGGTACCGTAGCCACCGGTCGCCAGCGACCCGGTATTGCAGTAGGTCAACACCGAGGAACCGGCGTCGATGACGGCCGCACCGTGCGCGCCCATGCGCCGGTTGGCCTCGATGTCTTCTGCATGAATCGCCCGGGCTTCCTCGAGCAGCACCGGCGCAGGGTCGCCGGTAATCCCGGCAAGCCGATGTTGCAGTCGTTGCAGCGCCCAGACGAGATTCACCGCCGTGGGCCGGGCAGCAGCCAGCAACCCGATGTCCTCGTCCAGCCGCCGGCGCCAGTCCTGCGGTGACTCGGCATAGTGCTGCCGCGCCGCCAGCACCAGCCCGTAGGCGGCGGTAATCCCGATCGCCGGCGCACCGCGCACCACCATATCGCGGATGGCACCGGCAACACCCGTCACATCGGCGAACAGCAGATAATTTTCTTCCCGTGGCAGATCACGCTGGTCCAGCAGTTCCAGGCCGGCGTCCGTCCACCGGATCGTGTGGATCGTATCAGTATCCTTAGTCATATTCTGTTCCCCTGGCAGCATCCGTCAGCCGGCGACGGCATGCCGATCACCCTGATTTTGCTGCCAAAAAACCCTTGAAAAATACTAGCCTTGACAGAAATATACGTCTAGAATACGGCCCAGCGTGGTGTATTCCTCATCTTTTTGCAAAACACAGGAGTGGTCATAATGAAGAAACTTACCCTTGGACCCTTGATGGCTTTGATCGCAGCCTCTGCCCTGGCGGCCAATATTGCTGTCGCTGACGAGGGCGGCAAGGCAAATGAGGCCTATGTCGGTGACGGAACCAAACACTATGTCAAAGACAGTTCAGGCAAGTGCGTCAAGTCCGGCTCCTGGAGCAAGGGAACTGCTACCAAGGAATGTCACCCGGAACTGTTCCCGGAGCCAGTGGCTGCAGCACCGGCTGCTCCACCACCCCCCCCGCAACCGGTTTACGAAAAGGTCACCATTTCAGCCACCGCCCTGTTTGATTTCAACAAGTCGACTCTCAAGCCTGAAGGCAAGGCCGCCCTCCATGACCTGGACGAACGGATCAAGAGCAAGGGCGCCCAGGTTATCGACATCGACGTGATCGGTCATACCGACAGTGTCGGTCCGGAAGAGTACAACATGGGACTCTCCATCCGTCGCGCTACTTCCGTGAAGGACTTCATGGTCAGCGATGGTATCGACGCCGGCATCATCGATGTCAGTGGCCGGGGTGAATCAAACCCGGTTGCCAGCAACGATACTGCCGAAGGCCGTGCGCAGAACCGCCGTGTAGAAATTCACATCGGCGCGAATGCACCGAAATAGCCGTAACAAGTAACCGGAAACCCACCGCCCTTGCCGGGCGGTGGGTTTTTTTATGCGTGAAAGAAAAACAATCATGCGACCCATAGACAGCCTCATTCATGCCCGCTGGATTGCACCGGTTGAGCCGGATGCTACTGTCTACGAACATCACAGCCTGGCTGTAAATGAAGGACGTATTCTCGAGATACTGCCGGTACAGCAGGCACGCGCCACCTACGAGGCCACCGTTGAACATGAGCTCGACCGGCACCTGCTGATTCCGGGACTGGTCAATGCGCATACCCATGCCGCCATGACCCTGTTGCGCGGTATCGCGGATGACCTGCCACTGGATGAGTGGCTGAACCGGCACATCTGGCCCGCGGAATCACGCTGGGTCAACGAAGAGTTCGTGCACGACGGCACCCGGCTGGCGATCGCGGAGATGTTGCGCAGCGGCACCACCTGCTTCAACGACATGTACTTCTTCCCGGATGTCACTGCCCGGGTTGCGACACACAGCGGGATCCGCGCCTGCGTCGGACTGATCGTCCTCGACTCCCCGTCCGTGTGGGCCCAGGATGCCGACGAATACATTTCGAAGGGGCTCGCAGTCCATGACCGCTATCGCGGTGATCCGCTGGTCAGCACACTGTTCGCACCGCATGCCCCGTACACCGTTTCCGACAAACCGCTGGAGCATATCCGGGTACTCGCTGACGAACTCGACATCGGCATCCATATGCATGTGCACGAAACCGCCGACGAGATCGACACGGCGGTCGAGCTGACCGGCAAGCGCCCGCTGTCACGACTGCAGGACCTCGGGCTCATCTCCCCCTCCCTGCTGGCCGTGCACATGACCCGGCTCACTACCGAAGAGATCAGACAATATGCCGCAAGCGGCGGTCATATCGTGCACTGTCCTGAATCCAACATGAAACTGGCCAGCGGACTGGCACCGGTCGCGGAACTATCCCGCGCCGGTGTCAATGTTGCGCTCGGCACCGATGGCGCGGCCAGCAACAACGACCTCGACATGCTCGGTGAAATGCGCAGCGCCGCCTTGCTCGGCAAGGCAGTCAGCGGTGATGCCAGTGCCCTGCCGGCAGCTGCCGTGCTGCGGATGGCAACCCTGAACGGGGCACAGGCACTCGGCCTTGGCGAGCACACCGGTTCGCTCACCCCCGGCAAGTGGGCCGATCTGGCTGCAATCGACATGAATACCCTGGAGACCCGGCCGCTTTATGACCCGGTCTCGCAACTGGTATATGCTTGCAGTCGCGAACAGGTCACTGATGTCTGGGTGGCGGGTCAGCACCTGCTCAAGGAACGGCGCCTGACCACCATGGATGGCCATGAAATTCTTGAACGGGCACACACCTGGGAAGAGAAAATCGGCTAGCGATTCAATGTTATACAGGCCGAATAAATTCGGCCAGATACGTAAGGTAACTCAACCAGGACAATGCCGGAAACCACACACAACGTCGATCCGAACGAGATCAACAAGTTCGAGAAACTGGCCGCACGCTGGTGGGACCCGAACAGTGAGTTCAAGCCGCTGCATGACATCAATCCGCTACGAATGGACTATATCGACCGCCGCAGCGGCACGCGGGGCCTGAAAGGCAAAAAAGTCCTGGATGTCGGCTGTGGCGGTGGCCTGCTCTCAGAAGCCATGGCCGAACGCGGTGCCATTGTTACGGGCATCGACATGGGCAAGGCGCCGTTGGACGTCGCCCGGCTGCACCAGCTGGAATCCGGGCTTGATATCGATTACCGGCAGGTCACGGCCGAACAACTGGCACAGGAGCAGCCGGGCAGTTTTGATGTCGTCACCTGCCTCGAAATGCTGGAGCACGTACCGGATCCGGAAGCAGTGATCGCGGCCTGCACGACCCTCATCAGGGACGACGGCCGGATTTTCCTGTCGACCATCAACCGCAACCCGAAGGCATGGCTGTTTGCTGTGATCGGCGCAGAATACCTGCTCAACATGCTCCCGAAGGGCACCCATGAATACAGCAAGTTTATCCGGCCATCGGAGATGGAAGCCTGGGCCCGGCACAGCGGCCTGCAACTCACCGACCTGACCGGGATGAGTTACAACCCGTTGACCCGTGAATACCGCCTCGGCTCCGACGTGTCGGTCAATTACCTGGCCAGTTTTTCCAGGGCCTGACCATTCCGGAACCGGGTATGCAGATTACCACCGTCCTGTTCGATCTTGACGGCACCCTGCTGGATACCGCCCCGGACCTGGCCGCTGCGCTGAATAGCGTGCTCGAGGAAAACCGGCGCGAACCACTGCCCTATGAGACCATTCGCGCGGTGGTGTCGCACGGCGGCATTGCGCTCATCAAACTGGGCTTCCGGCTGGACGAATCCAGCCCCGGGTTCGAACCGCTCCGCCAGCGCCTGCTGACGATCTACCACGACAATCTGTCCAATCGGACCCGTCCCTTTCCCGGTATGACCGAACTGCTCGAGCAGCTGGAGCGCGCCGGGCTCAACTGGGGCGTGGTGACCAACAAGCCGGCCTGGCTCACCGAGCCGCTGCTCGCGGACTTCGGCCTGCTGGAGCGTGCCGCCTGCGTGGTCAGCGGTGACACGCTGGATGAGCGCAAGCCCCACCCGGCCCCCATGCTGCATGCCTGTGAGCTGGCCGGCAGCCGGCCGGAACAGTGTGTCTATATCGGTGACGCCCGGCGCGACATCGAGGCAGGCAAAAATGCCAACATGCATACCCTGGTTGCCCTGTTCGGGTATTTTCTGGATGAGGACAACCCCCATGACTGGCAGGCAGACGGGCTGCTTGATTCGCCCGGGGACTTGCTGCACTGGCTGGAGAACAACGGTCAGACCCTGCAGACATTGCAGTGATATGATGAACCATCATGCTGACTGAACACGTTACCTTACTGATCACGGTTGCCATTATTGCCCTGTTGACTGGCGCACTGGCAGGCTACCTGGTGCAGCGCGCCAGGATCAGCCGCCTGCAGCGCGAGAACACCCGGCTGGAGACAGAGCTGGAATTCGAGCGCAAGTCAGCGAAGCAACGCACGGATGCCTATGACGCGATGTCACAGCAATTCAAGGACATCTTTAATGCCATGGCTGCCAGTGCGCTCAAGGACAACAACGAGCAGTTCCTGCGGCTTGCCCGTGAAAATCTCGGTAAATTCCAGGTGAAGGCGGAACAGGACCTGGCGAAACGCGAGCAGGCGGTCGAGAACCTGGTCAAGCCAATCCGCGAGGCACTCGACAAGACCGAGTCCCAGATCCGCAAGATGGAGAATGCACGCCAGGAAGCCCACGGCGCCCTGACCAAACACCTGGAAACCATGGCCGAGTCGCACCGGCTGCTGCAGAGCGAAACCCGCAACCTGGTAACCGCCCTGCGGCGTCCCGAAGTCCGCGGGCAATGGGGTGAGCTGACCCTGAAGCGCCTCGCCGAACTGGCCGGCATGGTGGAATACTGTGACTTCTTTGAACAGGAGTCGGTTGAGAGCGAAGGCAGCAAGCTGCGACCGGACATGGTCATTCGCATGCCGGACCGGCGCGAAATTGTGGTGGATTCGAAAACCCCGCTGGACGCCTATCTTGCTGCCATCGAGGCTACCGATGACGCCAGCCGCAAATCACATCTGGAACATCACACCCGCAATGTGCGCGAACGTGTCCGCGAGCTGGCCAGCAAATGCTACTGGGAACAGTTTCCGGACAGCCCGGATTTTGTGGTGCTGTTCATCCCCGGTGACCAGTTCCTCGGGGCTGCACTGGATATGGACCACAACCTGCTGGAAGACGCATTGACACAGCACGTTATCCTGGCAACGCCAACCAGCTTTGTCGCGCTGCTGCGTGCGGTGGCCTATGGCTGGCGCCAGGAGACACTGGCCGAGAATGCCGAGGCCATCCGCGAGGTCGGCCAGCAGATGTACTCGCGGCTTGCCACCTTCGGTGAGCATCTTTCAAAACTCGGACGCAGTCTGAACAGCAGCGTGGAAACCTTTAACAAGGCCGTCGGCTCATTCGACTCCCGCATTCTCCCCAGCGCGCGCAAGTTCACCGAGATGGGCATCAAAACCAGGAAAACGATCCCCGAGCCGGAACAGGTTGAGCACACCGCGCGCAGTATTGAAGCCCCGGAAGAAATCGTTCACTCTGACTAGTGCTCAACCGTTAATGTCGAATATCAGAACCATCGATCCGTCCTGGCAGCCCGCCCCGGGACTGCTGCAGGACAAGGTGCAGTTCATTACCGGTGCCGCGGACGGCATCGGGCGTGCGCTCGCTACCGCCTGCGCATCCTGTGGCGCCACCGTGATACTGCTGGACCGGAATGTAAAGGGGCTGGAAACGCTCTACGATGAAATCACCGCGGCCGGTTATCCGGAACCGGCCATCTACCCCATGGATCTCAAGGGTGCAACACCGGCTGATTACCGGTCACTGGCAGAGGTGCTTGAAAAGGAATTCGGCCGGCTGGATGGCCTGGTGCACAATGCCGCCTGGCTCGGCACCCTGATACCGCTGGCGCATTGTGATGACGAGCTCTGGCTGGATGTCATGCAGACCAATCTGAATGCCCCGTTCCTGTTGACCCGCAGTTGCCTTGGCCTGCTGGAGAACTCCGCCGCCGCCGCGGTCCTGTTTCTCTCTGACAGCGTTGGCCGACACGGCAAGGCGTACTGGGGCGCCTACGGCATCGCCAAGGCCGGCATCGAGAACATGTCACAGACGCTTGCCGACGAACTGGAAAGCAATACGCAAATTCGCGTTAACACCTACGACCCCGGCCCGGTGCGCACCGCACTGCGACTGATCGCCTATCCGGCAGAGAACCGCGAGGCACTGGCCACACCGGAAGCAGTTATTCAACCCTGCCTGTACCTGCTGGGACCGGACTGCAAGGGTATCACCGGTCAGCAATTCAGCTTCGAAACAAACGGTGACCGGACGTAGGGTGCGCCGTGCACACCGTGTGTCAACAGCCCCTGTCCCCTTCCTGTGCGCATGGCGCACCCTACAGACGGTAGCTGTTCACAATCTACCCGGGTTGCATTCCTGCAACCCGGTTCACATGCCAGACAGTACGTGGTCACGGACTGAACTGCCGGTCCTGCACTACCATTGATAACAGGTCGATCCCGACCATTGGTGACCTGTCAGCGGGAGGTTCGGACCATGGCAGCAAAACCTGGAAAGATACAACGGCGGAATGGAATGCTGCCCGCCTGGAAATTGCGATTTTTTGAAGTCGGGATTCTGGTGAAGGTGCCGGAATTCGACGCCTACTATATCGGTACCGACTGGATCTACCACACTGCGCTGGATCCCGACCCGGTAAAAACCGAGTGGACCCTCTCCCGCAAGAAGATTCTCGGGTTATGGATAAGCAGGCACCCGGGAACACGACCCTATGCCTGGTGGTGCTTCGATGCACCCGAAACCCGGCAGCGTGTCGGTGGAACCGGCACACCCAAGCACGAAATACTGAAATACGAACCCGCCTGTGTGTTCGGCATCCCCAGGTACTGGATCACTTCACAGGACATTGGCATCCTGACCCGGCCCGGCTGCAAGGGAAAAGCACTGGATACCAGTGATCCGCCACTGTACGAGAGTCAGGCGGCCTACCTGGAACGGCACGGGCTGCTGTCCGACAGGGAAAAAACAATGCTGCCCGAGGGTGCGTATGATCTCGAGGCCGTAGTTTGCGGAAAGACCGCCTTATTGTGATGCCGGACAACGCGGCTGCAGGACACACGCTGAACAGCGGGGCCGGACCCGGCAGATCTCCCTGGCATGCCGGACGATCAGGGCATGATATTCGTTGAACAGCGGCACATCGGGCCCAAGCACCTGTTCGATCGCCAGACGCATGGCATCGTAGTCCTCATCCCCGGAGAACAGCCCGAGGCGCGCAAACAGCCGCCGCGTATAGGCATCGATCACAAAGACCGGGCGGTCGAAGGCGTATAACAGGATATCGTCGGCCGTCTCCTTCCCCACCCCGTTCACGCCCAGCAGGGCCTGCCGTAATGCGCCGGTCTCCACCTGCTGCAGGACTTCGTAACCGCCGGCCTCCAGGTACCAGCGGCAAAAGTTTTTCAGCCGTGCTGCCTTGACATTGAAATAACCGGATGGCCGTAACCAGCCGGCCAGGTGGTCCTTGCGGGCGGCAACGATGGCGGCCGCATCCAGCTTGTTCCTGGCAACAAGGTTGCCGATGGCCTTCTCGACATTGGACCAGGCCGTGTTCTGGGTCAGTACCGCACCAACCATGATTTCAAACGGGGTCTCACCGGGCCACCAGTATTGCGGGCCATGATGCCTGGATAAATCGTCGAAGACCGAGCGGAGTTTCCGGCGGGACGCCTGGCTCGACAGATTGATCATGGCTCCATCATACGACAACGTATACACTGTTGCGCATGAACGAGACCTTGAAGATCGCCATCCATGAACAACGTGTTTCATTGGCAGAAATGCTGTCCGCTCCGCTGGCAAAACTGGCAAACCAGTGCGTGGATGTATGGGGCTCGCGTGAAGACATGGACAGTATCCTGAGTGATGGTTTTCGCTCTGTACCCTATTGCCTGTTCCTGTATGCACTCGACGCCAATGGTCTACAAATCACCGACAATGTCAGTATCGGTGGATTACTCCCCGAGCACTATGGCCGTGATCGCTCGAATCGCCCCTATATGCATGAGGTCGTTCCACCATGGGGTTTCCTGCTCTCCGATGCCTACCTGAGCCTGCGACTCAACCGTCCATCGCTGACTGCCCTGCAGGTCGTGCGCCGGAACAATGAAATGCTGGGTTTTATCGGGGCGGACTTTGACTTGCGCGATCTACCCGCCACCACCGGGCACTATGAAGAATCGATTGACTGGCGCCAGCTAAAGGGTGATCCCTCGATCCGTGGAACGGTATTTCAGCAGAACCGTGTTGAGAGCCTGATGGACCGGAACATGGACCCGGCGTGCGCCATACTTGAAGACCTGATCACCGAACGCGGACTGTTCCAGGCCGTAATTCACTTTTCCAGCAGCCGCGCGACCTTGTGGTTCATGGATGACCCGTATCGCTACCGCATTTTTGACCATGAAGCGTTGAGTGACCCGGATGTTTGCCTGTTATATCCACGACGTCCCTATCCGGATGACGCAGCAATACCGCAGGACAGAATATCGGACGTTCTGAATGGTATGCGACTGTTACGTTTGGCCGATGAAACCCTGTACCTGCGTTCAGCGTCGATCAATATTTTCAACGGCCTGATCAGCCTGACCTTCTCCTGTGACGGTTCCCACTACATGTCATGGAAGGAATTTCTCGACAAGGACATGAGTTTCTGGGCAGGCTGCGTAGCCTGATATAAAAGGGTGTCAGAGCACATTTTTTCCTAATATGAAGGAAAATGTGCTCTGACACCCTTTCCTCAACCGGACACAGGAACGCGGCTCAACGGCGTCCGGATTGGACTCCACCAGCATCCCGTCCGGCAAGCAGGCCTCGCCAAACATGCGGCCGCTCGGCTCGCCCTTCTCGTCGGTGCCTGTATGGCAGCCCGGCATGCCCGGGGCGAATCATCTCCTATTAGCCATTCAGTGTTTTGCACAAAATCACCTTAAAATGGTTAGAATTGCTTTGGTTCTTAATCAGGTTTATTTGGCTTGCAAGCTAAATATGAAATGGAATGCACACTAAAACTACGCATCAATGGCAGCATGAACATATTTTCGGACAGGACAAGGTCAGACCTGGTGAGCGCCGCACCCTTTGGGTGATATTCATCACCGCGACGATGATGGTAGTCGAGATCACAGCGGGTCTCGCCTATGGTTCCATGGCTCTGCTTGCAGATGGTTTGCATATGGGATCACATACGGCTGCCCTCGGCATCACAACCATCGCCTATGTTTACACTCGTCGTTGTGCTGCAGATTCGCGTTTCTGTTTTGGAACTGGCAAAGTCAATGCTTTCGCTGGCTATACGAGCGCTGTATTACTCGCGCTTTTCGCGCTCCTGATGCGTGGGAAAGTGTCACTCGTTTATTTAATCCAGTCGAGATTGCTTTCAATCAAGCCATTATAGTTGCAGTCCTGGGCCTGATTGTTAATGGCGCCAGCATGGTTATGTTAGGCGGTCATCATCATGACCACGACCATACAGATCCACACCATCACGGCCATGGGCATGCGGATCACAACCTCCGGGCTGCCTATCTCCATGTCCTGGCAGATGCACTTACATCGTTCCTGGCAATTTTCGCCCTGCTTGCAGGAAAGTTCATAGGGCTGAACTGGATGGACCCGGCAATGGGCATCGTCGGTGCCATTTTGGTGGCACGGTGGTCCCTGGGGTTGATTCGCGATACAAGTGGCATACTGCTGGATCATCAGGCTCCCGGTGTCATGCTGGAACAAACCCGGGCCGCCATCGAGAGTGTTGATGATAACCGAATTGCTGATCTGCATATCTGGTCCATTGGACCAGGCATCTATTCAGCCACAATAGCGGTAGTGACTGGCATGCCCAAGCCACCGGAATACTACAAAAGCCTCATCCCCAAGGATCTTGGCATTGTTCACACAATTGTCGAGGTTCATCATTGCCAGCACTAAATGATTCTCCCTCGGCCAGCCTGTGCATGGCGAATTCTTAATGACGAGTCGATCTGCAGCGTGAATAACCTGTGAGGGACACAAAAAGGACGAGCGGTTACCCTGCAATTGTCTGATTGGTGAACCAGGCAATCGACCGTCACAGTTGTTGCAATTCCCCTGTCGACG
>QIFB01000207.1 GCA_003230545.1 Gammaproteobacteria bacterium | reverse complement strand
GGACTACAAACGCATCTTCAAACAATGCGGATTAACCCTCAAACAGGTTGAAAGAAACGAGCCCTATGTTCTGATGCAGATGGGGTGCGAACTGATCAAAAAATGGAAACGGGTCGTTCCCCCACCGCTGCAGATGTTGCAAGTGGCGGGTCGCCTGACCTATTGGGGTATGCGTTTAGGGGATCCCTGGATCAGGCGCCTTCCCGGTATTCTCGGAATTGCATTCCCGCACCTTGAAAACCACTTTTTCGTGCTTGGGACCGGGGCGGGAATTCATTCATGAGTAAAGGATTCAGATGATGCCATGGAGAATCTGCAAGGAAAATTTATCTATCGGAACCTGGCGAATATCACATCGATTCTCGGCGTGCTGCCGCTGGTGTTGCTGTTCCTGGAGGAGGGTTATCGTTATCTGATCCCGTTAATCATATTCAATAATGTGATGGATGACCTTGACGGTATTCTGGCAGCCAGGTTGAATATCCGTAGCCGCTTTGGTGCCAATATCGATAATGTTTGCGATGCCGTCGCGCATGTCGCCCTGGTCATGGCAGTAAGCGCGCATTATGGCGGACTGACGTTAGTGGCGGGCATGATTGCTGCCGCTTCGATTATTCTTCGTGCCACATCCCGGCTCGATTCGGATGTAGTAGCAGGCGGTGGTTCGCCAACCAATGAGCTCATGCGCCACATGCTGTTTGTCCTCCTGTTGACGCAAATGTTCACTGTTAACCCCGAGTCCTTTCTGGCTGTCATCTTCATCTTGCATTCGGTAACGATGGTCGTACCATTCAAATTGCCTATCCTTATCCGGGGACTGGCAAAGACTGCCACGATGGTTACTTTGGTGAATGCGACACTGGTGGCCGCATGGCTCATACCGACGGTTACACCCTTCATCGCAGCAGCTTTCATTGCCACCTACTTGTATTCATTTGTTGTTGGAGGGGCGCAATGGCTCAAGGAGCGGGCAAACAAACCGTGCGTTTGAGGTGCACTGATATAATGCGTCAGGTCTGCAAGGGGGGCTCATGATATGCCAAAGCTGCCATTATTACTCGGCCGTTTCTTGTGCCGGTTGGGCTTTCATGACTATCGCGTGCTCGAAATCATGTTCCAATTCAGTACTGGCGGCAGTATCGAGAAGGTCGAGTGCCGGCGCTGTGGGGCGACTATTACCCGGCAGACATAATCCCGCACAAAGCCGGTAGCCTGAACATGTTATTGGTTATTTGCCGGCTTTTGCGATGAAGGTATCCCGGGCGGGGAAGCACCCTTCATGGCATTTCATCTGCTCTATTATGTGATTGGCAATCATCTCCCAGCTGCCCTGCAAATGTTGGTCCATCTTCTACTTTCCCCTGCGCTGCGCGCCCTGTAATGCCTATTGAATAAGTCGCTCGCCACAGTCCACATAAAACCGGCCCCGCTGGGATTGTTTGATGACATGGTGATTGGGGGCACATGCAAGACCTCGTGGCTAATTTTTTGAACTGATTTTTCGTTGTTCGAGAACCTTGTCGATCAGTCCGTATTCCACCGCATTTTGGGCGCCGATGAAATAGTCGCGCTCAGTGTCCGTTCGGATTCGCTCCAGCGGTTGTCCCGTGTGCACGGCCAGGATTTCTTCGAGCTGCGCACGTATTCTCAGGATCTCCCTGGCATGTATGTTGATGTCGGTGGCTTGTCCCTCGAAACCGCCCAGTGGCTGGTGCAGCATGATTCGGGCATGGGGCAGGCAGTAGCGCTTCCCGCTGGCACCGCCCGTGAGGAGCAGTGCGCCGACACTCACCGCCTGTCCGAGGCAGATCGTACTCATATCGGGTTTAATGAACTGCATGGTGTCATAAATCGCAAGCATAGCGCTCACCGAACCGCCCGGCGAGTTGATATACAGGTGGATGTCTTTATCCGGGTTCTCCGACTCCAGATAGAGCAGTTGAGCGACAATCAGGTTGGCGACTTCGTCATCAACCGGCCCGACCAGGAAGACAACACGCTCCTTGAGCAACCGGGAATAGATGTCATAGGTGCGTTCGCCCCAGGCTGACATCTCGACCACGATCGGCACCAGGCCCAGCGCCCGGGGGATATCGATCTCTGATGTGTTAATAATGGCTGTCATGGTTACAATGTGCGCGTGATCGGGATGCCGCAAGGCTCAACAGGGTTTTAGAGGTTAGACGTAGCCTGCAGATTGTGCAAAAGTGTAATATTGAGATTGAGGCATATCCGAGGGCAGAAGGGAAGACGTATTCGTTGATAGCGCCTTTGCCGATGATCTGGGAGCGGATTCCCTCGCTATGGTGAAACTGATGCTGGCGCTGGAGGAAGATGCCGTGCAACTCGTCACCGTTCAGAAGGCGATCGATTATATTGGGGAGTGTGTTGTGCAGGAATAATTCTGAGGTTGCATGTAATTGGGGGATAAGGTCGAATCCCCTTGGGGACGTCATAAACCACAAAGCTCGCCGCGCGCGGGCTTTGTGGTGTCTGCCTGTACGACTTTTGTGCAATAGACACCATGGCCGGGCCGGGATGAAAATACAGTCAATAGCAGCAAGCTGCATGTATTCGTGTATGGAAGAGCGTAGAAAAACAAAAGACCGGAGAATCGGCACTGAAAAGCGTGCGTTGACACGGAATCGACGTAATCACCCGGATCGCCGGCTGAACAGCATTGCCGTTGAATGGGTCCCGCTCGAGGTCGTTCATGTGCACCCGCTGACCCGGAAAACCTTCCTGAAACACTGAAAGCGGCTGTTTCCCGATAATCTGGCCTGCTAGTCCTTCCGCAAGCGATCACTCACGGCAATCGGCGTCGGGTAGCGCAACATAATCAGGTAGGCTGAGACAATAAATGTGATCAGCGTCGTCGTCTGGATCAGGTAGGATGCCTGCAGTCCAATGGCGCCTGCATTCAGTGCCAGCACAGCAATCATCAGTGAGAATTCACTGGTCTGCCCGAGGCGTACACCGACTTCGTTTGACAGGCCCCTGGATTCCCCGGCCCTGCCAAGCAGCCGGGAAAACAGCAGCGGCTTTGACACCAGCAGCAGTGTGGCAAGTATCGCGCCTGGAAGTATCACATCCGGCAACATCGGCAGATCAAAACTGGCGCCGAGTGAAAAGAAAAACATGATCAGGAAAAAGTCCCGCAGCGGCTTGAAGCTTTCTGCGATAAACCGGGCGATCGGATTGGTTGCCAGGGAGACGCCGGCAATGAAGGCGCCAATCTCGTAGGACAATCCCAGAAAGTCTGCAAGTTGTGCCATACCCAGGCACCAGCCGATGGATGTCAAAAAAACATATTCCTGGATAGTGCCAAACCGGTGCATCAGGGGTACCAGTACGTAGCGTTCAAACAGGAAGGACACCAGGATCAGGACGGGTACCGCAACGGCAAGCTTTCCGAGTTGTTGCCACTCCATCCCTGCCTGTGACACGCCTTCCAGCAGCAACAGGATGGCGATCGCGATAATGTCCTGCAGCAGCAGGATACTGATCATGACCTGGCCGACATGACGGTGATGCAGGGCGGTAGTCGGCAAGAGCTTGAGCCCGATGATGGTGCTGGAGAACATCATGGCGGCCCCGATGATCAGGCTCTCGTGCAGGTTGAATCCAAAGCCCCAGCCAATCAGTGCACCCATCAAGCCAAATACCAGTGAACTGATAGCAGTAACCACCACGGCTTCGCGCAACATCCGGACCAGTTGCCACGGGTGCAGGTTAAGCCCCAGCAGGAATAGCAGAAAAATAATCCCGATATGGCCAATTTGCTGGATTAAGGCCGCTTCGGTTACCAGCTTCAGGCCCCAGGGGCCTGCGATTCCGCCGAGCAGGATGTAGGCAACCAGCAGTGACTGCCGGGCGAACAGGGCGAGACCGGCAAAGATGGCGGCCCCTGTGAAGATCAGGAATATCGAGAATAGTATCGGGTCATCATGCATCATGGACTGATCATAATATCAGCCCGGCACAAAGACAAAGGTGATTCCGGGGGAACGTCAGCTTACATCGTTGAAAAACAGTGCGAGATGCAGCCGGTTCTCGATATTCAGCTTTTTGAATATTGCGCTGAGGTGTGCCTTGACCGTGCGTTCGGATATATCGAGCTGTTTTGCAATGTTCTTGTTGTTGCCGCCCTTGTGGACCATCTGTGCAACTTCCAGTTCGCGTGGTGTGAGACATTTTACCTTGTTACCGGTTGCCGGTGTCCTGCCGCGAGCCAGTTTCTCGATTACCCGGGTAATCAGACTGCGTTGCAGCCATAGTTCACCGCGACATACGGCAGTGACTGCCTTGACCAGTAATTCCGGTGTAATCCCGCTGTCGCAGAATCCATGGACACCCTGCTTGAACAGCTCGACCTGATCAATTTCCGGGCTGTCGGCAGTTTCAAGAATGATAATGCGTGTATCGGGTGCGACGACTGCAAGGTCTTCAATGGCGTTAGTGCCGGATTCAGGTATTAGTGCTGGATCCAGCATCAGCAACTGGTAGGAATGACGGGTAATGGATTCCAGGGTTTCAGACCAGGAAGCCGCGTACCCCACGCAATAGTGACCGCCCAGCTCTGTTGAGAACCGGGCGGCAATATCACTGTCCTGGCAAACCACCAGGATTTCGTCATTTACGGCTGTCATCAGGTTGTCCATGGTTATCAGTGATACTATCGGCGCTTTTGTGCCCGGGTTTAGCGCCCGGGTTACTGCACCGGTTCCGGCTTGCCGGCCAGGTACCCCTGGATTCCGTCCACGTTCATCGTACTGACAACTTCAAGCTCTTCCTGCGTTTCAACTGCCTCGGCAATCACCGTGATGTCGAGACTGTGTGCTGTATCGACCAGGGCCTGTACAAAGAACCGGTTGTCGGCATCCTTGTCGATATCATGGATAAAACTGCCGTCGATTTTCAGATACTGGATACCGATACGGCGGAGATAGCCGAATGAACTGAAACCACGGCCGAAGTGGTCGATGCCGCAATCACATCCTGCAGTCTTCACCTGCCTGATGAAATCACTGGCAGATTCGATATTTCTCAGCACACCGTATTCAGGCACCTCGATAACAATCCGGTCCGTATGGTCAGAGCTTTCCAGCTGCTCGCACAACCATGCAACAAACCCCGGGTCATGCATCGCGGTCGATGTCAGATTGATCGCATACCGGGTATCCGTGGTTGCAGCGACAAGCTCCAGCGCGCGGGCGATGGTCAGCATGTCGACCTGTGTCGCCAGGCCCATGTATTCGGCCATGGGCATGAAGATGCCAGCTGCTATCAGGTCACCATTACTACCGGGTATTCTCAGCAGGATTTCGCGGTGCAGCGGGTTTGCAGGGCCAGCAACGGGATGCACCACGCATTGTGAATACAGAACGATTTTCTCATCGCGGATAGCAAGACCAAGGTATTCCTGCCAGTCACCGGCGCCCACGGGTAAAGCCTGGTCACGCAACGCTGATGCATGGCGGAACCAGGTATTTTCACCAGCTGTCCGTGCTGACTGCAACGCGAGATCGGCTGCGGCAAGGACAGCGGTTACCGAGTCACCGGGTTGCCACAGCGCTACGCCAATATGGGCGACATTTTCATGATTGGTCAGTTGCTCGATATGAAGTTGCAGCATATCCCTGGCGAGGTCGCAGGCAAGGGCATCCGCACTGGCCGCGTTGATATCGACGATGATAATGCCAAACCCGGCACCTGAAATCCGCGCACTATAGCAGTGACTGTATTTTCCAGAACGTGCGGCAATCAGCTCGCCGGCGCGTTGCAGCAGCCGGTCACCTGCCTGGAATCCGGATGTGGTATTGATATCCTCAAGGTTCTCAAGTTCCAGCAACAGCGCAGCACCCTGTGCAGGTTCTTCCGGCGATTCGATCAGGTTGCGCAGCTGGCGGTTGAAATAATGCCGGTTTCCGAGGCCCGATACCGGGTCCATGTAGGCCTGTTCACGCAGGCGCTCGGTCAGGCCGGACTGATCATTGAAAATGTCATTAACCTTGCCGGCCAGTCGGTTCATCGCTTTAACGACAGTGCGCAATTCACGAGTCTTCGGCAGATTTTCCTGGATCGCATAACGGCGGTTGCATATCGCCTCGGCCTGTAATTCAACACGCCGCAGGGGCTGGAGCAGCAGATGGATCCCGGTGAGCCCCAGCAGGAGCACGATGATTGCCGCAATGAAAAAAAGCCAGAACGTGTCGACCGTGTTATTCCATAATTCCCGGTAGGCAGATCCCGGGTGGCTGGCTACATTGACTGTCGCTGCCTGTTTCCAGCCTGACATGACCACCGCATCCGCAACCGGTACTTCCAGACTGAACAACCGGGTAAACCAGCCCGGGACATCACGCAAGTCAGCCGGGTTGATGCGTTCAATCAGTGTTTCACCAGCGGCGCTCACAACAGCAATGGACTGATAGAATCCGCGGTCGAATATCGCATCGACCATGGAGTTCATAACCGGAATATCCTTGTTCTGCATGGCGGGTGTTAGTGACAGGCCCAGCGATGTTGCCGTGTCCTGTGCATGCGACCCCAGCTGATCAGAGAGAAAGTGCCGCAGATTGCCTGTACTGATGGTAACAGTACCGATGAAGCCTGCTACGAACAGGGCAATGATGATCAGGGTGAGTTGCCGGTATAGTGTCATAGGTCCAGGCCAGATTCCGGTTGGCGCAGCAATGATTTCCGTTGAATCGGTTTGCATATAGAGGGCTACCTTGTGAGTTCAATGTTCATGCGTGCAATAACATCACGCCACGGGCTTAGCCGACTGGATTTGCCAACGTGTTTACTGTTACCCGTACGTGTTTTTGCCAGCCACAGTCCGTCTACATTGAAGCTGTAGACCGGCAGCAGGTCATCGCGACTGGCTGATGAGCGAATTTCCGGTTCCAGGTTGTCCAGTACCAGTGGGTCAGCATCCGGTGCCGGATAATAGGCGAGTACCATGTGTGCCTGGTTAAGGCGCAGGGCTTTTACATAGGTCAGGCGCATGCGTTCCGGGGGTATGCCCATCTCCAGCAGTGTGAAATATTTTGCAATGGAGAAATCCTCGCAATCACCGCCATTGGAGGCCAGTGTTTCCAGGGGTGTCGCCCAGTAGTCTTCTTTCCCCCAGTGCTCTGCATCATTGACGAATTCAATGTCGTTAAAAAAATTATTTACCCGGCGAAGCTTTTCCATGTCAGGTAATTTTCTTCCGTAATCCATTAACATCTGCCAGTAGTCCACCCGGCGGCGTGCATAGTCGCCATGTTCCCGGCTGATTTTTTCGATGGCAGCGCGCGTCATGACTACTTCGCCATCGCTGGCAAGCACACTTCCGCAGGTGTACAACAACATGCTGCACACCAGTAGCCGCCGGAAGACCCGGATACCGAATGTGATCCCGGGACGTGACGGTTCATCGGGGAGTGGTGTCTGGATACTCACGCTGTGGTCGCTGTCTGCTATCAATAAATCCGGTTAACCCATGGGTTATCGGCCGCTCGCGGGAAGGGCTTAGCGGGCCTGCCGACGGGCAACTCCAGATGCGCACCAGGCGTTGGTACCTAAGTCCAATTGAACCCGGGCAGGCGCGTGCGTAGACTCAATAAAGTCGGAGTAAACAATAAGTTATGAAAAAAATAACCGTGACTTTCGTGTCATCACGTGATGACGCACGTCAGCACTGCGCTGACCTGGTAATGCAAAATCCGGATATCGATCTGATCGCCATGCCGTCCGGACTGACCCAGTCAGGTGCCTGGCAGGCCATCTCAAGGACGGATGTGGTGGTCCTGGATGAAAGCATTGTCCAGCAACAGGGATTTACGACGGTACGCATGATGCTGGATTCATATCCTGGAATTAATTCACTGATTATTATGGATAATGTAGGCAATGATGCCATGGCATGGATGCTGCTGCAGGGTGTCCGTGGCGTCATGGTGCAGGAAGATATCGGCGCTTTTCTTGCCAGGGCAATTCGCCACATTCATGCCGGTGAAGTGTGGATGTCCCGAACCCTGGTCGAATGGCTCAGGAACACGGGGCAACTGCCGGCCGGCAGCCGGTACGCGGAACAGGGGATGCCACGAACCGACTGGAGCCGGTGGCATTAACCGGCATGGCAGTTTGTGTGAATGCGGCGACAACATAATTTCTGCCAGTATTAATCAAGACAAGACTGACGCGATACCGGCAGCCAATCCTGTCGGCAATGTGTTCTTCGCTGACGTCGCAAGCAGATTTGTCCGGGTGAGTTGTCAGCCAGGACTGTTTCCGGCTAACGGCGCAATTCACGGGGAGATGTGATTTAATGCCTCCCCATGTTCCGACCTGTTGAGCTATTCATTGGCCTGCGTTATACGCACGCAAAGCGCCGCACTCATTTCATATCTTTTATTTCACTGACCTCCATGCTGGGTATTGCGCTGGGGGTGACCGCACTGATTACCGTGTTGTCCGTAATGAACGGGTTTGAGCAGGAACTGCGCGAAAGAATCCTCGGCATGGCGGCGCATGCCACGGTCACCACCTATGGTGGACGCCTCGAGGACTGGCAATCCGTTGAACAGCTGGTCCAGCAGCATGATGAAGTCATCGCGGCCGCGCCGTATATCCGCGGCGAAAGCATGTTGAGTGCCGGCAAGCAGGTCAGTGGAGCAATCATTCGCGGAATAATGCCTGATGCAGAGGGCACCGTGTCTGACGTGATTGCGCATATCCGGGATGGCAGTGTCCGGCATCTCAAGCCAGGTGATTACGGCATTATCCTTGGCAAAGAACTGGCCTACGCCCTGGGCGTTGGCCTGGGAGATCCTGTCACGGTGGTATCCCCGCGGATCATGGTCGGCCCTGTCGGTGTTTTGCCCCGGTTGCGGCGGTTTACCGTGGTGGGTGTCTTTGAAGTGGGTATGTACGAATATGACCGGGGCGTGGCACTGGTACACATGGAGGATGCCGCCAGGCTATTCCAGATGGATGATGATATTACCGGGGTGCGCCTGAAGCTGGCTGACCTGTTCAGGGCGCCTGCTGTTGCAGCGGAACTGGGCCGGCAGCTCGGTAGTGATTACCTGGTCAGTGACTGGACCCGGCAGCACGCCAATTTTTTCCGCGCTGTCAAGACCGAGAAGCGGGTCATGTTTATCATCCTGACGCTGATTATCGCGGTTGCTGCCTTCAATATTGTTTCGACGCTGGTCATGGTCGTTGCTGACAAGCGTTCCGATATCGCCATCCTCCGGACGCTGGGTGCAGCACCGCGCACCATCATGATGGTCTTTGTCATCCAGGGTGCGATTATCGGGGTATTGGGGACGTTCCTGGGAGTTGTCGGCGGGGTGGCGCTGGCGCTCAATGTCGAAACCCTGGTCTCGGCCATCGAAGCATTTTTCAATGTCCAGTTTCTGGCGCCGGATGTTTACTACATCAGTAAAGTTCCATCGGAGCTGCACTGGGACGATGTGGGTACGATGAGTGCTGTCGCACTGGTGCTGAGCCTGCTGGCCACCCTGTATCCGGCCTGGCGAGCTGCCAGAACCCATCCGGTGGAGGCACTGCGTTATGAGTGAGGTGCTTTCCTGTGCACAGCTGAACAAGAGCTACCGCGAGGGCGGTGCCCGGCTCGAGGTGTTGCGTGGTATTGACCTGGTGGTGGAGCAAGGTGAGCGCATTGCGATCATGGGTGCCTCCGGCAGCGGCAAGAGCACCTTGTTGCATTTGCTGGGCGGGCTCGATACACCCACGGGCGGACGGGTTTGCATCAACGAAAAGCCGGTCGAGCGGCTGAATGCAGTGCAGCTCGGGAAACTGCGCAACCGGGCCCTCGGCTTTGTATACCAGTTCCATCACCTGCTGCCGGAATTCACGGCACTGGAAAATGTCGCCATGCCGCTGTTGCTGGGCGGGTCAGCACCGGCCGATGCCATCAAGAGTGCAGAGGTAATGCTTGCAAAGGTCGGTCTTGCGGCGCGCCTGTCACACAAGCCCGGTGAGTTGTCCGGTGGTGAGCGGCAGCGTGCAGCCGTTGCCCGTGCACTGGTAACCCACCCGCAATGTGTCCTTGCCGATGAGCCGACCGGCAACCTGGACCGCCAGAATGCGGAACAGGTCTACCGGCTGATGCTGGAGCTGAATACCGAACTTGGCACCAGTCTGGTCGTGGTAACCCACGACACGCGTATTGCGGAACAGCTCGATCGGGTGCTGATACTCAGGGACGGTAGTATCGAACAGCAGTGACCAGTGGTGGCGCTTCCCCGGATCGAGCGGGTTGCAGCTGTGGAGCGTGAATCCGTCGCCCCGGCAGTCCCCTTGCCAGGGGCCGCTGCAAGTCCATCCATGGACGCTCAACGGCTTCATCCCTGAAGCCGATGCCCCTGGAAAGGGGACTGCCGGGACACCGGATTGCCGGACGCAAAAGTCAGCCCGGTTACTCGAGGTCCATAAATTAACAGGAAGTGTGTTCACGGATGAACATGATTACCCTAACCCTTGCTTTCGTTGCCGGTGTGTTGCTGCTGCAACTCATGCCGGTCCTGCCGCCGTGGTATTGCTACGTACTGGTCCCGGTTTGCCTCGGTTGCCTGCGCTGGCGAATAACCTGGCTACTCGTCGCGTTCGTCATCGGGTTCTTCTGGGCGGCCGGCCGGGCCGAACTGGCGCTCATGCCGTCACTGGATCCGGCACTGGAAGGCCGGACCGTGCTGGTCGAGGGCCGGGTGGTGGATATTCCGCGGCGCCTGGCACGCCGGGATTACCGGTTTCTATTTACAGTCGACCGTATGGATGCCGGGGATGGCTGGACCGATTACCCGGCAACCGTGCGACTCGGCTGGTATCGCACGGCAACCGTCCCGGCATCCGGTGACCGCTGGCGTCTGGCCGTGCGACTGAAGCAGCCGCACGGTTATGCAAATCCGGGGGGCTTTGATTACGAGCGCTGGCTGTTCCAGCAGCGTATCCGCGCAACCGGGTACGTCCGCAAGGATCCACGCAACATCCTGCTCGCACAGAACGAGTCCGGAATTGTGGGTAATCTGCGTGCCAGGATTGCTGCGCACTTCAGTAACATCGCTTCTGCTTCCCCCGGCATGGGATTGATACGCGCATTGACGATCGGTGATCGCAATGCGATCACGCCGGTGCAATGGGAGATTTTGCGCGCGACCGGGACCAGTCACCTGATGGCCATCTCCGGTCTGCATATCAGCCTGGTATCGGGACTGGTGTTCCTGCTGGTGCGGATCGTCTGGGCACGCACCGGGCAGATGACCGAACGCATTCCTGCGGCACGGGCCGCCGCGGTGCTGGCTCTTGCGGCCGGGCTGTTCTATGCACAGCTTGCAGGCTTCGGGATACCGGCGCGCCGTGCATTTATCATGCTGTGCGTGGCGATGCTCGCGGTTCTTGCCGGCCGCAGCGTGCGTCCTGCGCAGGTCCTGTGTGTTGCCGTGATCGCAGTCCTGCTCCTTGACCCGCTCGCCGTGCTGGCGCCGGGGTGGTGGCTGTCGTTCTGGGCGGTTGCGCTGCTCATTTTTATCACGGCAGGGCGTCACGGGCAGGAAGGCAGGTGGCGGCGCTGGACCCGGGTGCACCTGGTACTCGCAGTCGGTCTGTTACCGCTGTTGCTGGTTCTGTTTCAGCAGGCGTCCCTGGTCGCACCGCTGGCCAACGTGGTTGCCGTTCCGTGGACCGGTCTGCTGATCGTTCCACTGGCACTGGTTGGCGGGGTGCTGGTAGTGGTCAGTCCCTGGGCCAGCGAGCAGGTGCTGGGACTCGCCGCGTGGCTGATGGATTTGCTGTGGCCCTGGCTCGGGTACCTGGGCAGCCATGACGTGTCGATGTTGCAGCAGCATACGCCGCTGGCGTGGACACTGGTGCCGGCAACGGCCGGGGTCCTGTTACTGCTGGCCCCGCGCGGGACACCGGGCCGCTGGCTGGGTTTGGTGTTGCTGTTGCCGCTGGTGACGGTCCGGCCGGCGGTACCGGCAGCGGGGGAGGCCCGGGTGACCTTGCTGGATGTTGGCCAGGGACTGTCGGTGGTGGTGCGCACCCGTCAGCACACCCTGGTCTATGACGCCGGACCGTCCTACAGCCCGACCTTTGATACCGGGCAGGCCGTGGTGGCGCCGTTTCTGCGCAACCAGGGCATCGAACGCATCGACACACTGGTCATCAGTCATGGTGATAACGACCATATCGGTGGCATGCAATCGCTGTTGCACGCGTTTCCGGTTGACCGGCTGACTGCCGGGGATCCCGGCAGCATTGAAGACCGTGAAGCCCGTGCCTGCATGCGGGGTGACCGCTGGGTATGGGATGGTGTCGAGTTTGCTGTCCTGTATCCCGGATCCGGGTCGCGGCAGGCAGGGAACAATGCCTCCTGTGTGATCCATATCACCTCTGCCGGGGGACAGCGCCTGCTGCTGACCGGTGACATTGAGGCGGTTGCCGAACAGGTCCTGCTTGAAGACCACAGTGCCATATTGCCGGCAGAGGTGATGACCGTACCGCATCATGGCAGCATGACATCCTCTTCCCCGGCCTTTGTCAGGGCGGTCGCCCCGGATTATGCGCTGTTCCCGGTCGGTTACCGGAACCGCTACCGGTTTCCGCGTGCGCAGGTGGTGGAGCGCTATCGTGCGGCCGGGGCGCGCCTGTTCGACACTGCCCGGCACGGGGCCATCAGCGTGCAGTTACCGGCCGTGACCGGGGAGATTGTGGCAAGCGGATGGCGCTGCCGACAGCGGCGTTACTGGCGGGCCGCCACATGTACCGAATAACCGGTTTGGCAGCCGCGTCAAATCAAGTATTATCTGCATCGGCTGTCCTTGCCCCGGCAAGGTTATATCAACCGAGAAACGACACAGGATGGTGGATTCGTGCTAGAACTGGTGCAAGCGGGCGGCTGGCTGATGCTGCCCCTCATTGCCTGCTCTGTTGCCGCACTGGCAATCATAGTTGAGCGTATCTGGTCCCTGCAGGTACGCAGGGTGCTTCCCAAGAACCTGGTGGCCCAGGTCTGGCGCTGGGAGAAAATAAACCAGCTCAATGACGAACACATTAAGGAACTCCAGTCGAGCTCGCCGCTGGGCTGCATCCTCTCCTCGGGCATACTGACCCGGAACGAGAGCCGCGATGTGATGAAAAACAGCATCGAGGACACCGGGCGGCATGTCGTGCATGAACTCGAGCGTTACCTGAATTCACTGGGAACCATCGCGGCCATTACCCCGTTGCTGGGACTGCTGGGCACCGTGATCGGCATGATCAAGGTGTTTGCCACCATTACGACGCAAGGCGTCGGTAACCCGGGCGCACTGGCCGGGGGCATCTCGGAAGCACTGATCACCACGGCGGCCGGCATGTCCGTCGCCATCCCGACTCTGATGTTTTACCGCTATTTCAGGGGCCGGGTCAGGATGCTGGTCATCCGCATGGAGCAGGAAGCGCTGCGCATGGTGGAAGTTATGCATGGCCACCGCGATCACAGTATCGACGAGGCCCCGTGACTGGCGGATGAACCTGCAACCTGAAAACGAGGACGAACCTGAAGTCAATCTGA
>QIFB01000045.1 GCA_003230545.1 Gammaproteobacteria bacterium | reverse complement strand
CAGCAGCCGCTGCCACCAGCGTTTCCGGTTCCCCGGCAACACCGCTGTCGAACACATATCAACGGGCGGCAGCCTGGAAAGGATCCAGCCGGGGAGCGGTGGATTATCGCTGAACCCGCAGGAGACACCCAGGTTGTTCGGGTCGAAAATCTTCACGAAGGCAGGCGTTTCCAGCGAATCAGTATAGACAATGCCACAATAGTCCTCTTCGTGTTCCTTGCGCAGCAGCTGGCCGATCTCGGACAGGAATGTTCTCAACAACTCGGCACTAACGGGTTGTTCCGGTGGCTGTTCGCCAATGGCATAGATATACCAGTTGCTGCCGGCATCATGCCGCAAAACCTCCCAGAGCTGCTCGAGCTGTTCCCAGCGCAAGATATTCTGGAATCTGCCGCGAAATGCGGCGAGAAAAGGATCCGGTGGCTGATTTTCCATTGAACAAAGTATAACTTCAGAATACGCTGGTTGCATTCAAGGCACCTCGCGCGCAACCACGGCCTTACTCAACAGGACTGACAATGGAACCTGATTTCTGGCATGACCGCTGGGAAAGCGGTCGGATCGGCTTCCATCTGGATACAGTCAATCCCTGGCTGGAACATCACTGGCCGATGCCGGGCGTAAACCGGGGCGCCCGGGTATTCGTCCCGCTGTGCGGCAAGAGCTTCGATATGCTGTGGCTGCTGGAGCAGGGTTACCGGGTTACCGGGATCGAGATCAGCCAGCTTGCCATCGAGGCTTTTTTTAGCGAGCACCGGCTGGAAGCGCAGACCGAACCGGCGGGGCAGTTCACGCGTTGGCGCCACAAGGGGCTGGATGTACTGTGCGGAGATTTCTTCGACCTCGATAAGTCCCTGCTTGGTCCCGTGGATGCGATCTACGACCGCGCCGCGCTGATTGCCATGCCCCCGGCCCTGCGACCGCGCTATGCAGCACAGCTTGCCGGACTTGCCGACCGGGACACCCGTCAATTGCTGATCACGCTTGACTACAACCAGCCGGAAATGTCCGGCCCGCCGTTTTCGGTAGCAGGAGACGAGGTAAACCGGCTGTTCGGCGACAGCTGCTCGATTGAACTTGTTGACTCAACCGATGTACTTGAAGAAAATGCGAAATTCCGGGACAGCGGGTTGACCAGTCTCAGGGAACAGACGTACTTCCTGATCCATTTATAAGGTCTCCAGCTGCAGTCGGATTTATCGGCCACGCCGAGTCTGCGGAAATCCCGGAATAGACTATTATTCAGGACACGGACGCCTGTACCTGGTGGACAGCACACAGGTAACCATAGTGAAAAACCTTATTTCCTGGAGGAGATTACCATGCAGCGACTTGACAGAATTACCCGGAATATAATTCAGTGCTTTGTATTATCACTGGTGTTGGGTGGTGTTTCCGCCGGCGAGCAGCCGGTCCCGCCTGCACCCAACGGTATCGCCCTGCCGGAGGGCTACCGGGACTGGCCGGTCATCGCCTCGTCGCACCGTATTGATAACAACACCTTGCGCGTCATACTCGGCAACGGGATTGCCATTGAGGCCGCGCGCAGCGGCAACACCAATCCGTGGCCTGATGGCGCCATTCTCGGCAAGCTGGTGTGGAAGGACACAACCCTCAAGGCATGGGAAAAGGCCGTGGTTCCCGGTGAATTCGTGCATGCCGAATTCATGGTAAAGGATGTGAAAAAATGGGCCACCACCGGGGGCTGGGGATTTGCGCGCTGGAAAGGTATGGACCAGGTGCCCTATGGCGACAACGCCGGTTTCGTGCAGGAGTGTTTCGGTTGCCACACACCGGTCAAGGATAATGACTACGTCTTTACCCACCCGGCCCAGCTTCCGTAGGTCTGCAGACAACGGGGGCAGTGCGCTTCAGGGATACAACCGCGTTTTGGTCCAGCTTTCCGTGGTCTTTTCATAGAGCACCCGCTCGTGCAGGCGGTGCCAGCCGGACTTCCAGAACTCGATACGCTCGGGTATGACCCGGTAACCGAACCAGTGCGGTGGACGCGGCACCGGCTGGTTGAGAAATTTGGCCTGGTATTTTGAAACATCGTGCTCAAGCAGTTCGCGGTCCTCGAGCGGGTCTGACTGCTGTGATGCCCATGCACCGAGCTGGCTGTCGCGTGCGCGCGTCTCCCAGTAGCTGTCCGATTCTTCAGCACTGATCGGTACCACCGAACCCTCGACGCGCACCTGCTCCATCAGTGACTGCCAGAAAAAGCACAGTGAAGCGTGGGGATTCTCTTCCAGATCCCGGCCCTTGCGGCTGTGGCTGTTGGTAAAAAAAACAAAGCCCTGCTCGTCGAACCGCTTCAGCAGCATGGTACGCACCGAAGGGCGGCCATCGGCATCTGCAGTGGCCAGCATCATGGTAGTGGGTTCGCGCAGGTCTGCAGCCGCCGCATCCTGCAGCTCTCCAAACCGCGCCAGTGCTTCACTGTAGAGTTCATTGGTATCAGCCATTCTCCGGGGTCCCCTTGTCACCCTGCTGTCAGCTCAATTAAACCACATTAGCGGCGCCCGGCACTGATACAGATCAAACCGGGCAAACTATTGTATCTTATTGAATGAATTAAGGAAGCTCTGATGTGTTGTCATACCGGCCTTCGCCGGCATGACAACACATCAGACCTTCCCCGGGTTACGGGGTATTTGTTTGATCCAGATCAAGATGGCGTGCCGTGTGATTGCATCTAATGACTTTTCAGACATCTGACATCTGTCTGATACTCCCACATATTGCGGGCCTCGTGCCCGCTTTTTTTTCCTACCGGGATGGCCGCTCCGGACTTCCTGTCCTCTCGCGGCACTCGTACATCCATATACATCGTAGGTACGTCGCGGGCGCATGGATGCGCAGGAGCCAGGCTACTCCGCCATACGCACATCATGGAATATCGACTGCAGGTCATTGGCCCAGCGCTCGAAGATCACCGGGTCAACGGCAGCGCCGGCAATCCCGGCATATAGTTTCGGATGTACGGTGACCAGTACGGTTTGCTCGCCTTCGGCAAAGATTGAAATCTTCGGCGGCAGGTAGGGTATCAACTGGGGTGCCAGCTCTGTCAGTTTCCGGATTTCTTCCAGCTTGCCCGCAAATACAATGCGGTATTTATCCGTCTTGTAACCCATGCCGGTCAGACCAATATCGACACGCTGAACACGTGCCACGGTGTAGCCGTGGGCCCGGATCGATTCCTGCAGCGCCAGCATGGCTTCCGGAAACGGCAGATTTGATCTGGCCATCACCACATCCTCGGCACTGACCGGCGGCAGGTGCAACAGCAGCCCGAAAAGTACTGTAACCAGGAGTTTCCGTATCACAGTGTCGCGTCCTCGATAATCTCGCTGTATATCCCGTACATTTCCTTGCAGGCTTCATCCAGGTCATCGTTGTTGAACAGGCTGCTCAGGTACAGTGGATTGATCGTCATTACCTGCACCTTGTCGCCACGTTCGACGACCGTGACCCGGCAGGGGAG
Organism: Gammaproteobacteria bacterium; assembly: GCA_003230545.1. Classification (GTDB taxonomy): domain Bacteria; phylum Pseudomonadota; class Gammaproteobacteria; order UBA9214; family UBA9214; genus SZUA-186. The sequence goes on along the minus strand of QIFB01000045.1, from coordinate 10,410 downwards.
AAATATTCCCACGCGTGGATCAATGGCCAGCGCTTCGAACAGGAACTTGAAATTGCAGAAATGCAGGATCACCTGGCGCTTGTCCTCCTGACCCTCTTCCACCAGGCCATGTTCCAGGTAGTCTGTCCTGATCAGCTTGAAATTCTGACTGATGAGCGATTCTTTCAGGTTCTCAACGGTTTCATCCAGCGTATAGGGAGATTCGACAATAATGACCGCTTCCTCGTGGGTTACCTCCGGCCGCTCCCCGGTAAACTCACTGTCCTCCATGGAGCGTATCGCACTCACCAGGTCGTTAATGTCCTGTTCTGAAAGCCCCTGCACCAGGAAAGAACGCATGGGCGTGCCTGCACGACCCTGCTGCAGGGTGTATCTGATCATTTCATCGGATGCGGCCGCCAGGAACCCGGGGTTATTCAGGGCCGGTGCAATGATCGGCTGTTCGCGCTTGCGTGAAAAAGTCACACCGGTGCCGCTGCCGCCCTCACCCATCTCCCCGTGACAAGCGGCGCAATAGCTGGCGAACAGCTCTTTACCATGCTGCACATCCCCCTTGATCGGGGTATCGGGGAACACCGGAGCCGGCTTCCCGGACCAGTTACGAATATGGCTGACAATGGCATCGACCTGGGCATCGCCCAGGGCTCTGAAGGCCGGCATCACCCGGCCCGGCCGGCCCAGCCGGATGGTTTTGCGCAGGAAGCTGTCATCGACACTTTCAAGAAAGGCAGGCAGGGACAGCGGGACACCGACCCCGCCATCGCCCTTGTCACCATGGCAGGTGGCACAGTGGGTCATGTAGAGCTGCGCCCCGTCAGGCGCAGCGCTCACCGTGCCAAACAGGCACATCAGAAAAACCCACAGTGTCAGTCGCATTTCTATGGTGTCATCCAGTTGTGTTACGCACCGGCAGATTGCTGATGTCCTGCTAAACTTATCCGTTACAGGCATGTGGCCACAGAAATATCCGGGCTACAACCACATAATCGACCGTGAAATAATACCTCAGTCAAGACTGACATATTTGACTAAGATCAATATACACGGGGGTACAATACCCGCAGTATAAACCACGCTAAATAATGCGTTATCGATAATTTCTACAGGAGTAATACCCATGAAAACACTCAAGACTTTCGTTACAGCCGCCTTCATTGCCGGTCTCGCGGCACTGCCGATGCAGTCAGCCCATGCCTGGGGTGGCTGGGGACCCTGGGGTGGTAATAACTATGGTAATAACTGGGGTAATGACTGGGGCCCGTTCGACGGTGACGGCTCTGGTGATTTTGACATGAGCTTCAGCGGCGGTGGCCGTGGCAGTGGTTATGGCCGGGGTTACGGCCGGGGCCATGGCTACGGCGGTGGCCCGGGTTACGGCTACGGCGGTGGCCCGGGCTACGGCGGTGGCCCGGGTTACGGCGGTGCCCCGGGTTACGGCGGTGCCCCGGGTTACGGCGGTGCCCCGGGTTACGGCGGTGGCCCGTACGGTGGTTATGGCGCCCCGTATGGCTACGGCGCGCCGCCTGCTCCGGTCGCACCTGCGGCCCCGGCAGCCAGCCAGTAGCGATCAACCTGCCAATGCGTACATAAGGACATGTACGCATTTACAGGGAGGAGATTTACTTGTATAAAAAGCAGGCCAGTGTCTCACTGGCCTGCTTTCATTTACAGATACCACCGACATCTGACAGAGGCCTCCATGAAAACCCATTTGCTCGCTGCTGTACTGATCCTGATCACATCCATATTTACGACGGCAAACGCCACACCCTATGGTACCGGGGCCCAGGCAGGTACCCCGCCCGCCCTGCTCCAGGAAGGGATTGGCAAGCTGACAAGCTTCATCAAATCCGGCAAGGCCGCCAACCAGGAACAGGCGATGGCCTACCTCAGGCATGAAATCACCCCCTATTTTGACTTCGCCTACATGACACGCTGGGCAGCCGGACCGGCATGGCGCCACATGGATCCCGGGCAACGTGCCGCCATGCAGGCACAGCTGACACAGTCATTTCTTACCACCCTGGGACAGAAGCTGACCAGCTACAGCAACCAGTCGATCCGCTATTTCACACCGCGCGGCCGCAGTGGCAAGGAAGTCACGGTCAGTGCCTGGATCATGCAGCCGAGTGGCTACCCGACCAAACTGGACTTCCGGTTTTACCAGAGCAACAGCGGCTGGAAGATCTTTGACGTCAAGGCCGGCGGTAACAGTGCCGTGGTCTACTACCGCAAGCAGTTCCGCGACAACCTGCGTTACACACGGCAAGCACGCGGCTACTAGGACAATGCGCAACCCGGCCGGTGCAATACGCTGCGCTATTGCACCCTACGGTCTCTACGGTCCTACGGGCTTTGCTGCTGCTCCAGCGCCACGATATCCTGCATGGTCTTCATGACGGTATCCGGGTTCAGGCTGATCGAATCGATGCCCAGCCCGACCAGGTAGGCCGCCATGTCCGGAAAATCCGACGGCGCCTGCCCACAGATGCCGCAGGGCAGCCCGTTGCGGTGCGCGCCTTCGACGGCCATGCGTAACAACTGCTTCACCCCCGGGTCACGTTCATCAAATCCCGCGGCCACCAGGGCGGAATCACGATCAATGCCCAGCACCAGCTGGGTCAGGTCATTTGACCCGATCGAAAAGCCGTCAAAATAGCCGGAAAATCCGTCAATCAGCAAGACGTTGTTCGGGAGTTCACACATCATCCAGATTTCCAGGCCGTTGTCTCCGCGCACCAGGCCATTTTCGGCCATGGCCTCGACGACCGCTTCAGCCTCGGCCAGGGTCCTGCAAAACGGTACCATCAGTTTCACATTGGCAAGTCCCATGGTCTCGCGTACCCGCAGCATGGCCTGGCATTCCAGCTCAAATGCCTCGCGGTACAATGGATGCACATAGCGGGATGCCCCGCGCAACCCGAGCATGGGATTGTCCTCCTGCGGTTCAAACACGCTACCGCCGACAAGATGTGCATACTCGTTGCTCTTGAAATCCGACAGCCGCACGGTCACCGGCCGTGGATAAAATGCCGCAGCGATCGTCCCGACACCTTCCGACAGCCGCTCCGTAAAATACGTTGCCGGTGACGCATAGCCGGCGGTCAACTCATCGATCTGCCGGCGCTCTTCTGCACTGGTGACTTTCTCCGGGTACAGCAGGGCCAGCGGGTGCACCTTGATATGCTCGGCAATGATAAACTCCAGCCGCGCCAGCCCGACGCCATCACCCGGCAACTGCGCCGTCTTGAATGCCAGTTCCGGGTTACCCAGGTTCACCATGATCTTCGTGCGCGGATGCTGCAACCGGCCGAGATCGGTTTCCTTCACCTCGAACCGGAGATCTCCGGCATAGACACGCCCGGTATTCCCGCCGGCACAGGAGACGGTCACCCGCTGTCCCGTGGTCAGCCGCCCGGTCGCATTGCCGGTCCCGACAACCGCCGGAACACCGAGTTCGCGGGCAACGATGGCCGCATGACAGGTGCGCCCGCCGCGGTTGGTTACAATGGCCGCTGCCTGCTTCATGACCGGTTCCCAGTCCGGTGTCGTGATATCGGCTACCAGCACTTCGCCGGCATGAAATGCCTGCAATCCGGACGGATCATCGATCACACGCACGCTTCCGGCAGCGATCCGGTCACCCACTGCATTGCCGGTGACCAGCACCTCACCGCTTTCTGCCAGCTGGTACTCGCGCAGAATCGTGGGGCTGCGCTGCGAGATAACAGTTTCCGGGCGGGCCTGCACGATATACAGCTGTCCGTCCCGGCCATCCCTGGCCCATTCGATGTCCATCGGGGTGTCCTGCCCGCGCCGGCGGCTGTAATGGGCTTCAATCTTCATGGCCTGCCCGGCCAGCTCCAGCACCTGCGCATCATCGAGACAGAACCTGCGCCGGTCAGACCGGGGTGTGGCGATATTCCGGGTGCAGGCGCCATGCCGCCCGTGTGCATAAATCAGCTTCACCTGCTTGTCGCCCAGCTGCCGGTGCAGCACAGCCCGGCTGCCGGCTGCATAGGTCGGCTTATGGACGTGAAATTCATCCGGATCGACGGTTCCCTGCACCACGTTCTCGCCCAGACCCCAGGCGCCGGTGATAAACACAACATCACGAAAACCGGATTCCGTGTCGAGGGTGAATATCACACCGCTGCTGGCCAGGTCTGAACGCACCATGCGCTGCACACCGATAGACAATGCAACACCGGCGTGAGCAAACCCCTGGTCGATCCGGTAGTGAATGGCGCGGTCGGTGTACAGACTGGCAAAGCATTCCATGCAGGCATTGATGAGTGCCTCATCCGTGCCGATATTCAGAAAGGTTTCCTGTTGACCGGCAAAGCTGGCCGTTGGCAGGTCTTCGGCCGTGGCGGAACTGCGTACGGCAACGCTCGCATCCGGTCCGCTCTCATCGAGCAGTGCATGGAAGGCATCGAGGATGCTGCTGCGGATGTGCTGCGGCAAACGGGCAGAATAGATGATTTCGCGTGCCCGCCGGCCGCGTCGTGCAAGGTCTGCCGCATCCTCCGGGACCAGTCCGTCCAGCGTGTCCTCCAGCAGCTGACCGATCCCTGCTGAATCCAGCAGTTCATGCCAGGCCCTTGCCGTGATGGCAAATCCGTTCGGCACGTTGATCCCTGCAGGCCGCAATTCCCGGTACATCTCTCCAAGCGAGGCATTCTTGCCGCCCACCAGATCCACATCCTCGATTCCAAGCTCTGAAAACCAGCGTATGTAAGCGTCGTTCCCGTGCATGTGGATCCATCCCGGCGGTCATTCGGTTGTGTTAGCTGTCAGCTTCGCGGATTTGGCCGGCGTGAACAACCTTTAACCGATGCAAATCGCTCCCGACCCATCAATTTTTTCGATTTGCTCAGCGCCAGCCGGTATCCATCTTTATGGCGCCCGCTGTAAGCCGTTATATTGATTTAAATAATCAGTAAAACGCGCCGTTATAATGCTAGAGTCAGGCCCTGCGACGTGGATCGTTCCACACACGGACGCACTGGCAAGTGCCTGAACCTTATATTGAATCACTGCTGCCACCGGCAGTAATCAGCATCTTCAGACTGAGGGATGACGGCCATGACGACATATTCAAATACCCGAATCGGGCGGATCACCGAGGTCCGGCCAGGCCAGTTCAGCGCGACGCTGGATGAAGACAGCGACGGTAACCTGCCAATGATCACCGTCGGTAGTCAGCAAATACCGGTTGGCCAGCCTGGCTCCTACGTAGCCATCACCCAGGGCAATACCCGTGTGCTCGCGATGGTCTCGGCAATGGTCGAGAAACCCGGCGGTGATGTTTCCGAGCGGCTTACCAGCCGGACCAGCAGCAAGCAGCGCACGGTATCACTGATACCCCTTGGAGAAATCAGTACCGGGGGGCTGTTCGAAAATGGCGTCAAGAACTACCCGGTAGTCGGTGCCGAGTTGCATGCCGTCAGTGAAGATGACATCAAGTCCATATTTGTAAAATTCCGCGCCCAGGGATACAGCGTCGGCACGCTGTCAAATGACTCCTCTCTGGATGTATGCCTGGACCCGGCCGTGCTGTTCGGCAGACACTGCGCGATCCTTGGCCAGTCCGGGGCCGGCAAATCCTGGACCGTCACCAACCTGCTGCAGCGCGCCGTCAAGGTCATGCCGCGCGCGCATATCATCCTGCTGGACCTGCACGGTGAATATGCGTGGAAAGACCGGGATGGAAAACAGCACTATGCATTTCATGAGAATACCGTTCGCCACATCGATGCGCGCGAGCTGGAAATGCCGTACTGGCTGATGACTTTCGAGGAACTCGTCGACCTGTTTATCGACCGCACCGATGACAACGCATCGGTACAGATCGCCTTCCTGCGTGACAGTGTCCATGACCTGCGCAACAAGGCCAACAAGGAACTCGATATAGGCACCCTGTCGGTTGACTCGCCGGTATATTTCTCGCTGGATTCGCTGTACGAATACTTCGATGATGCGAACAAGATGACCACCAATTTCGGCAAGGACAAGGGGGCGCTGGCGGGGCAGTTCGACCAGTTCCTGATGCGGCTGGAGAGCCGTATGAATGACACGCGCTACGACTTTATGCTCAGGCCGAAGCATCGCACTTCATCCGATTCACTGAGTGGACTGCTGCGCGACTTCGTCGGCCTGGGCGAACCCAAGCGCCCGATCACCGTGATCGACCTCAGTACGGTGCCATTTGATGTACGCCCGACGGTGTCCGCCCAGATCGGGCGGCTTGCCTTCGAGTTCAATTACTGGAACCCGCAGTACCGCGATTTCCCCCTGCTGCTGGTTTGTGAGGAAGCCCATGCCTACATCCCGCGTGACAATGACCCGCGCTATGAAGGCACCCGGAAGTCGATGCAGCGTATTGCAAAGGAAGGCCGCAAATACGGCGTCGGCCTTACCGTTGTCAGTCAGCGTCCGAACGAGTTGTCGGAAACCGTGCTGGCCCAGTGCAGCACGTTTATCTGCCTGCGCCTGACCAACCCGGATGACCAGGCCTACGTGCGCAACCTGGTGCCGGAAGCGGAACGCGACCTGATCGATATTCTCGCGTCACTGGGACGTGGCGAGGCGCTCGCCATGGGACAGGCTGCTCCCCTGCCAACGCGCGTGCAGCTCTATCGGCCCGACCCGGTACCCAACAGTTCCGATGTGGATTTCTACCAGCAGTGGATATCCGGTCCCGAGGATCTGGATGTGGATGACATCGTGGACCGCTGGCGCCGCCAGGACCGCCTGAAGAGTTTCAGCTAGGATCCACACAAAATTGTAGCCCGGATGAAGCGCAGCGTAATCCGGGATAACGGGAACGCAATCCCGGATTACGGCCATACGGCCTTCATCCGGGCTACGTATCTACATTGATCGTAGGGTGCAATAGCGCAGCGTATTGCACCGATTGAGTTTCCGCTCAGCTAGGTCTCAACCGTCTCTTCAACCAGTTCGTCGTAACCCAGCAGGTGCAGGATCTGGTCGCGTGATGCCAGGGCATCCTGGTAACCCAGCTCCATCAATTCCTTGCAGTACGGTGCATCGAACATCAGGTAGCTCATCAATGGCCGCCCCTCACGCGCCAGTGCACCGATACCCTTTAGCAGGATCTTGAGTGACAGCGGGAAATTGCCGACATAGCGCTCCACGATACTGCGCACATCCCGGCTCGGGGAGATCACCAGGTAATCGATCTGGCGCAGTGAGGTGTCCTTGTATTCGACCTGCTTGTCCCGGGTCTCCGAGATGGTGTGATTGATGCGCCGCATGCGCTCGATATCCGCATCCAGGCTGTCCATGAACAGCGTATCGAAGATATAGCCGGAGATATGACCGAAGGAAGGATACGGGATATCCGTTGCATCGTCCGGCGCCACGTCCGGTACCGGGTTGCGGACACCGATGATCAACAGGCGGTTGGCCCCCAGGTGGAGTGCCGGACTCAGCGGCGCGCTCTGCCGCATGGAGCCGTCACCGTAATATTCGTTGCGCAGCTTCACGGCGGGGAACAGCACCGGAATGGCCGAAGAGGCCATCAGGTGGTTCAGTGTCAACTCGGTACGTTTACCAATCCGGCGGGTCCGTTTCCACGGTACCAGGTCCTTGATCCCCTGGAAAAAGGTTATCGATGTCCCGCTGGTATAACCGGAGGTCGTCACGGAGACTGCGCGCAATACATCCGTATCGATGGCCTGCTGGATGCGGGCAAAGCGGATATGCCGCTCCAGCATCTCGCGCATGGGGGAATTATCGAGCACGGATCTCGGCTGGCCCTTGCCCAGCCCCCCGGCAAGAAACGTCAGCCCCCAGCGCAGGCCGCTCTTGAGGGCCGTCCAGTTGTCCGTCTTGAAAACCTTGCCCATGTGGAAATTCGCCCAGATACCGTACAGACGGTCGACGCCCTCCCGGAAATGCGTGGCACTGCTTGCCAGCAGCACGGCATTCAGGGCGCCTGAGGAAGTACCGCAGATGACCGGGAAGGGATTCTCGGCATCCTCCGGCAGCATATCGCCGATGGCCTTGAGCACACCGGCCTGGTAGGCATTGCGCGCCCCGCCACCCGGCAGAATCAGGCCGGTCACCGGTTTCTCCTGTTTCTTTTTGAATGAGAGCCAGTACATGTTCGGAAATGTTAAGGAATCTCTGATTTATTCTGGACGAAGTAGATTGTGATCTGAAATACTCAGATTCAAGGCGCAAATCGCACGTAATAGCCAGCTATTGCGAAGATTCGCAACGCAGAAGCTGAGTATTTCAGATACAAGGTGCGAGTTCATGAATAGATCAGAGGTTCCTTGACGCTTCAACCCTTGTTATCGGCCTGTCACACCATTTATACAGTCATGGAGCAGGATAGTGAACCCGTCCGGGACACCTGCCGACCCGGGTTTCTGCAATCGGCAGAGGCCCGGTTTGGGGTCAAATCTCCCTGGCGGAATAAATTCCGCCCTACGGCATCGTTACTTTGCAGGGCCGACAAATTCGGCCTGCGACAAATCAGGCCACTGCCCTGCAATCAGCTCGTCTATGCGCGCTGTAAGTTCAGTGTATACCGTGTCCGGGAATACGTTCACCACGCTGCAATGCCCGAACTCATCCGGATGCAGCGGCTCCAGTGTAACCTGCTGAGACTCCAGCACCTCGATCCCGGCCTCGGACGGATCACTGCCACGTGCCTGGCGTTGGTCCAGGCGTGTACGCAACACTCCGGCACTGGCCTCGCAATGCAACACAATGCAGGGCACACCCGATTTACCGGCAAGGTCCTTAAACCGGTCACGCACGGCACGTTTCAGAAACGCCGCATCGACGATGACCGGAAACCCGGCATCGATGGTCTGCCGGGCAAGTTCTGCCAGGCGCTCGTAGGTACGCACACCGGCTGCTGCCGTATAGATCCCGGTATCGATACCGGAGTCGGTTGTGGCATCGGGACGATATCCGAACAGGCGCTTGCGTTCGATGTCCGAGCGTAGCCGGATTGCACCAAGCTGCCCGGACAGACGCTCGCTCCACCAGGATTTGCCGGAACCGGACACACCGTGGGTAATAATGACGGCCCGTGGACGCGGCCTTGAATACTGCACGGCCAGTTCCAGATAGGCTGCAAATTCCTCGCGCGCTGCCAACCGGCCGGCAGCATCCAGGTCCGCCTGAGCGGACCTCAGCACAGCAACCTTGGCACGCACCAGTGCGCGGTAGACCAGGTAATAATTCAACAGGCGCAGGCCTGCATAATCACCGCTGCGCTGCAGATAGCCGTTCAGAAACCGGTACGCCAGCACCGGATAACCGCGTTCGTGCAGATCCATGACCAGGAATGCGATCTCGCTCATGACATCGATCCAGCGCAGCCGCGGATTGAATTCGATACAGTCAAACGGCGTAATCTGCTGATTTACCAGTGCAAGATTTCCCAGGTGCAGGTCACCGTGACATTCGCGCACATATCCATCCTGCCTGCGTGACTGCATAAAATCGCTGCATGCCGAAAACATGCCCTTGCACCAGTTATCCAGCTCATCCACCTGCCGCCGCTGCACCGGCTGCAGGCGTGCGTGGCGGATATGGGTAAAATTTTCATCCACCCAGTAACGGATGTCTGCCGGTGAACCCGCCTCCGGGTCTGCCGGCTTCCGGTCGGCCTGTGCATGTATGCCGGCGACCAGGGTGACAATTTCGTCCACGCGTGCCGCATCAAGCTGATGATTTTCCGCAACCTGACTCAACAGGCCGGCTTGCGGAAAGCGGCGCATCCTGACGGCATACTCGAGCACTGCACCCGACCCGCTGATTTCCGGCTGCTCGGGACTGCCGGTAATTTCAATGACATCCAGGTACAGGTCAGGCGCAAAGCGCCGGTTCAGGCGCAGTTCCTCGCCACAGTAATAGCGGCGCTGTTCCAGTGTCGAGAAATCGAGGAACCCGAAGTTCACCACCTTCTTCAGCTTGTAGGCAAATTCACCGGCGAGCAGTACCCAGGAAATATGGGTTTCCCGGACAGTGACCGAGTCAACCGGATGACCATAACAGGCGGGATCAAGCAATGCCTGCACCAGCTGTTCCTGCTGCTGCTCAGTAGTTTCCGGGCCGGTCTGCAATGATCCTCTCACACAAACAAGTATAGATTCCTGTGCGCCGGATTTCGGCGTCACCCGGAATGTTGCCAGATTCCATGCAATCAGCATTGATCTGGATCAAAACGGAGGTACAGGGCTGTCTTCTGTAATCAGTTTCAGGGCCCCTGCACGCCTGCAGGGGAGTAACGAGGAGACTGATCATGAACGCCGGAGAACTTTGCTGCTGCGAGGCAATTACCGCCACCCGGGACATGTCCATCAGAGAGGCTGCACAGTTAATGCGTGACCGGCATGTCGGCAGCCTGGTCGTGGTCGAGGG
>QIFB01000128.1 GCA_003230545.1 Gammaproteobacteria bacterium | reverse complement strand
AGTCAGCCACAGTACGTGTATGTTGCCGCCGCCGCCGGTACCCGTGCCGCCATCAACATGACCGGTGGTAATGTGGTTCTGGATCTGACCGCAATGCCGGGCGTAGTGTTTACCGACCCGGCGGTGGGCACCGTGGGCCTGACTGAAATACAGGCTGAAGAACAGGGTATCGCGGCCGAATCGCGTACCCTCGACCTGGAGAACGTGCCACGGGCGCTGGCCAACTTTGACACCTGTGGTTTTATCAAGCTGGTGGCGGAAAAGGACAGCGGCCGACTGCTGGGTGCGCAGGTGCTGGCAGCCGAGGGCGGTGAGATCATCCAGACGGCAGCGCTGGCGATCCGCAACCGGATGACCATCCAGAACCTGGCCGACCAGTTGTTCCCGTATCTCACCATGGTCGAAGGATTAAAGCTGGCCGCCCAGACGTTCAGCAAGGATGTGAAAGAACTGTCCTGTTGTGCGGGGTGAAAGGTGCTGTTCAAAAGCCGGTATACATTCCATGAACACTTTGAGTCTGGATGACCTGGTCGCGCGGTTGCTGCCAGTGTTGCCCTCGCTGGATGCCCGGGAACAAACCCTGTCCTTAAAACTCCTCCAGCTGCTGGCGAACGGGAATCCCGTCTCACGGCAGCAGCTTGCAGAGAGTCTCTCTGTGTCGATAGACGTGGTCAACGAAACACTGGGTCGCTGGTGGGGCGTCTATTACGACGAACAGCATCAAATTACCGGCTACTGGGGGCTTTCTGTTAAACCAACACAACATCACGTCCGGATAAACGGGCGGACTTTGTATGCCTGGTGTGCCTGGGATACGCTGTTTCTTCCGGGTCTGCTCAATGCGACAGTGACGATCGAGTCCCGCTGTGCTCAGACAGACAACAGGATACAATTGACGCTTGGTCCGGAAGGGCTGCAGGAAGTCCAGCCGGCGGGCGCGGTGATGTCCTTCCTGGTCCCGGATTTGTATGCTGTAAAAGACAATATCGTTGCGCACTTCTGCCATTTCGTCTATTTCTTTGAGTCTATGGATGCTGGCCTGGCATGGACAGCGCATACGCCCGATACGTTTCTTCTGAGTATGGAAGATGCCTGGATGTTGGGTAAAAAAGTCAACGCGGGCTTGTACCCTGAAAGTAACAACAGGTAAATTCCATGAGCGCAACAGCGATGAATGATACCGGGCTGACGATCGGCAAGCTGGCACAACAGGCCGGCGTCAATGTAGAAACCATCCGCTATTATCAGCGGGTCGGCCTCCTGCAGAAACCGGTCAAGCCTCTTGAGGGTTACCGACGCTACCCGGAAGCAATGATTGCGCGCGTGTGTTTTATCAAGCGCGCCAAGGATCTCGGGTTTACGCTAAAAGAAATTCTCGAACTGTTAAGCCTGGATGACGGCGACTGTGAAGAGGTGCGTACTTTGGCTGAAAGAAAGCATGCCATTATCAAGCAGCGCATTGATGATCTGCATGCGATGTTGGTAGCGCTGGATGACCTGATTGATCAATGCAGGCTGCATACGGATAACACACCGGGCTGCGCCATCATTGAAACACTCAATCGTAAATAAAGCGGATTTACGTCTGTTACGACTTATTCGCTGATGTGAGGTGCGCGTATTTCGGGAAACAGGTTGCGCCTGCTACGCGTTACATTCCCTGAATACCCTTGCTGTGCAATCGTTACAGATGTTGCGGTCCAGCCGATTATAGATGCTGTGGATGGCGTGACGCTTCGAATCGAAAAAATGGTCGTTACCGATTTTTACGATGAAGCAGGTTTTTGCTGCAAACTCGTAGACCGATGCCTTCAGGCCGACGAAATACAGGCCGCCCCCCAGTGCCTTGAGCCGGTTGTTTTCCGTGACCAGGACTTCTGCACCGCTGAGGTCGATGAAGTTGATGCCGGAGGCAACGATCAGGATGTGTTTTATACCTTCCGCCTCGACAATTTTCTGGATGCGGTTCTGGATGTGGTTGATGGAGCCGAAGTAGATCGACATATCGATTCGTATGATTTTCAGTTGCGGGCAAGGCCTGACCGGCTTTTTCTGTACGTTGATGAGTTTACGCTTGCTAACACCTGGATCGATATCGATGGCGAGTGTCGGGATATCCGGTGTTGATGTGCGAGACAGAAAGATTACCAGTGACAGCAGTACACCCAGGTAGATTGCGAATTCCAGTTCGAGAAACAGTGTGGCGAAAAAGGTCGTGACCAGGATCGATGTTTCTGATTTGCTGAATATCAGTGTCTGCCTGATGTGATGAAAATCAATAAGGTTCCAGGCCACGATCAGGATGACACCGCCCATGGCGGCCACCGGTAGATAGGCGGTCAGCGGTGCGATCAGCAACACGATCAGCACCAGGAAAACTGCGGCGAAGATGGCCGACAGTGGCGTTTTCGCACCGGCGGTATAGTTGATCCCGGAGCGCGTGAAGGAGCCGGAGCCGGCATAACTGGAAAAAAAGCTCCCGAACAGGTTCGACAGGCCCTGGCCGATGAATTCCTGGTTCGAGTCGATACGCTGGTTGGAGTGTGCGGCAATGGCGCGACTGATGGAGACTGCCTCGATCAGCCCCAGCAGTGCGATCGCGAAAGCTTCCGGCGCCAGCATCTTGATGGTGCCGACCGAGAAATCCGGTGAAGACAGGGGTGGCAAGTGTGCAGGAATCTCGCCAACCAGGGCAATACCGTGCGGCCCGGCACCCAGGAGCAGCGCGGTCAGGCTGCCGGCCACCATGCCGACCAGCAGGTTGGGCAGTTTTGGCAGGTATTTTTTACACAGCAATGCCGTGACCAGCGTAGTCATTGCTACCAGCAATACGTACACATTTATATCAGAAAACTCGTTGAAGACATCCACCCAGGTATGCAGGAAGGATTCGCCCCGTGGAATGAAAATTCCCAGCACGTGCTTCAGCTGGCTGGAGGCGATCAAAATGGCAGCCCCTGCAGTAAAGCCGATGATCACGGTGTGCGAGACGAAATTGACCAGGGAGCCGAGTCGCGCCAGGCCAAAGCCCAGCTGGAAGGCGCCGGCAAGAAAGGTCAGTGTCAGTGCGAGCTCGATGAACTCGGGGGTACCCGGCTCGGCATGGTGGCTGATGGCCGAGAACACGACGATCGAGATGGCAGTCGTTGGTCCGGAGATCAGGTGCCGGGAAGATCCGAACAGGGCGGCGATGACCGGCGTGACCATCGCGGTGTACAGACCGTATTCCGGCGGGAGACCGGCGATGGTGGCGAATGCCACCCCTTGCGGCAGGACGATGACCGCGCCGGTGAGGCCGGCGGCGAGATCGGCCCGCACGGTCGCGGCATCGAGCAGGCGCAACCAGCCCAGGAACGGGAACATCTTTTCCAGCGGTATTTGCATATGACGGTCTGTTTCCCCCGAAGCCTTGCTGGTTGACTCCGGATACGGATACGGAGACAGAGAGTCATTTCTACACCGGCGGTCGTCTTCCGGGTGCTGGCAGCTGTTCGGCGTGAAGGTATGACGTAATCCGGAGTCCGGCAGCATTGTAATGCAAAACCGTGGTGAATTGGGGCGGAGACACTACCGGGGACATGTATCCGGCTTGTGTGCGCAGTTGCAGGTACCGGGCAATCAGTGCGTGTCGGAGGGGCAGCACAGTGCGTGCGGGATCACACCATCCTGCTGTTCGTACCAGCCACGCGAGGCATTGACGACCTTCACGGTGGCAAGCATGACCAGCACCTTGATGAGGACCCCCACCACGGTTGCGAGCGCTGCGCCGGACTCAAAACCGAACATTGCGATGGTTGTGGCTACCGCCAGTTCAAAGAAATGATTTTTATGGATTATTCGCCGTTGGCCGAATGAATTCGGCCCTGCAACTTGAGCCGGCCCGCGGGTCTTGAGCAGATGACATCTGTAGGGTCGAATTCATTCGACCAGCAGGTCAGTACCCGAAGATATCAACATCAATACCCTCTTCGGCCAGCCGTTCGGCGCGCGCCGAGATATAACGCTGGAAGCTGGGCTCCTCCACGTAGGCCTCCTGCAGGACGTAGTCGAAGACGGACTGCACGTGGAAGGTCTTTAGAAAGGCATCAATGCGCATGACTTCCTTGCCCTGTTTGTCAAAAAACACGATAGACGGGGCATAGCCAAGTCCCAGTTCACGCGCCCAGTCCCGGGCCGTTGTTTTTGCACCGCCGGGTGTGAGCACCGGCGTATCGGCGTGCAGATCCAGTTGCACGTTCTCGAACTGTTTTACCAGCTTGCGTGTGGTCGGATCGACAAGAATCTTTTCATGCAGGATGTCACAGTTGGCACACGGCGCCTGTTCGAAGAACACGGCCAGTGGCCGGTCTGCCGGGACCACGTTGCGTGCCAGTGCATGCGGCGGTGGCAGGAAGAACGGTTCCGGGTTCAGCTTCCCGGAAGCGCTGCCCGCGCGTTCGGCCATGTAATCGTGGAAACTGATCCCGGTCTCTTTGTGCCCGGCAACGTACGCCAGCGCCAGCCGGAATTCATCCGGTGGGTAATAGCCGTTCAGCCGCAGCGCCACTTTGCCCTGCTCATCCAGGAATATCAGCGTTGGCGTGTAATGTACCCGGAGTGCGGCGGCAAGAGTTTTTTCGGTGTAGGTCTTGCCCTCAATGGTGACGATTTCACGATCGCCCCACATGTTGATGGCGATGGACTCCAGGCTGGCCTGCATGGTCTCGACAATGTCGGCCTGGTTAAAGTTGTCTTTCACCAGCTTGCTGCAGTAGGGACAGCCCTCCTGGTGAAAATACAGCATGACGCGTTTATTCCGGCTGGCCGCCTCCTGCACGTCCTCCTCGAAATCCAGAAAGCTTTCCTTGAACCAGGCCGGGTGTTCCGAGGTCTCCGCGCCGGTAAACGTTCCTTTCCCGCTGTCCGCGGTGCCGTTCCCGGCAAGCAGGCTGACCATGAGCAGCACGGGGACGTGAATCAGCCATCGGTTTATCCTGATCATGGGTTTGCTCCCACTCGGTGCGGCGGTTGAGCCCGGGCCGGGTTATTCGTTCAACAGCAGCATGCGCATAATGATACTGATAATGACAAAACCGATAAAGATAATCAGTGACTGCACCAGGATCGCACTGTAGGTGTCAGCATACAGGCTTTTGTTCGGCAGGATGGCCACATCCCAGAGGGTTCCCGGTACCGGCGCGGAAAAGCTGATGCGCTGCATCTCGTCGGCAGTCAGCCGCTCGTTCCCTGATGGAGTGTTGTCGTTGCCGGTGATGGCCAGCTCGATCAGCCCCGGGTCGTCGCGGCGCAGCAGGTAGATTCGGTGATCGGCCACACCGGTGTTCACCAGTGTCCGTTTCAGCGTGTCCGTCCTGTAACTGATAAAAAAGATGCTTCCATCCGATTCCTTGCCACCCGAGTGCGCCATGATGTCGAAGTGTGGTGTCGTGCCCGGGCGGCCCTGGTGAATGTACGTCAGATGATCGCTGTCACTGGCAGCGTATTCCTCTATGTCGTTCCGGCAGCGCGGTCCGACCAGACCTTCGAATCCATCCAGTAGTGTCTTGCCGGACTTGTCGGCAAGGGTGAAGGTGAAGTACTCGGGGAAATAAGTGGTAATGCGTTCTTCCAGGATGGCATGTAATCCTGCATCCTGCGGCCATTCGGCCACGCTGCTGATATATGCCTGGTTGTCGTCGGCAAAGATGCGCACCGCGCGCCGGTAACCCTCGAGTAACAGCGCCACTGAATCAGCCGCTGCATGTACCGAGTGTTCCGCCAGTTCGGTCTGGCGGGTGGCGAAGTTATCCACCCTGATGGTCGCGTTCCAGATGAGCAGGATGGTCATCATGGACAGGCCTATCAGCACGAACAGGTTTGCCTGGGTGCTGGATTCTCTGGTCTTGTTGTGCATGCGTCTCCTGCGGGTTTATCCGGATTTCCTGTCCGTCATTGCGGGCCCCGGCCTGCGCCGGGACAGGCTGTGCGAAGCAATCTCATACAATGGAATCAGATGGTTGTAGATTGCTTCGTCGCTATGCTCCTCGCAATGACGAATACATCAGAGATTACCTGATTATTATGCAGGACCGGGCAATCGGCAATACCGGGTTACAGGTGCGGCTGTGTTCACAGTTTGCTGATGATACGGGTGACGGCACCGGTCAGTTCCGCCAGGTCATTGGTGTTAATGATGAGCGGGGGCATCAGGTAAACCAGCTTGCCAAACGGCCGCACCCAGACACCGGCATCAACAAACTGTTGCGGCAGGCGCTGCATATCCACCGGCTCATGCAGTTCTACCACGCCGATAGCACCGAGTGTGCGCACATCGGCGACCACATCAAATTCACGGCAGGGCGCGAGTCCGGCCGTCAACTGTACTTCAATGTTCGCGACCCGTTCCTGCCAGGGTGAGTCGAGCAGCAGTTGCAGGCTGGCCAGTGCGGCCGTACAGGCCAGCGGGTTGGCCATGAAGGTCGGGCCGTGCATGAACACCCCCGGGTCTCCTTGCCGAATGGCAGTGGCTATCTCGGCCGTGGTCAGCGTCGCGGCCAGCGTCAGGTACCCGCCGGTAAGTGCCTTGCCGAGACACAGAATGTCCGGCGCAATGCCGGCATGCTCACAGGCAAACAGCCGCCCGGTGCGCCCGAAACCGGTGGCAATCTCATCGCAGATCAGTAGCACCCCGTATTCATCACACAGCGCGCGCGCCTGTTCCAGGTAGTCGGCCGAATAGAAGTGCATGCCACCGACGCCCTGCACGATGGGCTCGAGTACCAGTGCGGCGAGTTGTTCATGGTGTTCGGTCAGCAGGGTTTCGAGTGCTGCAGTGTCGGCCGTGTTGCAGGGTTCGCCGAAACGGCTAGTCGGTGCCACGACAAAGTACTGCTGCGCGAGTGCTTCACTGAACAGGGTGTGCATGCCGGTTACCGGGTCACATACCGACATGGCCCCGAAGGTGTCGCCGTGATAGCCGTTGCGCAGTGTTGCAAAGTGCTGCTTGTGCGGTTTGCCACGCGCATGCCAGTACTGGATCGCCAGCTTCAGGGCGACTTCCACAGCCACCGAACCCGAGTCCGAGAAAAACACCGTTTCGAGGCGGGCAGGCGTGAGTTCGACCAGTTGCGCAGCGAGGCGCACGCCGGGCAGGTGCGTAAGGCCACCGAACATGACGTGTGCCATGCTGTCCAGTTGTGTGTTCAGTGCGGCGTTGATTTCCGGCACGTTGTAGCCGTGAATAGCGCACCACCAGGAGGACATGCCGTCGATGAGTTCACGCCCGTCGGCCAGCTGCAGGCGCACCCCGCTGGCCGAGACCACCGGGTATACCGGCGAGTCTGCGCCGATGGCACTGTAGGGATGCCAGACATGGCGCCGGTCCAGGGCCAGCCAGTCGGGTTCGGTAGCCGGGGTATCGGGCATCAGACGTTCCAGGATAAAATAATTATATTAATCAATATGATATGGATTTTTTTCACAGGAGACCTGGCAGCCCCTGCCGGTCCAGTGGCCGCCGCACGTGGCCAACTTCAGGTAAACTCCTGTCTTTGAATAATAAACGTTTCCGGTAACCGTCGCCCGTACATCTGAATGGTAGCGGCGCAATTTTGCACCAAATGTGTCTGGTGGAATAAATTCCACCCTGCAACACCGTTATCTGTAGGGCCGAATTCATTCGGCCTGTTATAAACCGTAACATAGCCAATAGTATTGTCGTAACCATGAATGCCCGGATAGAGCCACTACAGGTTACAGCCAACTGGCAGGCACCGGCCACGCTGACGCAAACGGCGTTCCGGTCGATCTGTTTCATTTACCCGGATGACGGGGAAGGTTCACGCTTCGACCGCATGTTCCCGCCACTCGGTCTTGAGCTGGTGGCCGCCGGGGTGCGTGACTGTGTCGACAAACGTTGCATGATCGACCTGCGTTTTGAAAAGGACTGGGAGACACGGGTACCGGAGTCGACCGATCTGGTTGCGATCAGTATGTTGTGGGACAAGCCGATCCGGGACGTCTTCGACCTGGTGCGGCGTCTGAAAATCCTGCGCCCCGGTGTGCAGGTGGTGGCCGGTGGCCGGGTCGCGGAGGCCCATCGCGAGAGGCTGGTTAACGCAGCGTCGGCCGAACGGGTGGATGTGGTGTTCGCCGGTCCCGATGACGGGCGCTTCCGCGCCTTTGTGGAATCCGGCAAGCCTGACAGCATCCCCGGGGTTGCTTTCATGCGCAACGGTGAATACTGCGAGAACCCGCTGCCACCCTACGGTGCGATTCCCGACCGCCCGCTCCCGGACCGTACACTGCGCCGGGTAAACTATCGCATGATTCGCCGTGACGGACTCGACCTCGGGATTCCCTCCGACACCATCCAGAGTTCCCGCGGCTGCTCGTTCAAGTGCTCTTTCTGTACCTTCAATCGCGACCAGGACGGCCGACCCATCAACTTCACCATGCGCTCGCCGGAATCCGTGGCCGATGAACTGGCCGAGATAGAGAGCGACTATGTCATTTTCGTAGACGACAACGTGGCCCAGGACCACGAGCGCATCGATCGCCTGTGTGACCTGCTGCTGGAGCGTGGCATACACAAGACCTACGGCATCGAGACGCGGATCAATCTCGGCCTGCGCCCGCAGGTCGCCGAAAAAATGGCCCGCGCCGGTTTCCGGCACATCACCTTTGGCATCGAGGCCATCCACGACCACACGCTGAAGTTCCTCAACAAGGGCTTCAGGCGGCATACCATCGAGAAGGCCTTCGATGCAATTCGCGGCCTGCCGATCATCTATACCGGGAACTTTATTGTCGGCAACGTGGGCGAGACGCGAGCTCAAATGCTGGAGATACCGGAGTTTGCGCGCCGCATCGGCCTCGATACCATTATGGTGAACCACCTGCGCTGCCGCGGCCCCGAGCCGCTTACCGAAACCGTGATGGCCACGCCGGATTACCACATCGACCCGCAAACCCGGAAGGTCTACTCGGATGCGCTCGGTCTTGACGAGATTTCTGCCATCATCCGGCAGATCAAGCGGGATTTCTGGACGCCGTCGCAAAAGCTGAAAACGGCATGGAAGGCACGTCAGCTGTTCAAGCCGGTGCGCTACACCTCGGTCGCGCGGCACTGGCTGTCATGGAAGTTCAAGGGAAAGCCGGACCCGTGGGGAGAACTCCCCACTTTGAACTAATGCACCCTTCCCGCAGGACCGGCGCCTCGCCGGGAATAACGCCTCCCGCAACAAGTATTTTTTCAATAATCGGGTGACCCGTTACTATCTAAAATGGTTAACAGCCCTGCTATTGCTCGTGGCGGTTACTGCCTGTACCGGCTTCAGGACTTCGCAGGGTCCGCAGTTGCGTCTCGAGGAAGTCCACCTGTTCGGTGCGAAGCGCGTGGCATTCAGCCCGGCGGGTGACCGGCTTGCCAGCGGTGGATTGCAGGGTGATATAAAGGTCTGGGCGATCCCGGGGGGAGACAGCCTGGCCATACTGAATGGTCATCACAAGCCCGTCAGCGGTCTCACCTGGCTGGATGATGAATATCTGGCCAGCGCGGATACCCAGGGGACGCTGCGTGTATGGGATGCACAGGCCGGTGAACCCGTAAGTGAGTTTCGTACCGAGCCAATCACCTCCATCGCGCTACTGCCGTGGCCAACACGCATCGTTGTCGGACATGCAACCGGCCAGTTGCGCATCTATTCCTGGCCAGACATGGCGCTACTGGCGGAGACTGAATTGCCGGCCGAGGTCGTGTCGGTTGCTGTTGAATCGCAGCAACAGTGGATCGCCGTTGCAACGGATGACAGGCGTGTACAGCTGTTCGATGCCCGTCTGGCCCCGTTGCGCGAACTGCAGACACCCCCCGGCAAGGTATTCGAATTACGGTTTGCGCCCGACGGCAACCAGCTGGCCGGTGGCGGCTGGTACCGGGTGTTCCTGTGGTCGATGGCGAGCGGGGAACTGCAGGTGCGGGACTCCGGGCATTTCGGCGCTGTTGCCTCGCTCGATTACAGCCCGGACGGGCAACAGCTGGTCAGTATCGGCCGCATCACCAATGCCACGGTAGAGGTCACCGACGTGGCGACCGGCCAGCTCGAGCGGCACCTGGCGCCGCAGCCATTGTGCGGCTGGCATGTACGCTTCAGTCCGGATGGCCATTACATCGCCAGCTCCAGCGAGGATGGCAGTGTGTTGCTGTACGACATCACGGTGCCCTACCGACCGACCTGGTACCACGAGAAACTGCTGGCCGAATGAATTCGGCCGGAAGAGCTTTATTGGTGCGCCCGACAGGATTCAAACCGGTGACACCCGGCTTCGGAAGTCGTTACCTGGCAGGCACTTTCAATTGAACCAACTGTTTATGCACACTGGCCCCGCGTAACCGTGACTGGAGTGGGTCACGTTGGTCACCCCGGCAAATCATATCTCTCGTACAACATGATTAATAATCATCACTGTCCGAGGCGTTGGGTGGTCGCAGACAACGCAGAACCAGATTAAAGTGCCTTCCAACGAGTCCGCATCAGATTCGAAATACGAGGTGGTATGGGTAGTTGATTCAACAGCCGTTCAAATTCACGCCTGCGGAAGGCTGTTTGCCTGATATCCACCTCCGGCAAGCGTGCGAAGCGCCGGTTCTTGCGCGTTGAGAGATACAGTGTATCTATCAGAGCCTTCTCTGCGGTGGCAATGAGATAAGGCAGACGAGTATCACTCCATTGAGTACCCTGTTTCATAAGTTCCGGTTTGATCTGCAGAAATTCATATATACCAACAGGTGAGTCCAGTGTGCGTGCATGGCCAGTCGTAGCGATCTGCAGGGTTTTCGGGATTTGTGATACCAGGCCGTGAAGGTGGAGGGCGCTCAGGAACGAGACATAGCCTTGCTCTTTGCCGAGCAGGTAAGGAACGCATGCCAGAGGATGAAACCAGGGGTGGCCGGTGTTCGCCCACAGGCCTTTGGTTATTCGGGTCAGCAGCTTCTTATCGGCCAGTCGCAGCAGGCGTTTTGAGGCGGCAGACATGGAAATGCGACTGTGGCTGGCATAATCACGTGTCGTGAAAATAATAAAATCTGCACTGTTGAAGAGATCAAGCATGAGCGCCAAGTGTGTCCATAACCAGTGCCTGCAAGGTCTCCCACGCAGACTCTGAGCCATATTCTGCGCGGCTTCCGGTATCCAGAAATTCCACGACCTGTCCCTGATAGTCTTCCCAGGCTAACCCCATCAGGCAATCAATCGCCCGGGTTAACTGCTGTTTGGAAATCAAGGTGTCCTTCGTATTCGGGAGTGTGTAGCCCCCGGTAAACAGAATGGCGAGATCAAACACATCACGCGCCTGTGTCACTGTTCGACCGGCAAGTGCCTTGATCTTTTGTACAACAGCCACCTCGCCGGGGTAGTGACGGCAGCGATAGGACAGTTTCCGATACTGGCGTGCGATCTCAGGATCAATGAACTCCATGGGCGCATCATCTGCCTTGCCTTGCGTTCTTCTGGAAAACTCAACCTTGGTAGGCAGGCGATGCCCGGCAGGTGTGATCAGGGAAAATCGAAAACGTTGTGTGGTTGTGGTCTGTTTGGCCTTGTACGGGTCATTGACCTCGATATCTTCAATATCGAACAGGCGCAGACTGCGTTTGAATGCGGCATCTTGCAGGATTTTGTAACCATTCTTTTTCAATGTCGCGACACTGCCTGCGAGGACATCGATATCCATGTCTTCAGAGTAGCGTGGGCTGTTAAAAAAGAAGCGTAGATTCACTCCGCCCTTGAGTATATAAATATCTGGGTCGGACAACTTCAGCAGCCTTTCCAGGAAGCAGAAATGAAAGACCTCGCGTATTCGGGTATCTGAAGACATTACTTATTATGAATCTATATTTCCCTATATGTCAATATAGATTCATAATAAGTAACTGTTATAGGCATGGCGGTGTGCCATGCTCACCACACAATTACCTTATGAACTGGAATTTCTTTGATGAAGAGGCAGGCCGGATTGAACCGGCCACCAATTCTTTGGTACCGGAAAAGTGTTAACTATGTCTCCGGTCTACACTTTTCTAATATGGCGCGCCCGACAGGATTCGAACCTGTGACACCCGGCTTCGGAAGTCGTTACCTGTCAGGCACGTTCAATTTAATCAAAAGTTTATGCACACCGGCCCCGCGCTGACATCGCCGGAAGGCACAGCCCAGTCATACAGACTGTTGCCCTTAATGTTGCTGCGCTGGAGGCTGGGTACCGGGCGCGTACTCCAACCCGGACCAGTAGCGGTCGTCCTGGACGTTGGGAAAGGGGCCTTCTGCTTTGCTTAGGCCTTCAGGCTGGATTGCTCGGTTTCCAGGTGGGCCTTGATGCTGTTAAGCCATGTGGCCAGGCGTGGCTTCAGCTTCGTTTCCATCCGGGCCTCCTCGTCGGCCACGGATTCCGGGCTTTGCGTGATGGCGTCCCCTTTTCCGAAAAGGAATCGGAACACCTTGCCCAGCCAGCCCTTGGCCCTGGGGAGCGGCATATAGGCGGCAGGAAGCGTGAAGGATTCCGCCTGCGTCAGACAGGTGCCGCCGGGGATGGGTTCCACGGTCACGCGGATCTTGAACGGTGGCGCGGTGTCCGAGAGGGTTTCCATCATTCGCTCCGGCTCGCAGGCGATGCACGTGCTCCGGTAATCCGCGATCTTCCCCTCGATGACAAGGCGATAATGAAACACCGTGCCGATACCGACCGGGCCCTCTGTTTCCTGGCCGACGCTGAGCACATGAACGTTCGGGTCCAGGCGCGCCTTGCGAGCAACGTCCGTCATCAGTGAAAAAACAGCCTCCGGCTCCGCCCCGATATCCACGGATTCCTCGACACAAACCATGACATTCCCCACGAAATCCGGAATTACCGTAACACAGACAAGGTCCGGCATAAAACACGGGCGCTGAACCGTCCAACATGGATCGTGGTCCCGGGAGAAAGACCTGCCTGCATCACGAAAACACGATTGATAAAACTCATTACTTCCGCCGTTCATGAAAAATATTCTCCCGGATTGCGGCCTCTGGCCTGTATCCGGGCTACGGTACTGAGAATCAACCGGGGTCAGAGTAAAAATTATTGGGGAGAGGGGATGCTTTTTTCAATCCTGGGGACTGAAGTTCAAGTCGAGTCTATCTGTTAAGTCTGGAACTTCGGTATCACTGCGGCACACATGCTGTAGCTGGATGCTCCCGCACCGGGTGTCCGGTGCGCGTGCATCCTGCCACTATCACATGCATTGCCCCTGATCGGCCGCGCTGCCCTTTCACAGGCAGATGTAACCCGGCGTCTTTTCAACGGCGACAAGCCCGGCTCAAGCACCGGGTTACTACGTCAGCGATCAGTTCCTTCTATACGGAGGGCGTTTACCCCGCACCCCGTGGTACATCGACCGGTGCCCGTCTTTAGCGACACCGGGCCTCTCTTCAAACCGGGCAAACTGTGCCTGTTCCTGCTGTTGCTGTTGCGTGTGTACAGTGTGCCGTTTGTAGGGCGGTCTGCCTTTGAGTTTCGTCTCGGCAAGCATGATGCCTGGAGCATTGACAGCCCCGGTTGTCAGGGCCGCAGATTGTTGTGCTGAAGCCGGAACGGCAACCATACCCATTCCTGCCACCAGTACACCTGCAAGTAAACTTTTGGGAATAAAAGTCCGTGATATTTTCATGGTGACACTCCTTCTGGTTGATTAATGTTTTGAACCAGGCGCAACAACGATGCACTCCCACGCCATGTCGCAAAACACATCTTTACAGTGTTCATTATCCATCTCGTATTCACAGAAGGATTGATCTGCATCAAGAATTACATACTTAATTTGAATTCATAACTCCGGACAGGTTCCGTCATAGCGCACCCAGGTTTACCCCCTTGCCCCGCAGACCTCTGCACATTCCTGGTGCACCCAACAGCGATCCTGAACCAGATTGGTGCGCAATAAGAAGGAAATTCAGGGCTCTTATATTCAAGTCATTGTTTTAC
>QIFB01000083.1 GCA_003230545.1 Gammaproteobacteria bacterium | reverse complement strand
GTTGACCGCGATGTCACCGATTGCCGTGAGTACGTCGCCGGGTTGAATGCCGGCCTCGTCGGCCGGGCCGTTGCGCAGCACGCCGGCAATCAGCACGCCGTGCTGACCGGGTTCCAGACCCAGCGATTCAGCCAGTGCCGGCGTTAGGTCCTGCGCCTCCAGGCCCAGCCAGCCGCGGATCACGCGCCCGTGTTCGATGATCTGTTTCATGACGCCCTTGGCAAGACTCACGGGAATGGCAAACCCGATTCCCTGCGAGCCGCCCGAGTGACTGTAGATGGCGGAATTGATCCCGACGAGCTCGCCGTGTGCATTGACCAGGGCACCGCCCGAGTTGCCCGGGTTGATTGCGGCATCGGTCTGGATAAAGTCCTCGTAAGTATTGATGCCGAGATGATCGCGGCCGATTGCGCTGATGATTCCGAAAGTCACGGTTTGTCCGACACCGAACGGATTGCCGATGGCCAGGCAGACATCGCCGACGCGCAAGCGGTCAGAATCACCGATCACCAGCGATGGCAGGTTGTCGAGTTCGATGTGCAGGACGGCGAGATCGGTTTCAACATCAACCCCGACCACCGTGGCTTTTGCATTGCGACCGTCATGCAGTAATACCTGGATTTCATCAGCCCCCTGGATGACATGGTTGTTGGTTAGCACGTGTCCCTTCGCGCTGACCATGACACCCGAGCCGAGATTGGTCTGGATCTCCTGGCGCTTGCGTGTGAAGCGTTCGCCGAAGAAATGCTTGAAGACAGGGTCTTCGAGTAACGGATGTACCCGGTGTGTTACCAGTTTCGCTGTATGTACGTTGACTACGGCCGGTGCGGCCTGTTCAACCGCTTCGGCATAGGAAACCGGGCCGCTCCAGCTGGCTGTGCCCCGGGTGGCAGGCGCCGATGTTTCCAGGGGCGGGCTGGATTCCCTGAATTCCACGACGTTGGAATTGTCCTGCAGCAGTTCCGGCTGGATGACCAGCACATAGAGGAATGCCGCCGCAAGCCCGGCGATAACGGTTTTCAGGATGAACCAGATAAACTTGCTAAATGTCATGGGTGGGATACCCTTGTTGTCGTCAGTGTTCTTGAAGGTGCTCTAAAATAACACATTCTCGGGAAATGAAAGCATGGTAACCCTGCGCGAACTGGTTGATTACACCAACAGCGAACTCGATGTCGGGCGCTTTCAGGATTATTGCCCCAACGGGTTGCAGGTTGAGGGACGCCAGGAAATCAACAAACTGGTAACTGGCGTGACCGCGAGCCTGGCACTGGTCGAAGCGGCCGTCAGCGCCGGCGCCGATGCCATCCTGGTGCATCACGGGTATTTCTGGAAAGGCGAAGACAGCTGTATTACCGGTATGAAGCGCCGTCGCTTGCAGCATCTGCTGGAGTCCGGCACCAGCCTGCTGGCCTACCACTTGCCACTGGATGCGCACCCCGTGCTGGGTAACAACGCTCAGCTTGCCCGGGTGCTGGATTTCACCGTCAGCGGATCCTTCGGACAGGATGAAGGTATGGAGCTTGGCCTGTATGGCGAACTTGAACAGGATATGAGCGGCGCTGCGCTGGCTGAACATCTTGCGCAGTGCCTTGGTCGTGCACCACAGCATATTGAAGGGGCATGCGAAACAATCCGGTCCGTAGGCTGGTGTACAGGGGCGGCGCAGTCTTATATCGAAGCGGCAGTGGCGCAGGGACTGGATGCCTTTATCAGCGGTGAAATTTCCGAACAGACGGTACATGTCGCACGTGAATGCGGCATTCACTACTTCTCTGCCGGGCATCATGCGACGGAACGCTTTGGTGTACAGGCGCTGGGTACGTATCTGGGCGAGCAGTTCGACATCAGCCACCGGTTTATTGATATCGTGAATCCTGTCTAGCCGCCAGGATACCCGGAAAACCCATTATTCCACTTGACCTGGTGAGGGACTTCGACGATCCTATGCGGTTGTTGGGAATCCTGTTAATTTCCGTAATAAATAACCTGGATTCCGGCGCGGTACATTTCACCGTGCACACTCTAAGTTATTGATTATGCAGACTGGAGATGCTCGAATGAGTGGCGATGAAGTCGATTCCGGCAAGCGCCGGTTTCTGGTGGCGGCGACTACGCTCGTCGGTGGTGTGGGGGTCGCGTTTGTCGCGGTACCATTTATCTCTTCCATGCAGCCCAGCGCCAAGGCACGCGCCGCCGGTGCCCCTGTCAGGGTCGATTTCAGCAGGCTGGAGCCCGGTCAGAAGTTGACCGTGGAATGGCGTGGCAAGCCGGTGTGGATTGTCAATCGTACCGAGGCAATGCTCGGCACCCTGAAAGAACTGAATCCGATACTTGCTGATCCGGAATCCAGAACGTCCGATCAGCCGGAATACATTACCGCTGAAGACCGTTCAGTCAGGCCGGAACTGCTGGTCATGGTCGGAATCTGCACTCATCTCGGCTGTTCGCCCACGTTCCGTCCGGACGTGGCACCGGCTGACCTGGGGCGTGACTGGAAGGGAGGGTTCTTCTGTCCCTGTCATGGCTCTAAGTTCGATATATCCGGTCGTGTGTATGCCTCCATGCCGGCACCGAAGAACTTGCCGATTCCCCCTTACCACTTCATCAGCGAGACCGAACTGATTATCGGCGAAGATCCGAAGGAGACCGCATAATGGCTGGCAGTACATCAGAGAAATGGCAGGGTGGCCTGCTGGGATGGATCGATGCACGCTTCCCGCTCAGCAGCCTATGGTACGATCATCTGGCCCGGTACTACGCCCCGAAAAACTTTAATTTCTGGTATTACTTTGGTTCGCTGGCCCTGATGATACTGGTGATGCAGATTATCACCGGGATCTGGCTGACCATGAACTACAAGCCGGATGCCGACCTGGCATTCAATTCCGTCGAGTACATCATGCGCGATGTGAACTGGGGCTGGTTGATGCGTTACTTGCATTCCACTGGCGCATCGTTTTTCTTCATCGTTGTCTACCTGCACATGTTTCGCGGACTGATCTACGGGTCCTATCGTAAACCACGCGAACTGCTCTGGATTTTCGGCATGCTTATTTACCTCGCCCTGATGGCCGAGGCCTTCATGGGCTACCTGCTTCCCTGGGGCCAGATGTCCTACTGGGGCGCCCAGGTGATTATCAACCTGTTCGGGGCCATCCCGTGGATCGGCGAAACGCTCGCCATCTGGGTCCGCGGTGACTTCGTGGTGGCGGATGCGACCCTCAACCGGTTCTTCGCGTTTCATGTGATTGCCTTGCCGATCGTGCTGCTTTTGCTGGTTGTTCTGCATATTCTCGCGTTGCACGAGGTGGGCTCCAACAACCCGGATGGTATCGAAATCAAGAAGAACAAGAATGCTGATGGCATCCCCAAAGACGGTATCCCGTTTCATCCCTACTACACGGTGAAGGATATTGTCGGTGTGATCGTGTTCCTGATCTTTTTTTCCCTCGTGGTGTTTTTCGCACCGGAGATGGGCGGATACTTCCTGGAGTACAATAACTTCGTCCCGGCCGATCCGCTGAAGACACCGGAACACATTGCTCCACTGTGGTATTTTACCCCGTATTACGCAATCCTGCGCGCAGTTCCGTCGATTGCAGGTTCCGCTTTTCCGGGGGTACTGGCCATGTTCATGTCCATCCTGGTGATGTTCTTGCTGCCCTGGCTGGATCGCAGTCCGGTCAGATCGATCCGCTATCGCGGCAACCTCTACAAGACCATGCTGGCGCTGTTCGTCATCAGCTTCGTGCTGCTCGCCTGGCTTGGTATGGAGCCGCCATCACCGGGAAAAACCCTGCTCTCGCAGATATGCACAATCACCTACTTCGCATTTTTTCTGCTGATGCCTATCTACACGAAACTGGACAAGACCAAACCACTGCCTGACAGGCTAACACCATGAAAAAGTATATATTGCCAATCCTGATGCTGTTACTGGCGCCGGTCTGGGCATATGCAGCCGGCGGCGTCCATCTCGACAAGGCCAATATCGACCCGAATAACCGCCAGTCGCAGCAGCGTGGTGCGCGCCTGTTCGTGAACTATTGCCTGAGTTGTCACTCGGCCGAGTTAATGCGTTACGAACGCATCGGGAAAGACCTGGGTATCAACAATAAAATGCTCAAGGAAAACCTGATTTTCACCGGGGGCAAGGTTGGTGACCTGATGACGGTTGCTACCGCTAACGCCGATTCCAAGGAGTGGTTCGGCACCGTGCCACCGGACCTGACGGTCATTGCGCGCTCCCGTGGTGTCGACTGGCTGTATACCTATATGCGCAGTTTCTATCGCGACGATTCCAAGCTGATCGGCGTCAACAATCTGGTATTCCCCGACGTCGGTATGCCGCATGTGTTGTGGGAATTGCAGGGCTGGCAGGAGCCGGTGATTACCACTACAAAAGATGAAGAAGGCAACGAGCACAAGATGATCGAGCTCGAACTGGTCGAGCCGGGTACACTGACGCCAAAGGAATATGACCGCGCCATCCGTGACCTGGTGAACTTCCTGGACTACATAGGTGAGCCATACAAGTACGAACGCCAGCATCTTGGTGTGAAGGTTATTATGTTTTTGCTGGTGTTCCTGGTCATTGCCTACCTGATGAAGAAGGACTACTGGAAGGACGTTCACTGATCCCGGTGGTTATATCGCCGGAATTGCCAACAATTGGGAGATATCCGTATGGCGCTGGTTGCCAACCGTCGTTCAGTCATGACCCTGTTTTCATCGGCAGCCTGTCCCGAGAGTCACCGGGTGCGTGTGGTGCTTGCCGAAAAAGGCATTACCGTCGAAATACAGGATGTCGAGGGCAACCACAAGCCCGAAGACCTGATCGATCTCAATCCCTATAACACCGTACCCACCCTGGTAGACCGAGAACTGGCGCTGTATGACCCGCGCGCCATTATGGAATACCTGGATGAGCGTTTTCCGCACCCGCCGCTGATGCCGGTCGATCCGGTCTCCCGGGCGCGCTCCCGGCTGGCCCTGTATCGCATCGAGAAAGACTGGTATGAACTGGTTCCGGCGCTGGAGTCCCGGGGCGAAAAGACCGCCAGCAAGGCGCGCAAGCTGTTGCGCGACAGCCTGACGGCCGGGGCGGAAGTGTTTGGCGCCAAGCCGTATTTCCTGAGCGATGATTTTTCGCTGGTCGATGCCACCATCGCGCCGATCCTGTGGCGGCTGAAACGCTACAAGATCGAACTGCCGCGCCAGGCAAAACCGATACAACAATACGCCGAGCGCGTGTTCGCGCGTGAAACCTTCCAGGCGAGTCTTTCTGAAATCGAACGCGAGATGTTTGAATAAGCAACGTACCCAGCCTGTCATGTGCAGGCCCCTCACCGGCAGTCCTGTATCTTTTAGCGTCTCTTTTGTATTTTATACAGTTGATATGACGACCAGCCGACCCTATTTGATCCGTGCGATCCACGAGTGGCTTCTGGATAACGACATGACTCCCTACATGCTGGTAGACATCGAGGGAAAGGGCGTGGACGTTCCCCGTCAGCACGGGCAAAATGGCAAGATTGTCCTGAATATCAGTCCGCATGCCGTTGAAGGCCTGATGCTCGGCAATGATGCCATCGGCTTTCGTGCGCGCTTCGGTGGCATTGCCACGGATGTCTACGTTCCGGTCGATGCGGTGCTGGCAATCTACTCCAGGGAGAACGGGCGCGGCATGGTGTTCAGCGAGGACGAGCCGGAGCCCCATGACCCGTCACCGGAGCAATCCAGGAAACCGAGCCTCAAGGTGGTGAAGTAAGCTCTTCAGTTTGTACCAGGCCGAATTAATTCGGCCCTGCCGCACCTTTCTTTGCAGGGCGGAATTTATTCCGCCACAGAAGCTGGCTGCGTAGTCCGGATGCAGCATAGCGGAATCCGGGATTGCTGCTAGCGCAGTGGTTCCACGTGCACCTGACTTTCCGGTGCACCGTTCTTAGTGAGAAAGGACTGTACCGGGGCCAGTAACGGTTCCGGCGTGCACACGTAGTAGTCATACTGATCAAGACTGCCAAGCTTGCCGGTAATCTCCGGCAGCAGGCCTTCCACGGATGTTTCGTTCTCCGCCTGCAGTGCACTGTAATGAAAGTTGTCCAGCGCATCGGCCCAGGAGCGGCACAGGTTGCCAAGGTAGTGGCTGTTGTCATCGGTGGTTATCCATGCCAGGTAAATATCCTCGGCGATATCCAGTGCCATTGCATGCTCGATCAGGCTCTTGATCGGACCAAACCCGGCATTACCGGCAATGAACACCAGCGAGCGGGACGATTCCTCGTTCAGGGCGAAGTCACCGCGCGGTCCCTGTACATTGATGACATCATTGGCGTGGGCGCTGCCGGCAAGGTATTCGGTGAACCGGTCACCGGCAATGACCGGCACCTGGAACTGCAAATTCATATCGTCACACGGGCAACTGCTGATGGAGCAGTCACGCGGCGGCAGATCAGCGATTTTCAGTGTCAGGTACTGGCCGGCGAGGAAGCGCAGGCGATTGGTGCGCGGTGTTTTAGCCTGCAGGATGACCACCCGGTCATCCGGCCGGTCGATTTTCCTGACACGGATATCGATATCCTGCAGCGGAATGTCCTGTGAACCCAGGGCCTCATCGGCCTCCAGTACCACGTCGGTCACGGCCGTGCAGGAGCAGGCGAGAAAGTAGCCGAGACCCTTTTCCGCCTCGGTCAGCACGTAATCGTGCTGGTTGATCTTCTTGATCTGGCCGGACACCAGCTTGGCCTTGCACTTGCCACAATTGCCGTTGCTGCAGCCATAGTCCAGCGCCAGGCCACAGCGCAGGCCTGCCTCGAGTATGGAGTCAGACCCCTCGAGGAGGAACTCGTGACTGCTCGGCAGGATACGTACCTGTGCCGCCATGACCCTCAGAAAGACTTCCTTTGCAAATATTTCATCAGTTTCCAGTTCATCATCCGCCTCGGTGGCGAGTGCCTTCGTGAACCATTGCTTTAGTGTACTAAATGCGTCATCTGGCAGGGTGTCGTCGGCATCCAGCGCATTAAACCGATTCTGAAGTCCATTGATAACTCCGGCGAGCCGGCGTGCCTCATGCCGGGCGGTGGCGAGCTCCTGGCTGAGCCCAAGGATCCGGGCAGCCAGTGCACCGGAGTCCGGTGAATCATTCGCGGGCCGGATAATCTTGTTGACCGCTTGCTCCATGATCTGCTCGACACGTTCCAGCATGGAGTTATCCTCAACCTCCGCCTGTGGATAGCTGTGTAACAGGTCGGTCAGCAGGATTTCGCCCTCGAAGGTGCGCAATTCACCTTCCCTGATTTTTCTTTGCAGCGCCCCGCGTTTGACGCCGACGAGGCGCGTGGCACGGGACAGTGTAATCAGGCGTGGCATGGGGGATCATCGGTCATTGTTGTGGGTCAACTATAACGTATTTGCCGGTAGCTGCAATGGCGGGAGTTACCTTTCCCGGCGAGGGCGCCGGTCCTACGCTTCGTTGTATTCCCTGCCGCCTTGTAGGACCCGCGCCCCGCGGGGAAATGTTCATCATCAGAGGTTATTATCGGGCAATGATCGAAATCTTCACCGGCGACATCACCACCCTCGAGGTGGACGCCATCGTCAATGCGGCCAACAGCTCCTTGCTCGGTGGCGGGGGTGTGGACGGCGCCATTCACCGTGCCGCGGGGCCGCTGCTGAAACAATTCTGTCAGACACTGGACGGCTGTCGTACCGGGGAAGCAAAGATCAGCCCCGGCTTCGAGCTGCCGGCTCGGCGCGTGATCCATACCGTGGGGCCGGTCTGGGAGGGGAGCGGCCACTATGAAGCCGCCTTGCTGAAGGCCTGTTACCGGAACAGTTTTGAAATCGCGCTGCACAATGATGTGCACTCGATTGCCTTCCCGGCCATCAGTACCGGTGTATACGGCTACCCGAAACAGCCTGCAGCCGAGATCGCCATCCTCGGCATGCTGGCCTATCAGGACCGCTTTGACCGGATCATCGCCTGCTGTTTCAGCGCGACCGATGCCGGGCTGTACCGACAGGTACTGGCGGAGCAGGGTTGATGCCGTTATCCCTGCGCGATATTCCACTTATCAGGCAGGGTGCAATAGCGAAGCGTATTGCACCGCATGTTGTGACCCTACGGCGCAATGCATTTCATTTATTGCGCCCTACGCGAGTAATTGCCATGGTTGCACGGGTTATTCAGACGGCCGCTGGTCTGCCGGCAGAAACAGCCCGGGATCCACGCGGGCATCGTTCAGACTGACGCCCCAGTGCAGATGCGGGCCGGTGACGCGCCCGGTCATGCCGACCAGGCCGATGGCCTCGCCGGCAGTAACCGCCTGTCCGGGTTGCACATCGATACGGCTCAGGTGAGAGTACATGGTCACCAGTCCCTGGCCATGGTCGATGAACACGGTGTTGCCATTGAAGAAGTAATCGCCGGTATCCACGATGGTGCCGGATGCCGGTGCCTTGATGGGTGTGCCCTCGGGTGCCGCGATATCCAGTCCACTGTGCGGCTTGCGCGGCTGCTCGTTGAAATAGCGGCGCAGTCCGAAGGGGCTGCTGTAGGGGCCGTCTACCGGTTTGATGAAACCCAGTGTAACCGTTTCCTCGTCAGACCAGTGTCGCAGGGCCGCCTTGATTGTTTTGCTTTCACGGCCAATGCGTTCCATGTCGCGCTTCTCCGGATTGACCTTGCGCTTGTCCTTGATGGTGATGTGCTGGGTTTCGTACTGTTTGTTGAATACCTGGAATGACAGTCGCAGGGCCTTGTCTGTATCCGTTTTCGCATTCAGGTAGTGAGCGCCCGGTTTTGCGCCCAGCGCAAGCCCGACGATGGCATAGTGACTGTCGCCGCTGTGCGTGGTCATCACACGCTTGCCGTTATAACGCACAGTCAACGGATCGGCATCACCGGGCAGTGCGATTACGGCAACACCGCCGGGCACGGGAGAGTGCTCGAGTGGCAGTGCCGCAGCCAATGCCGGCATGATCAACAGGGTGAGCAGTAGTGACCCGTGATACGGAAGTTTTGTCATGAATTACGATCTCAACATCAGTGTAGCCCGGATGAAGCGTAGCGAAATCCGGGGCTGTATTTGAGATTTTATATGAAACAAGTTCCCCGGATTACGCTACGCTTCATCCGGGCTACGTGTTGTCTGTCCTGTCGACCGTGCATTGCAAGGTTCCCTTTGCCAGGCGTGCCTCGACCGGGTCGCCGGGTTGCACGCTTGCTGCCGTGCGCACAACGTTACCGCCCGGTGTGCGCACAATGGCATAACCGCGCTCCAGCGTGGCCAGTGGACTGATGGCATGCAGCGCGCGGCTGGGTACGGCCAGGTTCTGTTGCAGCCGTGCCATAAACGTTTGCACTGACATTCCGAGCCGCCGCCCCAGTCCACGCCAGCGCAGATCCATTTCATGGATTAGTGTGCGTGGTGAATGCTGCCCCAGGCTTGCATGTTGTGTCTGAAGTGAGGACTGTAAGTAACTGATAGTATTTGAGATGGAAAGCCGGGAGCGGCGCTCCAGCTCATCCAGGTGCTGGGCCTGCTGGCGCAGCGCCTGTCCCGGGTGCAGTTGCTGCAGGCGCTGGTGCAGCCAGGCGAGTTGCTGGCCGGATTCACTGCGGGTCTGCTGCAGCCGCTGCTGCAGGCGCACGGCCAGGTGTTGTACATGTGCCAGCCATTCCTGCTGGTCAGGACTCACCAGTTCGGCCGCGGCCGAGGGGGTTGCTGCACGCCGGTCCGCAACAAAATCGGCAATGGTGAAATCAATTTCATGGCCCACGGCGCTGACCAGCGGGATGCGGCAGCGGTGGATGGCGCGCGCAACAGGTTCCTCGTTGAACGACCACAGGTCCTCCAGCGAGCCGCCGCCACGGGTGAGTATCAGCACGTCGCAATCTGCCCGGCTGGATGCCGAGTCGATGGCGGCTGCAATTTCACCGGCGGCATCCTTACCCTGCACTGCTACCGGGAAGATCCGAACCGGGATTGCCGGAAAGCGGCGCTTCAATACACTGAGCACGTCACGCACAGCGGCCCCGGTAGGTGAGGTGATCACCCCGATGCGCTGCGGCAGTTCCGGCAGCTCCTGCTTGGCGGCTGCGTCGAACAGGCCTTCCGCGGCAAGCTTCTGCTTCAGTTCCTCGAAGGCGCGTTGCAGCACGCCGTCTCCGGCGAGCTCCATGTGGTCGACGATGAGCTGGTAATCACCCCGGGGTTCGTACAGGCTAACCCGTGCGCGTACCAGAACCTGTACGCCTTCTTCCGGTTTGAAGCGCAGTGCCTGGTTGCGGTTGCGGAACATGGCGCCGCGGATCTGGGCGCCGGCATCCTTCAGGGAAAAATACAGGTGGCCGGAAGTGGGCCGGGCAACATTCGACAGCTCACCCTCCAGCCAGACCCGCGCAAAACCCTGTTCCAGCAGCCGACGGACCTCGCCGTTCAGCCGGGAGACCGTGTAGATATCGCGTTCCGGGCCCCCGGGAGCGGTGACGGCAGCAATGCTCATGGGGCGCAAGCATACACCCAATGGTGTCCACCGGGCCGGTCGCTGCCGGCGGGTATTATTCTTCCAGCCGGCGGTTTACCGGGGGCAGTGCAGTCCCTATAATGAGCGCCCATTCTCAACCAGCGGACCCCGGATACCCATGCGCATCGTGCAGGAAGCCTTGACCTTTGATGATGTCCTGCTGTTGCCAGCGCATTCCACGGTAATGCCGGGTGATGTCAGCCTCACCACCCGGCTGACCCGCGATATCGAGCTGAAGATTCCCGTCCTGTCCGCTGCCATGGACACGGTCACTGAATCACGCCTGGCGATTACCCTGGCCCAGGAAGGCGGTCTCGGGATCATTCACAAGAACATGACCGCCGAGCAGCAGGCCGAGGAAGTCCGGCGCGTCAAGAAATTCGAAAGCGGGGTGATCAAGGACCCGATTACCGTGACCCAGGATACCAGTATCCGTGATGTGATCGAGCTGACCCGTGCCAATAATATTTCCGGTGTGCCGGTCGTCGATGGCGATGACCTGGTGGGCATTGTGACCAGCCGTGACCGGCGTTTCGAAACCAGCCTCGACAAGCCGGTCTCCAGCGTCATGACACCGAAAGACCGGCTGGTGACTGTCAAGGAAGGTGCCTCGCGCGAGGAAGTGCTGGCATTGCTGCACCAGCACCGCATCGAGCGCGTGCTGGTGATCAACGGTGGCTTCAAGCTGCGTGGCATGATTACCGTCAAGGATATCCAGAAGTCCACCGACTATCCGAACGCCTGCAAGGACGAGCTCAGTCGGCTGCGGGTCGGGGCTGCGGTCGGTACCGGGGCGGGAACCGAGGATCGTGTTGCCGCGCTGGCCGAGGCCGAGGTCGACGTGGTGGTCGTGGATACCGCCCACGGGCATTCACAGGGTGTCCTTGACCGGGTGCACTGGGTCAAGCAGCACTATCCGGACATACAGGTTATCGGGGGGAATATTGCAACCGCGGCGGCTGCCCGTGCGCTGGTCGATGCCGGGGCCGATGCCGTAAAAGTCGGTATCGGTCCCGGCTCCATTTGTACCACGCGCATCGTCGCGGGTATTGGTGTCCCCCAGATCTCGGCCGTCGCCAATGTCGCCGAGGAACTGCGCAAGGGAGGCATTCCCCTGATTGCCGATGGGGGTATTCGCTATTCGGGCGATGTGGCCAAGGCGCTGGCCGCCGGCGCCTGGTCGGTCATGATCGGCAGCATGTTCGCCGGCACCGAGGAGGCGCCTGGCGAGGTGGAACTCTACAAGGGACGCTCCTACAAGGCCTATCGTGGCATGGGGTCACTCGGGGCCATGCAGGAAGGCTCCAGCGACCGCTATTTCCAGGAAGGTGGTGAGCAGGGCAAGCTGGTCCCGGAAGGCATCGAGGGGCGTGTTCCCTACAAGGGCACCATGATCGCGATCCTGCACCAGTTGATGGGTGGCGTACGTGCCAGCATGGGGTATACCGGGTGTGCAGACATGGATGAAATGCGCAGCAAGACGGAATTCATCCGGGTCACCGGTGCCGGCATGAAGGAAAGCCATGTGCACGATGTCTCGATCACCAAGGAAGCGCCGAACTACCGGGTGGATTGATCTGTAAATTAAAGGGGACAGATTTATTTTCGGGTTCTTAGAAAATAAATCTGTCCCCTTTAATTTTGGAGAAACACGAAGTGAATTCAAACGCTGATATCCATGCCCACCGGATCCTGATCCTGGATTTCGGTTCCCAGTACACCCAGCTGATTGCGCGCCGCGTGCGCGAGGCTGGCGTGTATTGCGAAATTTATCCCTGGGATGTCGATGCTGCCGATATCCGCGGGTTCAAACCGCGTGGTGTGATTCTTTCCGGTGGGCCGGAGACCGTGACCGGTGATACCTCGCCGCGCGTGCCGGAGCTTGTGTTCGAACTCGGCGTACCGCTACTCGGCATCTGCTACGGCATGCAGGCCATGGCCATGCAGCTGGGCGGCAGTGTGGAAAATGCCAGCCACCATGAGTACGGTTATGCACAGGTGCGCGCCCGTGGCCATTCCCGCTTGCTGAGCGACATCGAGGACCACACCAGTGAAGAGGGCTTTGGCCTGCTGGATGTGTGGATGAGTCATGGCGACCAGGTCACCGCACTGCCGGAGGGCTTCAGGCTGATTGCCAGTACCGACAGTGCCCCGATTGCGGGTATCGGGGATGACGCGCGCGGCTACTACGGCCTGCAGTTCCATCCGGAAGTGACCCACACCCGCCAGGGTGAGCGCATCCTGAATCGCTTCGTCATCGACCTGTGCGGCTGCAATGCCCTGTGGACGGCGGACCATATCATCGAGGACAGCATTGGGATGATCCGCAAGCAGGTTGGCAGCGACAAGGTGTTGCTGGGCCTGTCTGGCGGGGTCGACTCGTCCGTGGTGGCGGCGCTGCTGCACAAGGCCATCGGCGACCAGCTGACCTGCGTGTTCGTGGATAACGGCCTGTTGCGTTACCACGAGGGCGATCAGGTGATGGCGACCTTCGCCGAGCACATGGGCGTCAACGTGATCCGCGTGAATGCCGAGGCACGCTTCCTCGCGGCCCTGGAAGGAATCGATGACCCCGAGCAGAAACGCAAGGTCATCGGCAACCGGTTTATCGAGGTGTTCGAGGAACAGGCCGAAAAGCTGAGTGATGCGACCCGCTGGCTGGCACAGGGGACCATTTACCCGGATGTGATCGAGTCCGCCGGCGCCAAAACCGGCAAGGCGCACCTGATCAAGTCGCACCACAATGTCGGCGGCCTCCCCGAGGAAATGAACCTCAAGTTGCTGGAGCCGCTACGCGAGCTGTTCAAGGATGAGGTGCGCAAGCTGGGCGTGGAACTCGGGCTACCCTATGACATGGTCTACCGTCACCCGTTTCCCGGTCCCGGCCTGGGCGTGCGTATCCTCGGTGCGGTAAACAAGGACTATGCCGACACCCTGCGGCAGGCCGACCACATCTTCATCGAGGAATTGCGCAACCACGAGTTGTATGATTCGGTGAGCCAGGCCTTCACGGTGTTCCTGCCGGTCAGGTCGGTGGGCGTGACCGGTGACGGGCGGCGCTACTCGCACGTGGTGTGCCTGCGCGCCGTGGAAACCGTCGATTTCATGACCGCACGCTGGGCGCACCTGCCGTACGAATTCCTCGACCTCGTCTCCCGCCGCATCATCAACGAGGTGCCGGACATCTCGCGGGTGGCCTACGACATCTCCGGGAAGCCGCCCGCCACCATTGAGTGGGAGTGACCGGCACTGGCTGGCAATGACAGGCAATGACTGGCTTGTCGGTAAATCAGAGGATGGGATTTTCCAGGGACAGTTTTAACGAATCAGGCGCCGCTCGAGTAATGATGGCATATCCCTGCGGCCATCAAGGATACAATGAATGAAAACGTCCTGCCGGATCACCTCGTAGATGACACGATAGGGCTTGAAGTTGACCTCCCTGTAGTTCGTTACACCGATTCGATCCAACTCGGGCGGAACATGGCCCCGCTCGGGCAGATCGGTAAGCCGCGAGCAGAGGGATTCCAGCTGATCCAGTACATAATCTGCGTTCTCCACGGAGTCGTGGAGCGCAATGTAACGGTAGATGTCGATCAGGTCCTGCTCTGCATCCTCGGTAAGCCGGACACGATAGCGTTTCACTCAGTGATTTCCCTGATATGCTTGCGAACATCTGCAAAGGCTTTTTTGAGGGGTTTGCTGCGGCCTTCCTGAATACTTTTGGAGCTTTGGGCCAGCATCTTGAGCAGCGCCAGAGATTCCTGAGTTTGTTCATAACTGGCAATATCCTGGAGCACTGCCCTGGCTTC
>QIFB01000170.1 GCA_003230545.1 Gammaproteobacteria bacterium | reverse complement strand
CGGCTTCAGGGATGAAGCCGTTGAGCGTCCAGGGATGGACTTGCAGCGTTCCCTGACAAGGGGGCCTGCCACGAGCGGCGGATTCACGCTCGAAAGGTGCAACCCACTCGATCAGAAGAAAGCCGTTTCCGTGCTTATCTTGGTTTTGTTCCATATTTGCCGCGACATTAGAACTAGAAATTAATGGCGTCAAAGCGTGGGTGCATGCCCAGTAATTGAATGCTGATGCGATTTGGCAGGCAGGCGGCCAGTTCACCGGCGGCTTCCAGCCAGCCGGCCTGGATACAGTTTTTCCCGGGACAGGGTGAATGCGTGAACCGCGCCCGGCCTTCGTGAATTTCAACATTGCTTGTACCCAGCGGTCCATCAAGCTCCAGTTCCTGATCCCGGGTTAGCGCGATAAGGTTTGCCGGTTGATTGCCCTGCTGGACCTGCAGGTAGCGCGCGACCTCGTCCCGGGTCCAGAACTGCGTGTACAGCACCGGCAGGCTGCCAATGACAGCGACAAGCAGCAGCCAGTCCGCACGCGTCATCACAGCGGTTTGCTCAGACGCACATCAGCCGGTGCAGTATCAAAGGTGACCCGCTGTTGCATTGCCGGATTCATGTGGATGGTACCGTTGTGATCGATGAGCATGACATAGCGGATCCCCATCTGCCGGGCAATGGTTTGCCACAATTCCGGTCCGGCCACGAACAGGGCGGTGGCGGCGGCATCCGCGGTGGCGGCATCGGTGTGGATGACGGTTACCGAGGTAACCGTATCGGCCGGGTAACCGATGCGCGGGTCGATGATATGGTGGTAGCGTGTGCCGTCATGATCAAAGAAGCGCTCGTAGTCACCCGAGGTAAATACGCTTTCGTCGTCACCCAGTTCAATGGCCGCGAGCACCCCGGGGCCGCGCGGGTCACGGATGCCGATGCGCCACGGGCGGTCACCGTGGTGGCCTATGGCACGCAGGTCACCGCCGGCATTGAGGATGGCGTTGTCGATGCCGTGCGATTGCAGCAGCTCGATGCCGCGGTCAACGGCATAGCCCTTGGCCACGCCGCCCAGGTCATAGCGGACCGCCGGATTGCGGCTCTGCAGCTGGCCGTCCTGCAGGGCGATGTCGGCCACTGACGGGTTTTGCCTGAGCAGTTCCAGGATGCGGTCGTTATCCGGGGGCGGCCCGTCCGGACGCTCGTCGCTGTGGAAACCCCACAGCGCTACCAGTTTGCCAATGACCGGGTTGAACAGCCCGTTACTCAGGCGTGACAGCCGGTTGGCCGTACGCAACAGCGGCAATAACTCCGGGTCTGCCGGGAAGCCCTCCAGCGTTGCCAGTTGGCGATTGGTTGCCTGCAGGGTCCCCGGTTGCCAGGCATGCCAGTCGGCATGCCGGCGGGTAAACAGTTGCTCGATATCCGTGGCAGCCCGTTCAGCGGTATCGGCGGCGCTGCCATAAATCGTGAGATCGACCAGGGTCCCCAGCGCAAAGAACTGCCGGTGCAGCGCCGGGTCCGCTGGCTGGCTGCAGCCAGCCACCAGCAGCAGGCACAGCAGCAGGCCGGTTCGGACTGGATGCGAGAATTCCAGGATACGTGCCCCCTACGATTGCGCCAGCCGCTGATCGATGGCGGCCATCAAGTCGCCGGCGATGTCTGCGTCATACAGTACATCGAGTTCCCGGATACAGGTCGGACTGGTAACGTTGATTTCCGTCAGGTAATCACCGATGACATCAAGCCCGGCAAACAGCAGGCCCTGTTCACGCAGGGTTGGACCTACCTGATTGCAAATCCAGCGGTCGCGGTCGCTGAGGTCCACGCCCTTGCCGGTCCCTCCTGCAGCCAGGTTGCCGCGGGATTCGCCGGCAGCCGGGACACGCGCCAGTGCATGAGGAAAAGGTTCACCCTCAATCACCAGGATGCGTTTGTCTCCCGCGGTGATTTCCGGGATATAGCGCTGCGCCATGGCCGTGCGGTTGCCGTTGTCGGTAATGGTTTCCAGAATAACGTTCAGGTTCGGGTCGTTCCGCTGTACCCGGAACACCGAGGCGCCGCCCATGCCGTTGAGTGGCTTGACGACAATATCATCCTGTTCTTCGAGAAACTGGTGCAGGCGCGTTATTTCCCGGCTGACCAGGGTAGGCGGGCAGCAGTCAGGAAACCAGGCGGTGTAGAGTTTCTCGTTGGCATCGCGCAACGTGGCCGGGCGGTTGACCACCAGTACGCCGTCTGCCTCGGCCCGTTCCAGCAGGTACGTGGTGTACATGTATTCCATGTCAACCGGCGGATCCTTGCGCATCAGGACTACGTCCAGTGATGCCAGCGGACGAACTGCCGATTCAGTGCAGTGGTACCAGTCATCCGGGTCATTGCTGACCTCGAGGCGGCTCATGGCTGCATGACAGTGACTGCCCTGCAGGAACAGGTCAGGCTGTTCCATGTACCAGAGTTCCCAGCCGCGCGCACTGGCTGCCAGCAGCATGGCCAGGGTGCTGTCTTTCTTGAAGTGGATGGATCCGATCGGGTCCATGACCACGCCCAGTCTGATTGTCATGAGTGGTGCCTTCCCGGTCCGGAACCGGCTGCCTGCCGGCATATAAAGTTTGCCCGGTGGCGGACGATAAATCCTTGTAGCTGAAGGGCGATATTAAATTAATTTAGCTGCCGACGTGTTGGTCGGGGGTTGCCGCAGAGCTGCACGGGCCGGGGGTTGCCGGCATAATTTTACTTAAAATCCAGTTTAAACAGCGGGTTAACTATGTATAACGGTGTTGAGACGCAGGTTCACATGGAGTCCCCGGACCCGGGCGATACCCCGGACCCGGGGGGTAGTGTTTTCACAGTCATGGTCATTGATGACAGCAAGACCATCCGGCGCACGGCAGAAAGCCTGCTGCGCAAGGAGGGGTTCGATGTTGTCACGGCAGTGGATGGTTTCGAGGCGCTGAGCAAGATCGCGGATTATCAGCCTGACCTGATTTTCATGGACATCATGATGCCCCGGCTGGACGGCTACCAGACGTGTGCGCTGATCAAGCATCACCGGGTGTTCAAGCACACACCGGTTGTCATGCTGTCCAGCAAGGATGGCCTGTTCGACCGGGCTCGCGGACGTGTGGTCGGTTCCGATCACTACATCACCAAACCGTTTACCAGGGAAGAGTTGCTGGCTGCCATCGAGCAGCATGGCTCACGGACTGCTCAAACAAGCGGCATATAGCGCTACCACTGAGGAAATTGCCATGACGCAGATAATGATCGTTGATGATTCACCGACCGATTCCCATCGGCTGCAGAAGATCCTGCAGAAGAATGGCTACCAGACGCTGACGGCTGCGAATGGTGATGAGGGGATTGAATGTGCCCGGCGCGAAAAACCTGACCTGATTCTGATGGATGTCGTTATGCCGGGACTAAACGGCTTCCAGGCGACGCGTGAGCTGACATCCAACCCGGAAACGGCATCGATACCGGTCATTATCGTTACCCGCAAGGACCAGAAGATCGACCGTGTATGGGGATTGCGCCAGGGCGCCTGCGAGTACCTGATCAAGCCAGTCAACGAGGGTGTACTGATAGATCTCATCAGCCAGGCGCTCGCCAGTTGATGGCAACCACTATGAACCCAGAGACAAACGTGGATCCGGTAGCCCTGTTAAAGACGATGGAGTCGGGTTGCAAGGCGGCCGCTGCCGGTCTCCCGGAAAAGGTTAAACAGCGGGATGGATGGTCGGGCGTTGCCTTCCGCCTGGGTAATCAGCAATTGCTGGTGCCCATGGGTGAAGTGATCGAAACCCTGCCCCTGCCGCAGCTTTCCATGGTTCCCAACACGGCTGACTGGGTGCACGGCATCGCGAATGTTCGCGGCCGCCTGTTGCCCGTGGTTGATCTCCACGGCCTGTTGTACGGGAAAGTTACACAGCCCGGAAAACACAGCCGGGTACTGGTGATCGAACTCGAGGATATCTATTCCGGGCTGGTCGTGGATGAAGTCCATGGCCTGCGGTATTACCCGATCGAGGCCTGCATAGAGGCTGACAACCGGATGGATCCGGTACTCGAACCCTATGTGTGTAACGGGTTTCAGGATGAGGGTGTATTCCGGGGTATTTTCAGTATTCCGGCGCTGTCTGCTTCTGATCAATTCATGCAGGCAGCCATATAGAAGTACGGGTGATTCACTGTTTTAGTTGCGCAATCAAGACTAACCGGTCAGGAGAAAGACCATGAATGTAATGAACAAGGTTAAGACGATGGTGTCCGATAACATGATGAAGGTGCTTACCTTTACCGTATTGTGTGCTGTCTTGGTAATGGTGGGTGTGTTCGTACAGGTGGGTAACCAGTCTGAACTCGACCAGCAGCGCCTGTCCTGGACCGGTGAACAGCAGGTCATGTCACAGCGTATCGCGAAGTACGCCCTGGCCGCTGGTGACGGTAATAACGAGGCTTTTGAAGCGCTCGAGGAATCCAGGGGGCGTTTCGTGGAAATCCTCGGTAGCGAAGGTGCAGAATTCGAGACAAACGAGAGTTACCGCGATACACCGGAGTTCCAGGCCTTTACCGAGCTCGACAATATCTGGC
Source organism: Gammaproteobacteria bacterium (assembly GCA_003230545.1). Lineage (GTDB taxonomy): Bacteria > Pseudomonadota > Gammaproteobacteria > UBA9214 > UBA9214 > SZUA-186. The sequence goes on along the minus strand of QIFB01000170.1, from coordinate 10,032 downwards.
ACGACTTCAGTTACAGTGTAGAAGAAGTGGTTAACGGCCAGATCCTGGTGCTTTCGGTGGCAGAGACCGCCAGCCTGACCCGGGAGATTATGCCGGAGCTGATGCAACGTACCCAGGGCCTGGTAGACAACCTCGTCAGGAATAATGCCAGCTCGGCGCAGGTAAGCCAGGCCGGTTACCTTTCCATGCTCGGCCAGCGCATCGTCAACAACATAAACAGCGTTATGTCCGGTGACGGGGCCGAGGCTGCGGCCGTTGCCTTTGCCGAGGATACCGGAAAATTCGGCACCATCCTCGAGAAGATGCAGCGTGGCGGCAAGGGTTCCGGTGCCGTGAAAGGCAAGACTGCACAGGACAAGCTCAAGCAGATTACCCTGCTGTTCAGCCGGGTCAGTGATCATGTCGGAACCTTGGTCGATAACTCAACAGAACTGGTCGCTATTCAGAAGGCAGTACAGGATGTTGCAACTCGCAGTGAAAAGCTGTTCGGCGCTGCAGACAAGCTGCAGCAGGTCTATGCGGCTGCACCTGGCAAGCGGCTGGCATCCGTGGAACTGGCCTATTTCTTTGGTGCAATCGCCCTGCTGGCGATGTTCTGGATGGGGTTTGAAACCCTGCGTACCCAGAGAAGCCGCAGCCAGGTTGTCGAGTCCGAGAACCTGCACAACCAGGAGGCCATTATGCGCCTGCTGGATGAGATGGGTGGCCTGGCCCAGGGTGACCTGACGGTGAGCACTACCGTTACCGAAGATTTCACCGGTGCAATCGCCGACTCCATCAACGTGACCGTCAGTTCATTGCGCGGTCTGGTCAGGACCATCAACGACACATCGACACAGATGTCTTCTTCTGTCGAGGAAACCGAGGTTGTTGCCAGGCATCTGTCCGAGGCAAGTACCCGTCAATCGGAGGATATTACATCTGTAACCTCCGTGATCAATGACATGTCAACATCCATGAATACGGTATCCGCCGAGGCTGGCGAGTCTGCCAAGGTGGCCATGCGCTCCGTCGAGATTGCGAAGAAGGGTGGTGAAACGGTGCAGCGCAACATCAACGGCATGGATTCCATTCGTGAGCATATTCAGGAAACCTCGAAGCGTATCAAACGACTCGGTGAGAGTTCGCAGGAGATTGGCGACATCGTCGAGCTGATTAACGACATTGCCGAGCAGACCAACATCCTGGCACTGAATGCTTCTATCCAGGCGGCCATGGCCGGCGAGGCAGGTCGCGGTTTCGCGGTGGTTGCCGACGAAGTGCAGCGTCTTGCAGAACGCTCTGCCAACGCAACCCGTCAGATCGAGGCACTGGTGAAGGCCATTCAGGCCGATACCAATGAGGCGGTCATCTCCATGGAGAAGAGTACCTCCGGTGTGGTCAGCGGCGCACACCTTGCAGAGGATGCCGGCAGCGCACTCGAGGAGATCGAAAATGTCTCCGAGCAACTGGCCGGTCTGATTGAGTCGATTTCCGTGTCTGCCAGCCAGCAGGCCGTTACGGCTTCCGAGATTTCCAGCAGCATGAACAATATCCAGGACGTTACCACTCAGACAGCAAGCAGCACGGAGCAAACGTTCAGCTCCATCGGGAACCTGTCACGTCTGACCAAGGATCTGGATACTTCTGTTGCCGGTTTCAAACTGCCGTAACAGGACAGCTGCCCGGCATGGCTGTAGGCCATGCCGGGAAACCACGAACACAACGCCTGTTCGGGTTCATACAGCGTATGACCGCACAGACAGCCAGGAACCAGCATGAACGAAGCTATTGATTTAAGTGCGCTTAACTGGGTGCAACAGGAACTCGGCGAGACCCTGAAGCAGGGACGTCTGTTTCTGGAGGAATATGCCGAAGGTGACAGAGACGCCGGGAGTCTGAACAAATGCATGGCTTGCCTGCATGAAGCGCGCGGGCCCTTGCGTATTGTGGAGTTGGACGGCGCTGACCTGCTTGCAACCGAGATGGAGGAGGTCCTCAACGACCTGTTGCATGAGCGGCCCGACAATGGCGAAACTGCGATGCAGGCCCTGATGCAGGCCTTCATCCAGCTTCCGGATTACCTGGTCGGTCTGCGCAGCAGCCGGTACCAGAGCACCGCCGTGTTGTTACCGGTTATCAATGAGCTGCGCGCGGTACGCGGTGTGGCCGCAATGCCGGAGGACGAGGTGTTCAGCCCCGACCTGTATGCCGACCTGCCGGAGACTGTCTTTGACCCACTGCGGGCAGGAACCTTGCCCGAGGCGTCCCGATTGGCACGTTCTTTACGGCAGCGTTTTCAGGCCGGCCTGCTTGAGTGGTACCGCAACGCAGAAAACAGCACCGGACTACAGTCCATTTTCGAAGTAACCGACAGTCTGCGCGAGGCCTCGCGTCAGCAGGAAGCGGCCCGTTTATGGTGGCTGGCGGGTGGATTTACGGAAGTGCTGCTGGCTGATCCGCAAACAGCAACCACCGAATTAAAACAGCTGATGGGGCAGGTTGATCGGCAGATCAAGTCCCTGATTGATGTCGGCGATACCGGGTTCACCGCGCAGATTCCCGAGGCATTACTCGAGAGCCTGCTGAAACATATTACTGCCAGCGGGGTTGAGAACGGGCAGGCAGGCGAGATACGGCGCATCCTTGTGCCAGCGGGGCAGCCGGCGGACGTCGAGCTTGGTGGCCGCAATATCGATGTCCTGAATACGGTGATGACTGCAGTGCTGCAGGATCTTGAGAAAATCAAGGAGCAGCTGGAACGTTTCAAGGACAGTGATGGCAGTGCAGGTGATTTAAAACCTGTGATTGATGAGCTGCAGGCGCTGGCAAATACGCTGGGGATCAGTGGTATCGAGGATGCCTACGGGACCATTGAGGATGTAATCAAGCAGTGCCGCGAAATTACTTCTGGTTCAGCTGCTGATACCGATGCTGTGCTGGAGGGGATTGCCGGTTCTCTGGTTGCCGTGGAAACCTCCATTCGTGACATGTGTGCACGGGAGCTGATGCAGGAGTCAGGCAGCAGTACGGCGAATCTTGCCTGGAATGAAAGCCTGACCGCCGTCGTCAACGCGGTGGTTGCCGACATGGCCGCTGCGAAGGAACACATCGACAGTTATTTGCAGGCCCCGGAGTCCTCATCGAGGCTTGAAAACGTACCCGGACTGCTGCAGCAGATCCGGGGCGGATTGCAACTCGCCGGCCAGGATCGCGCAGCCACCCTGGTGGAACAGGTGGCTGGCTATTTCGACACGGCTTTGCTGCAGAGTGAACAGTTGCCGGATACCGCCCAGCTGGACATGCTGGCAGACGCCATCTGTTCCATCGAATATTTTGTCGAGGAACTCGGCGAGCACCGTGTTCACGGCGGTATGGCCCTGGACATCGCCGAGCAGAGCCTGCAGAAACTGGGTGCAGGCACGGAAACAGCAGGCGCCATGGAATCAGGTCCTCTCGAAGACCGGGTTGCGGCGACAGAACCGGCGCCTGAAGCTGCCGGCTGCGAAGCAACAGACGAGCCGTCCGCCACCGTTATCCAGCCTGTAGATACCCCGGTGATTTCCGAATTACAGGTGCTGCCTGATGAATCAGACGCGGAAATCCTCGAAATATTTATCGAGGAAGTCGAGGGAGAACTGGCGCAACTGTCCCGTTTGATCCCCGGCTGGGTCGCGGATACTGAAAACCGGGAGATGATCGAGACCATTTGCCGCTCCCTTCATACCCTCAAGGGTGGCGGGCGCATGGTCGGTGCGCTGGCGCTGGCCGAGTTTTCCTGGGCCTTCGAACACCTGCTGAACCAGGTCGTCGAAAGCAAGCTTAATGCAGGTGCAAAATTATTTGAGCTGGTGCTGGAGGCAAGCGAATCGCTTGGACAGTTGCTTGAGCAGGTCAAAAACGGCACTGCACCGGAGGCAGATGTGGATGCCCTGGTTGCACGCGCTACCGCCATGCTGAACCCGGCGGAAGACAGCAATGACCAGTCCGCTGCGGTGATTGCACCGCTCGACAATGACCTTGACGGGGTTGATGTAATTAATACAGTCAATGCAGAGGATGCAGGTGAACCGGATGCTGATCTACCGGAACCCGATACTGCAGTGCCGGAACCCGATGCACCGGTAGCTGCTGATGAAACTGCGCATCCGGCTGATATCCTGCCGGTACTGGCTGCAGGTGCCGACCCGGAAATCGTTGAAATCTTTATGGAAGAGGCAGCGGAATTGCTTGAGGAAATTACGGTGCAGCTGCCTGCATGGGTTGAAAACCAGGACAATACCGAGGCCCTCGGAACCGTGCGCCGGTGTTTTCATACCCTCAAGGGCAGTGGCCGTATGGTTGGCGCCATGCTGGTTGGTGAGTTTTCGTGGGCCATTGAAAGTTTGTTCAACCGGGTGATTGAAGGTGCAATCCCTGCGGATGCAACTGTGGCTGCGGTCGCAAAGCGTTTACTGGTCCCCCTGACCGAGCTGATTGCACAGGTCAATGGCGGGCCACAGCCGGAGTCAGATTACCGTGGCTTGATGCTCGCAGCAGAACAGCTTGCCCGCGGTGAACAGCCGGATATGTCTGCCTTTACAGAACAGGAGTCACCGGCCGGAGACGTCGGGGAAATAACTGTTGCAGAGGATGGCGAGGAAACCGGGGTTATCGACGGGGAGTTTGTGGCCGAAGAACCGGAAGCTAATGACGATGATCCGGACATTATAAACATATTCCGGAATGAATCAGTTGACCACCTGGCTGCAATACAGGGATTTATCAATGAATGCCGTGCAAGTGCAACGGAATGCAATGTGTCCGAGCCGCTGTACCGTGCGCTGCATACCCTGTCGGGGACCACCGAATCGGCCGAATTACCGGTCATGCACAGTCTGACGCAGGCACTGTATGGTTATTTCGGGGAACTTGACAAGCAGCAGCTGCCGGTCAGCACTGCGGCCCTGGATGTCCTCGATAACTGCCGCGCGGCACTGGCCGGACTGGTCGAGCGTTTGCCGCTGCAGGATTGTGATACGGACTGGTTAAATGCATTACTGGCTGATATCACATCGCTGCCTGCCGATGCGCCTGCTGGTGAAAATGACGTACAGGAAGCCCCGACAGCCGAGGTAGTGACTGATGCAGCCGAGGCTGCGGTTGAGGAGCCACTGTCAGCGGCCGGCGACTTTGCCGGTATGGACCCGGAACTGCTGGAAATCTTTATCGAGGAAGCCACGGATATTATCGATGGCAGCGAGATGACATTGCGTGCCTGGAAGGATGACCATAATAATCGTGAATTGCTCGATGAATTCCAGCGCCAGCTGCATACCCTGAAGGGTGGTGCGCGCATGATCGGGCTGGGCGCAATCGGCGATCTCAGTCATGGCGTGGAAACCCTGCTGACACGTGTTGTCGATGGCCAGGTCCTGGTATCAGACAGTATTTTCGATTGCCTGCACAAGGCGCACGACACCCTGGCTGTCATGCTGGACAAGGTCAAGGCGTACGAGATGCCTGCCAGTGCGCCCGAGCTGGAGCAACTGCTGGACCAGCTTTCCCGTGAACCGGAAGCCGCTGCAGCGGAAATTGAAGCAACCGGCGAACCCGTTATCGAGGCAGAGCCGTCCGGGCAGGTAACGGAAGCCGTTTCCGAACCCGAACCTGAACCCGAAACGGCTTTGGTGGCTGAATCTGCAACCGTGGTCGCTGATGATTCAGCAGACACGACAGGGCCGGTGGTTGTGGACATGACTGCAACTGCACCGGATGAACATGATGAGGAGCCGCCGGCAGCTGTAATGAGCCAGCCAGCGGGCGTCACCGGGGTCAAGTCCACGCCGCGGCAAGTGGAGCGCCGCAAGCCCACCCGGGTACGCACAGAGCAATTGCGTATCCAGGCAGATTTGCTGGACAACCTGGTGAATTACGTGGGCGAGATCAATATTTACCGGTCGCGGCTTGAGCGGCAGTTTGGTCTCTACCGGTTCAATATTGATGAACTGCAGCATACCGTCGGTCGCCTGCGCGACCAGATGCGTCAGCTGGAAATCGAGACAGAGACACAGATCCTGTTTCGCTATGAGCAGGAGGCTGGTGACACCCATGCCGGTTTTGATCCGCTGGAAATGGACCGTTACTCCAACCTGCAGCAGCTGTCGCGCTCACTGATGGAAAGTATTGGTGACCTTGACAGTATTCGCGATCTGATGAATGGCACCACGCGTGAATCGGAGACACTGCTGTTGCAGCAGTCGCGCGTCACCACTGACCTGCAGGAAGGGCTGCTGCACACACGCATGATCCCGTTTGCCAGTCTCGCGCCACGTCTGCGGCGCATTGTGCGCCAGGCAGCCAGTGAGCTGGACAAGCGGGTAGAATTACGCCTTGAGGGTGCCGAGGGCGAGATGGACCGCACGGTAGTCGAGCGGATTATTGCACCACTCGAGCACATGCTGCGCAATGCCGTCGATCATGGCATCGAGAAACCGGCCGACCGCAAGCAGGCCGGCAAGCCTAGATCCGGCAGTATCCAGATCAGTTTTCTCCGTGAAGGTCCCGAGATCGTTCTACGCATTGCGGATGACGGCCATGGAATTGACCTGCAGGCGCTGCGTGCAAAGGCCGTCGAGCGCGAGCTGATGAATGAAGATGCATCACTGTCCGATGACGAGGTCATGCAGTTCATACTGCAGAGTGGTTTCAGCACTGCGACTGAAGTGACCCAGATATCAGGACGTGGTGTCGGGATGGATGTTGTCAACAGCGAGGTGCGCCAGCTCGGTGGCTCGCTGCACATTGCCTCGGAAGCCGGCAAGGGCAGCCTGTTTACTCTGCGGCTTCCGTATACACTGGCGATCAACCAGGTCCTGCTGATACGTGCCGGTGAAGAAAATCTCTGTATACCGCTGGGTAGTATCGAGGGTATCGTGCGGGTCGCGCCGGACCAGCTTTCAGAGTGCTATGCGGACCCGGACCCGGCCTATGACTATGCCGGGAACCGCTACCAGCTGAGACATCTTGGCAGCCTGCTGGGGACCGGAGGCATGGCATCGGACAATGCCAGCGCGCAGTTGCCGGTATTGCTGATACGCGCCGGCGAGAAACGGGTTGCACTGCAGGTAGAGGCCTTGCATGGTAATCGCGAGATCGTGGTCAAGCCGCTTGGTGTGCAGCTCAGTCATGTCAGCGGGATTTCCGGTGCAACCATTCTCGGTGACGGCCGTGTTGTGCTGATCGTTGATCTGGCGGCTGTTGTTCGTATGGAAGTCAGACAGCCTGCTGTCGGTGATGCTGCTGCGTCGCGGCGTAATGACAGGATTACTGTCATGGTGGTTGATGATTCCATTACGGTACGCAAGGTGACTACGCGCCTGTTGCAGCAACATGGCTTCGAAGTCGTTACCGCAAAAGACGGTGTTGAAGCCCTGGGGAAACTGGAGGAGTACGTGCCGGACATGATGCTGCTGGATATCGAAATGCCGCGTATGGATGGTTTCGAACTGGCAACGCACATGCGCAATGACGGGCGTTTCCGTCACATCCCGATCACCATGATCACGTCCCGTACCGGTGACAAGCACCGGGAGCGTGCACGGGAAATCGGTGTTGACCATTACCTCGGCAAGCCGTACCAGGAAAACGAGTTACTGGAGACGATATACCGGCTGATCGGTATATCATCAGACGAACCGGACAGCTACCAGGAGCAGGCCGATGGCTGATCTGAATGATGGTGTTCGCAGTATGTGGATCCCGTTACGGGGGGTGAATATGCTGTTACCAAGCATATCCGTTGCAGAGGTCAGCAACTACCATATGCCAAGGGAACTGCCGGACACTCCCGAGTGGCTGCTGGGTTCAATCTTATGGCGCGACCAGACGGTGCCGGTTATTTCGCTGGAGGTGTTGTGTGGCGAGAACATGCCGGCAAACCTGGTTTACTCGCGGATCATGATTATCAATTCGATACGTACTGACAGCCCGGTGCAGTTTTATGCCATTGTTGCCGCCGGGTTGCCCCGCCTGATGCAGTTTGACGAGAACACCGCCGATGGCATGGAGCCGTCGATACTCGATGCGCTGCAGTGCCGGGTCTCGGTTGACCGGGCAACGGCCGTGATCCCGGACCTGGACTATATCCAGGGTCTGCTGGAACAGTACCGGGATATTGGGTAGTAGCCCGGTTTTGCCTCGTATATGACTGGCGGAATAAATTCCGCCCTGCCACACCGCCCTTGTAGGGCCGGATTTATTCGGCCGGTTGCAGGCTAACGAAAATCCCCCCATAACAACTGCAGTCCCGCCAGCACAGCCAGCGGGGCAGTCTCCGTCCGCAGCACGCGCGGGCCCAGTGCGACCGGGGTGAAACCGGCGCGTCCGGCCTGCAGTTTCTCGGCATTCGTGATGCCACCTTCAGGTCCTGCCAGTAACAGTATCGACTGCTGCGGCCGCACTGTTCACAGGCATAGACCATGATTCTCTCCCAGTGCCGCATGCGCCGCTCCAGCCGATCTCCCCGCGGGATTCCCTGCGCCAGGGTAATGTTCAGTGGCGACTCGGTATTCAGCTCGTGTGCCGCACCGATCTCTACCGAAACCCTGTTGCGCTGTACATCCAGCAGGGTGGCATGATGTTCCAAACCGTGTCCGTCAAACACCCGTAGCGCTGTGCCCGGCCCGAGACGCAGCACCTGTTTGACGTGGTGCGCGGCCTGGTCATCGAGAACCAGCGTTTCCCCGGTGACCAGGGATTGGGGTATGTAAAGTCTGGGAATATGCATCGCTCGACAGGCCTGTCGGGGGACACCGGGTGCTTATGCAGGTGAATCAGGTGTTGCCAAGGCCCAGGTTTTTCCAGATCTTCATGGAGGGTTCCGCGCGGTTCAGGGTATAAAAGTGCAGGCCGGGGACTCCCTGCTCGACCAGCCTTGTACACAGGCTGCTGACAACCTCTTCACCAAATGCCCGAATGGATTCCAGGTCTTCGCCAAAGGCCTCGAGGCGCTTGCGAACCCAGCGCGGAATTTCTGCACCACAGTTGTCGGAGAAGCGTGCCAGCTGGTGATAGTTGGTGATCGGCATAATGCCGGGTACCACGGGGATATCGATACCGGCCGTCTCACAACGGTCGGTAAACTTGAAATAGGCATCGGTATTGTAGAAATACTGGGTCAGGGCGCTGTTGGCGCCGGCCTCGACCTTGCGCCTGAAGTTGGCAAAATCGCGGTCCGGGCTGCTGGCCTGCGGATGATACTCGGGGTAGGCGGCTACCTCGATATGGAAATGGTCACCGGTTTCCTCGCGGATGTAGGAGACCAGTTCATTCGCGTAACGGAATTCGCCGGCCTCTACCGTTCCCGACGGGATGTCCCCGCGCAGTGCAACCATGTGTCCAATGCCGTCATCCCGGTAGGTGTCGATGATTTCGCGGATATTTTCCCGGGTCGAGCTGATACAGGACAGATGCGGTGCAACCTCGATACCGGATTTCTCCCGAATATCCATGACGGTCTCGAAGGTGCGATCGCGGGTTGAGCCGCCGGCACCAAACGTGACCGAGAAAAACCCGGGCTTCAGTGCCGCCAGGGTTTTGCTGGTGGTCTCGAGTTTGCTTACGCCTTCAGCGGTCTTTGGCGGAAAAAACTCGAAGCTGTAAACGGGCGGGGTTGCTGATTTTCTCAAGATTGCCTGCCTTTAAAGACACCTGTTTTTCAGATGTAGGTTGGTGCTGAGCGTAGCGAAGCCCAACAATCGATGCCTGACGACGCCCCAACAATCGATGCCTGACGACGCCCCATGTCGGGCTTCGCTACGCTCAGCACCAACCTACGCAAGCACTGCCAAGGCCTGAAAATCGTGGTCTGTCCCCGATTTTCAGGTTTGACCTCTTTTTTCTAGTACCGGTAGTAGTCCGGCTTGTACGGACCTTCCACCGGCACGCCGATATAATCCGCCTGTTCCTGTGATAGCGTCGTCAGCCTGGCGTCGATCTTGCCAAGGTGCAGGCGGGCCACTTCCTCGTCGAGCTTTTTCGGCAGGGTGTAAACCCGGTTTTCATACTGGTCGC
>QIFB01000198.1 GCA_003230545.1 Gammaproteobacteria bacterium | reverse complement strand
GATGCGTACATTTAGTATAATTCCATATGCATTATTTTATATAATTATAATATTAAACATATAGTTATAGAGTTACAGGTGCATGTATACCGGAATAAGCTGGCTTTATTCACGGCAAGATTTTACTGGTTTGAAATTCAGACCCAAAGGCGTAGTGTATGCCACCCCTGCAATGGGCAGGACTGCGTTTGTGGCCAATGGGTTACCTACCGACGCAGCAAAAAAACCACAGACAAAACGCAACAGATAACGATTGCGGCAAGGAGTCTCATGTCCACATTAGTCAATCCACACGGTGGCGGTAATCTGAAGCCGTTGCTGCTTGAAGGTGATGCGCTGGTTGCCGAACAGGCGCGCGCGAAAGACCTCCCGAAGGTCACTGTGTCCTCCCGTGAAACCGGTGACATCGTCATGATGGGCATCGGTGGTTTCACGCCGCTGGACGGCTTCATGACCCGTGCAGACTGGGAAGGTGTCTGCGACGGCATGAAGATGGCCAATGGTTTGTTCTGGCCGATCCCGATTACATTGTCTACCGACGCAGTGACCGCGAAGGGCATCAGCGAAGGTGATGACATTGCCCTGGCCGATGCCGAGAGTGGTGAAATTCTCGCTACCATGCAGGTCACCGAGAAGTACGGCATCGACAAGGCACACGAGTGCATGATGGTCTACAAGACCACCGATGAAGAGCATCCGGGTGTGAATATGGTGATGGCACAGGGTGAGGTGAATCTCGCCGGCCCGATCAAGGTGCTGTCGCAGGGCGGTTTTCCGGAAACGTACGGCGACCAGTTCATGACCCCGGCGCAGACACGCGCCGAGTTCGAAAAACGCGGCTGGAACACCATTGCCTGCTTCCAGACCCGTAACCCGATGCACCGCTCCCACGAATACCTGGCAAAGATCGCCATCGAGACCCTCGACGGTGTGCTGATTCATTCCCTGCTCGGCAAACTGAAGCCGGGCGATATCCCCGCTGATGTGCGCAGCAACGCCATCGGCACCCTGATCGACAGGTATTTTTCCGACAACACCGTGATCCAGGCCGGCTATCCGCTGGACATGCGCTATGCCGGTCCGCGCGAGGCCCTGCTGCACGCGGTGTTTCGCCAGAACTACGGCTGTTCCCATCAGATCGTCGGGCGTGACCACGCCGGCGTTGGTGACTACTATGGCCCGTTCGATGCCCATCACATCTTCGATGAGATTCCGGCCGGTTCGCTGGAGACCCGGCCGCTGAAGATCGACTGGACCTTCTGGTGCAACAAGTGTGATGGCATGGCGTCCATGAAGACCTGCCCGCATGAAGGCCCGGACCGTATCCTGCTGTCCGGCACCAAGTTGCGCAAGGCGCTGTCCGAGGGCGAAGACGTCTCCGACAAGTTTTCGCGCCCCGAGGTGCTGGAGATCCTGCGCGCCTACTACGGCAGCCTGAAGGACGAGGACAAGGTCGAGATCAAGATGAGCGGACATTCCGCTAAATAAACGGCTCTGGAGACCGTTGCTGCGAACACCGGGTAGCGGAGAGTTATCTGCAGGTCTATTACAGGTAGTGGCTCAGTTTGTAACAGGCCGAATGAATTCGGCCCTACGAAGAACGGTGTTGTAGGGCGGAATTTATTCCGCCAGACAGATTGAACGCCAAACTGAGCCACTACCCTGTTACATAAAGATGGTGAACTGAATGCCTACATTTGTACGTACCGATAAATGCGACGGCTGTAAGGGCCAGGACAAGACGGCTTGCATGTACATTTGCCCGCATGACCTGATGAAGCTCGACAAGGACGGTTCCGAGACCGGCCATGCCATGAAGGCCTGGAACCAGGAGCCGGAGCAATGCTGGGAGTGCTATGCCTGCGTGAAGATCTGCCCGCAGCAGGCAATCGAATGCCGTCACTACGCCGACATCGTGCCGCTGGGTGCTTCCGTGCAGCCGCTGCGTGGTTCGGAGTCCATCATGTGGTCCATCAAGTTCCGCAACGGCAATATGAAGCGCTTCAAGTTCCCGATCCGTACCACACCGGATGGTTCCATACAGCCGTACAACAATAAGCCGGATGCTGTGATGGACGAGCTCACCGATCACTCCACGCTGTTTACCAAGGGTACGCACGTCTGCGATACCAGCCAGTTCTCCAACTAGGCGCCCGAATCGGCATTTAATTTATTGACGGGTGTAAGGCACGGTCGAACAGGAAGCATTATGTCTGAATATGGTTTTGGTAACCCCGAGGTGGTCGAGGAGGAAGTTGATATCCTCATGATCGGCGGTGGTATGGCCGCCTGCGGCTGTGCATTCGAGATCATGCGCTGGGCCGATGCCGCCAGGGCGCAGGGCGTTGATATGAATATCAAGCTGGTCGACAAGGCCGCACTGGACCGCTCGGGCGCCGTGGCACAGGGCCTGTCCGCCATCAATACCTACATGGGTGAGAATGACCCGGCTGACTACGTGCGTTACGTGCGTGGCGACCTCATGGGCATCACCCGTGAGGACCTGGTGTATGACACCGGCCGTCACGTTGATGACTCCGTGCACCACTTCGAAGAGTGGGGCCTGCCGATCTGGAAACAGCCGGGTGACGAAGGCAAGGCACTGACCGAAGGCGGCAAGCCGGTCCGTTCCGGCAAGTGGCAGATCATGATCAACGGTGAGTCTTACAAGTGGATCGTCGCCGAGGCTGCCAAGAAAGCTTTGGGTAGCGACCGGATCCAGGAGCACGTCTTCATCGTGCGCCTGCTCAACGACAAGAATGACCCGACCCGTATCGCTGGCGCTGCCGGTTTCTCGGTTCGCGAGAACAAGGTCTACATCTACAAGTTCAAGTGCTGCCTGCTGGTCTGCGGCGGCGCCGTGAACGTGTTCCGTCCGCGCTCGGTTGGTGAAGGCCAGGGTCGTGCCTGGTACCCGGTCTGGAATGCCGGTTCCACCTACTCCATGGCGGCCGAGGCCGGCGCCGAGCTGACGCTGATGGAAAACCGTTTCGTACCCGCCCGCTTCAAGGATGGTTACGGCCCGGTGGGCGCCTGGTTCCTGTTGTTCAAGGCAAAGGCCATGAATGCCATGGGCGAGGACTATCAGGCAAAGAATGCGCACCTGCTCGCCGAAGCCGGCTACGACGGCTACGCCGAAGGTCACAAGATGGGTACCTGCCTGCGTAACCACCTCATGATGCATGAGTTGAAAGAAGGCCGTGGCCCGATCTTCATGGATACCCCGACAGCGCTCGCCAGGCTGGCAGAAACCATGACGCCGAAAGAGATCAAGCATCTCGAGGCCGAGGCCTGGGAAGACTTTCTCGACATGACCATTGCTCAGTGTGGTGTCTGGGCCGGTGAGAACATCGAGCCTGATAAAAAGATGTCCGAGCTGATGCCGACCGAACCCTACCTGCTGGGTTCGCACGCCGGCTGTGCCGGTATCTGGTGTTCCGGTCCGGATGATATTCCGGGCACCCCGGACCACTACCACTGGGGCTACAACCGCATGACAACCATCAATGGCCTGTTTACAGGCGGTGACGGCGTTGGTGCCTCCGGTCACAAGTTTTCCTCCGGTTCGCACACCGAGGGTCGGATTGCGGCCAAGTCCATGGTGAAGTACGTGCTCGACAACCAGGACTTCAAGCCGGAGCTGGATCGCAGCATCGACGATATCGTCGCCGAGATCTACCAGCCAGTGAAGAACTTCCTCGAGAACAGGGACTACACCACGGCGATCGATATCAACCCGCACTACATCACGCCGAAGATGTTCCAGTTCCGCCTGCAGAAAGTAATGGACGAATACGTGGCCGGTGTCTCGACCATGTACCAGACCAACAAGGCGATGCTGGAAGTGGCCGAGCGCAAGCTGGAAATGCTCCGCGAGGACAGCCTCAAACTGCGTGCCAAGGACCTGCATGAGTTGCTGCGTGCCTGGGAGAACTACCACCGTCTGCTGGCGGCCTATGCGCACATGAAGCACATCCAGTTCCGCGAGGAATCACGTTACCCGGGTTACTACTACCGGGCGGATTACCTGGCCATCGATGAAGACAACTGGAAGTGCTTTGTCAACTCCACCTACGACCGTAACACCGGCGAGTGGACCTGCAAGAAGGTCAAGTACGTGCAGCTGATCAAGCCGGCCGATGATGAGGTGAAAGCCATGCAGCACCCCGGTGCTGACATCTAGGGTCAGGTAGTATTTTAACCGGGGTCAGATCCCAGTTTTTCCTTATATTAGGATTGCAGTGTATTAATCAACTGCAGATAGAGAATATAAGGAAAAACTGGGATCTGACCCCGGTTAAAGTTAAACCATGAGCGACGACAAACCAGTCAACGAACCCCTGGAGTATGAGGGTGCCGAGGACATCTTCGAGGGGAAGTTCAGCGATATCCCGTTCGAGAGCCCCGTCAATCCCGTGCAGCTCGGGCTGGATGATGAATTCCAGTTCCGCTGTCACCCGGGTATTTCCTGCTTTAACGAATGTTGCCGCAACACCGACATCCAGTTGCTGCCCTATGACATCATCCGTCTGAAGAACCGCAAGGAGACGACCTCCTACGATTTTGTTGCGCGTTACACTCTGCCGTTCCAGATGGACCACCACGGCATGCCGGGCCTGAAGCTGCGCACCAGGCCGGGCACACGGGAATGCGTATTTTTGAGCGAGGAAGGTTGCACGGTCTACGAGGATCGGCCGACCGCCTGCCGTTACTACGCGCTTGGCAGCATGGGCGTGCGCAAAAAAGACAGCTCGACCGTGGAAGATATGTATTTCGTCGTCAGGGAGCCGCATTGCAAGGGACACGAGGAGCCGAAGACCCAAACGGTGGGCGAGTACCGCAAGGAGCAGGGCGTCGACAAGTACGACGCCATGAACCGCGAGTGGCGCGACATCATTCTGAAGAAGCGTTCCAGCGGACCGACCGTGGGCGCACCATCCGGGCGCAGCCTGCAGCTGTACGACATGTGCAGCTATGACATGGACAAGTTCCGTGAATTTATCCAGACCCCCGGCTTTACCGATATCTTCGACGCCGACGTCATTGGCATGGACCGGCTGCTGGAGGATGAAGAGGCGTTGCTGGCCTTTGCCATGCGCTTTCTCAAGCAGGTGCTGTTCGGTGAGATGACCATACCGCAGCGCGAGGGTGCCCGCGAGGCACGGCTTGAGCAGCGCCGCTCACGTATCCAGGAACGCCGCGAGGCAGGGGCCGGGGAGGAACACGTAAGCTCAAAGGCCTACGATATGCCCGAGGGCGGCGACGCGGAGCCGAAAAAAGACTGACTGTTCTATTAGGCCCCCCGGCAGGACCCGCGCCTCGCGGGGAATTCCGGGCATTCCCGGCGGGGCGCCGGTCCTACGGTCCATTAAGCTGCAGGAGCTTACCCCAGCTCCCGTTGCACCTCTGCAAACGAATGTACCGCATACTCCGGGTCGGTGATGTCCTGCCCCAGCAGCTTGCTGATCTGTGTGGTAGAGAACATCCCGCGGATGATGTGCTGATCCGTTGACCTGTCGACTTCGACGACCAGCGTATGCTGTCGCTCCAGGCTGCGCAGCGTATTGACGATATGTCCTACACGTGCAGCTTCAACCGACTTGAGGTCTACCGCAATTATTTCCTCCAGCGGCGTCATGATCATCTCGACACTGATGTCGCCGTAGAGGACGCCGGACTCCTGCGCCAGCCGCACCGGCCGCTCTCCCTGAATGTCCTTTGCAGTAATGATGCCGATGATGTGGTCGTCGCGGTCCGGCACGAATAACAGGCGCACGCCGGTCATCTTCATCTTGTCGAGTGCAGTGGTGATCCTCGAGCCAGGTTCAATGGTGACGGGGGTCACCTGCCGGAAGTCCGTCATGACGCGTGCTGCAGGCTCATCGACGTGCACCAGGGGCGTCAGCCCGGCCGGTGTGTGGCAGGGTGTTCCGGCTTTCAGGGGAATATGGGAAAGTACGCTATAACCTTCAATCATGGCGGAATACCTCTTTGTTTCAGTACCTTACAGGATTTCAGGGGCTGCAGTCGGGTATACCTGTAAATATAGCCTGTGAAACAGGCGATGGAAGGGTGCAGGTCAGCCTGCCTGCTGCTCTGTGGGGAGTGTCGTGGTGGCAGCGTGTGCCGTGATGGCGGACTCGATACCTGTGGCATCGATGCCGCACTCGGCGAGCTGCTGTGCGTGGTTGCCGTGGGAGATAAAGCGATCGGGGATGCCGAGATTGAGTACCGGCAGGATGAGATCGTGGTCCGCCAGCAGTTCGTTGACGGCCGCGCCGGCGCCGCCGGCAATGGCGTTTTCCTCAACGGTAGCGATCAGCTCATGCTCCCGTGCCATGGCGAGTATCAGATCGGTATCCAGTGGTTTCACGAAGCGCATATTGACCACGGTGGCATCAAGCGCCTCACCGGCGGTTTGCGCAGCGACGACACAGCTGCCGAAGGCGAGGATGGCGACGCGCTTGCCGGTGCGACGGATCTCGGCCTTGCCGATTGGCAGCGTTTCCAGTTCGTTTCCGGGCAATACCCCGGGACCGGTGCCGCGCGGGTAGCGTACCGCGGCCGGACCCGTGTGCCGGTAAGCCGTGGTCAGCAACTGGCGGCACTCGGTTTCATCGGCCGGTGCCGCGATGACCATGTTGGGGACGCAGCGCAGAAAGCTCAGGTCAAACACCCCGGCGTGCGTCGCGCCATCGGCGCCGACCAGTCCGGCGCGGTCGATGGCCAGGGTGACATCGAGATCCTGCAGTGCAATGTCGTGGATGAGCTGGTCGTAAGCACGTTGCAGGAAGGTGGAATAGATGGCGACGACCGGCTTCAGTCCCTCGCTCGCGAGTCCGCCGGCGAAGGTCAGGGCGTGTTGCTCGGCGATACCGACATCGAAGTAGCGCTCGGGAAAGGCCTGTGCGAAGCGCACCATGCCGGAGCCTTCGCACATCGCCGGGGTAATGGCCATCAACTTGTCTTCTGCTGCTGCCATGTCGCTCAGCCAGTCGCCGAAGATTCCGGTATAGGTTTTACTGGCTGATCCCTGCTGAGCCGTACCGGTGGTGCGGTCGAACGGGGTTACGCCGTGGTAGTTGCACGGGTCCTGCTCGGCCGGATCGTAGCCCTTGCCCTTGCGGGTGACAATATGCAGGAACTGGCGGCCCTTGAGTTTGTGCAGGTTCGTAAGGGTATGCAGCAGTGCCGGCAGGTCGTGGCCGTCGAGCGGGCCGATATAGTTGAAGCCGAGTTCCTCGAACAGCGTACCCGGCAGCACCATGCCCTTGAGGTGTTCCTCCCAGCGTCCGAAGAAGCGACGCGTACCCGGCAGGTTATTGAGGATGTTCTTGCTTTGTTCGCGCACCCCGGTATAGAAGCGGCTCGACAGGATGCGCGTCAGGTAGTTGTGCATAGCGCCGCGGTTCGGCGAGATTGACATCTCGTTATCATTGAGGATGACCAGCAGGTCGCAGTCCTGGTCGCCGGCATTGTTAAGGGCCTCGTAGGCCATGCCGGCAGTCATGGCGCCGTCGCCGATGATGGCGACCGTCTTGCGGTTGTTGTTTGCATGTGCCGCGGCCACCGCCATGCCCAGTGCCGCGCTGATCGAGGTGCTGGAGTGCCCGGCGCCGAAGGCGTCGTACTCGCTTTCCTTGCGACTTAAAAAACCGCTCAGGCCGTTCTGCTGCCGCAGGCTGCGCATGGCGTCACGCCGGCCGGTGAGGATCTTGTGTGGATAGGCCTGGTGGCCGATGTCCCAGACGAGACGGTCATCCGGGGTCTTGTAGACCCGGTGCAGGGCGATGGTCAGTTCCACCGTGCCGAGGCCGGCGGCGAGGTGTCCGCCGGTATGTGCCACCGAGTCGACCAGGTAGCTGCGCAGTTCATCGGCGAGTTGCGGCAACTGGTTCTCTTCAAGAGCGCGCAGGTCGACCGGGGAGTCAATTCGGGCGAGCAGTGGGTAGTTAGTCAGGGGCATAGGATTTACCGAATCGGGGATTTTACCAGACAGGGACAGTGATGTGGGTTGACGTGAATACCTTAGGGAACCTCTGATGTATCGTCCTTGCGAGGAACAAAGGGCAACGAAGCAGTCTCTAACCAATTGATCTAGATCAGGAGATTGCTTCGCTATGCTCGCAATGACGCGAAAATCGAATTAATCAGCGTATTCCCCGCGGGGCACGGGTCCTGCAATTGCCGTAGGACCGGCCCTTTATGCCCACTGGGGTACCGGCCGGGAACGAATTCCTGCGCGGCGTTTACAGGATTTCCGCGAGCCGGGCCCGCAGGGCCGGGATGACCTCGGCCTCAAACCAGGGATTGGTGCGGAACCAGCGGATGTTGCGCGGCGAGGGGTGTGGCAGCGGGAAAAACTCTGGCAGATACTCGTTATGGCGCCTGACGGTCTCGGTCAGCGACTGGCGCCTGCTGTTGAGGTAGTAGTTCTGTGCATACTTGCCGACCAGCAGGCGCAGTTCCAGTTCCGGCAACTGTTGCAGCAAGCGCTCGTGCCACAGCGGCGCGCATTCCGGGCGTGGTGGCAGGTCGCCGGACTTGCCCTTGCCGGGGTAACAGAAACCCATGGGAATGATGGCGATCTGCTGCTCATCGTAGAATTGCTCATGGCCGACCTGCAGCCAGTCGCGCAGGCGATCACCACTGGGATCGTCCCAGGGGATGCCGGTCTCGTGCACGCGCGTCCCGGGTGCCTGGCCGATAATCAGCAGGTGCGCCTTGCGGTGCACGCGCAGCACCGGGTTGGGAGCAAGCGGCAGATGGGCTTCGCAGACGCGGCAGGCGCGCACATCTTTCAGCAATGTATCGAGCCCCTTGTTCACCCGCGTTGCAGCATTTCACCCAGTTGCAGCGGGGCGCGGCGTTCATCCTGCTCGTGCCAGCGCCTGAATACGTCGATGCCGGCCTCGAGATATTGCTGCTCGTCGGTATTGGATGCGAAGCTTTCCAGCAGTTCGCTGATACTGCCGGTCTCCTTGACCGGCAGGTTGAAGTACTTGTCGATAAACATGACGAACACAGCCAGTTCCCCGGTCTCGTCGAGGTCGTACGCTTTCGTCAGATACTCGAGTGCGCCGAAGTGGAATGCCATTACCTTGCGCTGCTTGTGCGGGTAGCGCCCGATGTCCTCGGCATCGACACCGGCATGGGTAGCGGTGGTAAAGCGCTCGATGATCTGGCGCACTTCATCGACCGGGGTTTGCTTTGGGATGCGCTTACCGAAGAGTTTCTCGAACAGTTGCACGGGTGTCAGAGCCAGCGGCGCACGCGCATCTTGTAGTCGCGGTAGGTTTGTCCGAAGAGCTGTTCGAGGTAGTGCTCCTCGCGGACGATGGCATAGCGGCTGATCACGATAACCGAAACAATCACCATCGCTGCCACCCACGCCATGTTCAGCCAGGCGGCGATTACAAGCTGGATCAGTGCGAGCATAAGGTACAGCGGGTTGCGGCTGATGCAGTAGGGCCCGGTGGTGATCAGTGCCGTGTCCGGTCTGTCGGGCCGCACATCGGTCTTCGCCTTGTAAAATTCCCGCAGGCACAGGCCGGCTATCAGCAACGCGATGGCCAGCAGGGCAAGCGTGACCGGCATGCCCTGCAGCCCGTATGGCATGACCAGCGGCCACAGTTCGTTGAGACCGATGCCGCCCAGGATGCTGGTGGCAAAGATGATCGGCGGGTGAATGCGCACCCCCGGGCCGTGTTTGTCAGCGGGTTCGCTCACGTAAGGTTTTCCTCGATGAACTGCTGCCTTGCCGGGCAGCTGCCAGGTATCGGAGTGCCGGTTCAGCTTTCCCGTGGCCCGGCAAAGTACCAGATGATCACGCCCAGCAGCGGCAGTACCAGTACCAGCACAATCCACACTGCCTTGCTGCCGGTGGTCGCTGAGCTCTGGAAGATATTCAGGATAGCCCAGACGTCCGCAATCAATACCACTAATCCAAAGAGTCCACCTGTTTCCATTGCTATGTCTCCATGTTACAGCTCTTGCTATATCTGAGAACAAGGTATCCGACGATGCCCGACAGGAAAGAAGCACCAAGTATTGCCAGGCGGTCTGCATACTCATACAAGGCGTCATCCTTGAATGCCAGTGAATCCACAAACAGGCTCATTGTGAAGCCAATGCCTGTCAATACAGATACCCCGTACAGTTGCATCCAGTTGCTGTGATCCGGTAGTGACGCGAGCCGGAGTTTTATTGCTATAAAGCTGAAACCGAAAACCCCCAGCTGTTTTCCCAGAAAAAGACCGGTCATGATGCCTATCGGGACCGGGCCAAACAGGCTTTCAAGGGATACTTCCCGCAAATCAACACCGGCATTAACAAAAGCGAACAATGGCAATACAAAAAAGGCCACCCAGAAGTGCAAGTCCTCTTCAATAGATTTTGATATTGAAAATTCGTTACCCTCCTGGTCTTTTAATGTAAGGGGAATCGTGAAGGCAAGCGCAACGCCCGCAAGGGTGGCGTGTACGCCGGATTTCAGGACACTTACCCATAAAATAACGCCAACTATGATATATGCTGCTTTTTTGGCAATGCCGCGATAATTCATGAAAACAAGAACAGCAAGTGCAATGGCAGCGATCGTGATCGAGAGAGTTGAGAGTTCCACAGTGTAGAAAATTGCAATAATAACAATAGCGGCCAGGTCATCAAGAATTGCCAGGGCAAGCAGAAATATTTTTAACGAGACCGGCACCCTGTTACCAAGCAGTGACAGTATTCCAAGAGCAAAGGCGATATCCGTTGCTGTAGGAATGGCCCAGCCTTGCATGGCCAGTGGCTGATCATGGTTGAAGTAGATATAGAAGAGTGCGGGAACAACCATGCCGCCAATAGCGGCTATACCGGGCAGCATAACCTGCGACCTGGTCGACAGGTTTCCTTCGATTAATTCACGCTTGACTTCAAGACCAATCAGTAAAAAGAAAATGGCCATGAGACCATCGTTAATCCATAACAGGAGTGGCTTGTCGATATGCAGTGCGCCAAAACGAACTTCAACGGGCGTGTGCAGGAATGCATCGTATAGTTCTGAAAGCGTTGAATTTTTCAGCAACAGGGCAAGAATGGTGACAAAGATCAGGGTAATGCCTGCTGATGATTCCTTTTTAATAAACTCTTCAATAAAGTTCATGGCTGCCCCGCGAGAGTACAAGGTGAACCGTTAATTGTATTACCAGGATTCATGAATTTAAGTGCCAGGGCCAGCATCAATATGCCCAGAGGGAGCACCAGATTTTCCCATGTGTAATCACCTGGCTCGATTATCAGGATTCCTTCAAGCGTCCTGACAAACAGGATCACTACGACCAGTTCAATAAGGATTCTCTTTAATTGGGAAATACTTGTTACTTTGACCCGGGTGTTGGTCCCGTCGGAGTCTGATTCTATGCGGCGGATAAATATCATCAAAACCAGGCCTATGAGAAAAATATCTACGGCCTGAATCATGTAGCGGATGGCGCCTCCGATATCTTTTCTCATGGTCAGCTTCTTTGGTGTGAAAATATAACTTAGTCAGTCTTGTTGCTGAATGCAACCTTCCCTGCCATGAAGAATCTGTTGATGCTCCATGCACAGATGGAACCAGGCCCGTGATATCCTTCAAGGCTGTAGACACGATAGCCGGCCCAGGTCAGGCGCCGCCTTTCGGATATATCAAGCCGTGCGATCAGCACCATGATCAAGTATTCCACGATCAATCACCTGCACCGCGTCTATGACACAGCCAATAGCCTGAATCCGGGTTACCGCCACATCGTAATCCCCGGTGATTTCGAATCACAGGCGGACGAAATGTTCGATCCGGTCGAAATGCAGCGGTTGTTCGAGCCTGGCTACCGAATGGGTGTGTCCGGTACCGGCTGGAAGGACCGTCCGCCCGAATACCTGCTCGGGCAGTGAAACAATCACAATTTACCGCAGTCCGGGCGCCGGCCGCGTTGCTGTGCCTGGTTCATTAGTCGCAGTGTAAGTGGCAGCCGGGCGGCCAGATCATTGATGCGCGTGTTGTGGGACGGATGGGTGGACAGGAACTCGGGTGGCTGGTCACCGCCCTTGCGTGCCATGTTTTTCCACAACTGCACGCTTTCGCGCGGGTCAAATCCGGCACGCGCCATCAGGTCGAGGCCGTACATGTCGGCCTCACTTTCCTGAATACGGCTGTACGGCATCAGGATGCCATACTGCGCGCCCACACCCAGCATCCCCATCATTGACTGACCGGCGCCTGACTGCGGGCTGGCAATGGCGCTGATTACATTCAGTCCCTGTTCCACCGCCAGGCTTTGCGAGACCCGCTCATTGGCATGACGCGCCTGTACGTGTGCGACCTCGTGTCCGATGACCGTGGCCAGCTGGTGCTGATTTTCCGCAACCTCCAGCAGGCCGGTATAGACACCGATCTTCCCGCCCGGCAGGGCAAAGGCATTGGCCGCGTCATCCTTGAACACCACCACTTCCCAGCTGCCGCCGGTCTCGCGGGTGATGGCATCAGCTACGCACTGCACATAGTTGTTGGTGGTCGTCTGTTGATTGACCGGGGTCTCTTCCTTGAGGTTGGTGAAGGCTTGCCTGCCCATCTGGTCCATCTCGCTTTCCGGTATCAGCACCAGCTGCGAACGCCCGGTCGGCGAAGTGGCGCAGCTGCTGAGCAGCAGGCTGACTAACAGGATTGACAAAAAATTGCGCACCGACATCTCCCTGATTTGTGAGGGTAGTGGTTCAGTTCGGCGTCAAATTTGTCTGGCGGAATAAATTCTGCCCTACAACACTGTTCTCCGCCCTGCAATACCGTCCTTTGTAGGGCCGAATTTATTCGGCCTGCCACAAATTGAGCCATTACCTTTGTGAGTCAACGATTATATCCCCTAACCCAACCTGTGGTGTTGGCGGTTTTTACCTCTTTGTCTGAATACAAACCAGTAGACAACGATATTCAAAATGATCACAGCCGCCACCATAACGAGCAGGACCTCACGAGCCAGCCCGGCCGGGTAGATCAGCGGCAGCAGGTAATGCTCGATAAAACCGCCACTGTACGCAGTGCCTCCCGCGGCCTGGCGCAGGTTCTGCTCCAGTGGTGTCAACGGGCACAGCCAGCCGAACACCCCGAGCAGCACGACCCATGCCACTGCCGGCAGGTGCAGCCAGGCGATCCACCGCCAGCGCAGTGCCAGCAGCCCACCGCAGAGTACGAACACGATAAACAGGGCATGAATGACCAGCACCAGGTCAGCCAGTGCGTGGTAAGTCACCGGGCTTATCCGGAGCCGTTCGGGTTGTCGTTGCCGGCATCCGTCTGCCGGGTGGCAAGCTTGTAGATCCTGAGCAGGTCCTCTTCCGTGACATCGATGAAGGAGTCGATCTGGCTCAGCGCATAGACCAGGTCGGCATGCTCAATCGGCGCGTACTGCTTGCCGGTTAATGCGGGCAGGGGTGCTTTTCCGGACAGGCTGGCCGGGTAGCGGCGCCAGTGGAACAGTGCATTGAAGAGCACGGCGACGGCAAGAATGACTGCAACATTGAGCAGTACGGGTGTCAGGAGGTAGCTGTAACCCAGTGCGTGGAGGCTTTCTCCGCCGACCACAGCCGTTAGTGCGGTAGCGCCGCCCGGCGGATGGATGCAACGCAGGTAGTGCATTGCACCGATGGCGATTCCCACGCTGGCAGCCGCGGCCAGCACCGTTCCGGGAATGTAGCGTGCACAGGCAACTCCGATCACGGCAGAGACCAGGTGGCCGCCAAGCACGTTCCATGGTTGTGCCAGTGCGCCATGGGGTGCCGCGAACAGCAACACCGCCGAGGCGCCCATCGAGGCGACGATCAGAGCTGCATCGGGGCCGTCGACAAACCGGCTGGAAATAACCAGTATCAGCAGGATGGCCAGAAACCCGCCAAGTGCGGAAATCAGACGCTCGGCATGGCTGACCGGGCTGAATTCAATCCCGAGGTACTTGATGATCGCGGATTCTCTCAAGCGCAGTTACCAGCACAGCTGCGGTGGCAGGATGCCACCTTACACCGGTAGTGTCATGTTGCGGACCATCTCTTCCTGCTCCTTGCGAAAGTCGGTCAGCCTGTCGGCCATGCCGGTATCGGTTACCGCAATAATGCTGACCGCAAACAGGGCGGCGTTGGCCGCACCGGGTTCGCCGATGGCGAAGGTGGCGACCGGGATGCCCTTGGGCATCTGCACCGTGGACAGCAGCGAGTCCATGCCCTTGAGGTATTTTGAGGGGATCGGCACACCGAGCACCGGCAGGGTAGTCTTGGCCGCGGTGACACCGGCGAGATGTGCTGCGCCACCAGCGCCGGCGATAACGGCGGCGAAGCCGCGTTCACGCAGCCCGGTGACATAGTCAATCAGCATGTCGGTGGCACGGTGCGCGGAGATGATTCGCTTCAAAGGGGACGCCGAATTTCTCCAGCATATCGACCGCCGGCTTCATGATGTCCCAGTCGCTGTTGCTGCCCATGAGGATGGCAACCTGTGGTGTGCTCATAGTCTGTTCCATGTGGTTGTTGCAGAAGAGGGGCGATTTTACTGATTAAAGGGTGTCAGAGCACATTTTTTCCTGATATCAGCAGAAAATGTGCCCTGACACCCTGCGACGGGTAAAATGCCCGTTTTTCCCCAAAACTGACAGGAACCCCGGATCATGAAACAGGTGCTGTACGAGAGCAAGCTGGACAGCCTGCCGTTGCTGAACCGCGGCAAGGTGCGTGATATCTATGCCGTGGGCGATGACCACCTGCTGATCGTGACCACGGACCGCCTGTCGGCGTTCGACGTCATCCTGCCGGACCCGATTCCCGGCAAGGGCGCGATACTCACCGCGGTCTCCAATTTCTGGTTCGAACGTACCGCCGGCCTCGTACCGAACCACCTTGCAACCATGACGCTTGCGGAGGCGGTGCCGGATGCGGCAGAGCGTGCGCAGGTGGACGGGCGCGCCATCGTGGTGAAAAAGCTCAAGGCGTTACCGGTTGAGGCCATCGTGCGTGGCTACCTGATCGGCTCCGGCTGGAAGGACTACCAGACGACCGGCAGCGTGTGCGGCATCGGGTTGCCGGCCGGACTGCAGCTGGCCGACCAGCTACCGAAAGCGATCTATACCCCGTCGACCAAGGCCGATGTCGGTGAGCACGACGAGAATATTGATTTTGACAGTACCGTCGAACTGCTCGGTGCGGAGCTCGCCGCACAGGTGCGTGATGTCAGCCTGGAGATCTATCGAAGCTGTGCCGCCTATGCACTGGAGCATGGCATCATCATCGCGGACACCAAGTTCGAATTCGGGCTGGACGATGCGGACCGGCTGGTGCTGATCGATGAGGTACTGACCCCGGACTCCTCGCGTTTCTGGCCGGCAGACAGCTATGCGCCCGGCAGCAGTCCGGCGAGTTTTGACAAGCAGTACATCCGTGATTACCTCGAGACGCTGGACTGGGACAAGACGCCGCCGGGACCGGGGTTGCCTGCGGATGTCATCGAACAGACCGCGGAGAAATACCGCGAGGCGCAGCAGCAGCTTATGGGTTGATGGGGTTGTGCAGTCGCGCAGTCGCGCAACAATTAACAGGGTGCAGGATGCTGGTGAGCTTGCGAACCGCATCTGTCGCAAACGATGCGGTTCGTACCTCACCGCATCCTGTGGCTACTTGGCCAGCTGAACACGCTGCCCCTAAATCTGTTCGTTCAGCAGCATTTCGGCATAACCGACGATCCCCAGCAGTTTGCCCTGGTCAATGACCGGTGCGTAGGAGAAGCCGAGCTTGTTGAACAGCCGCGCGCAGTAGCGGATGTCCATGTCCGGATCGACGCCGACGACCGGCTTGGTCATGATTTCGTAGACATTGACGCGTTCCGGCGCGCGGTCAACCGCGAGCACTTCCCGGGCGATATCGGAAAGCAGTACGATGCCGTATTCGTCATGCTCGTCGCGCTTGTCGACAATCAGCACCACGGCACCGCTGCTTTTCATCATGGCCAGCGCATCACTCACGGTCATCAGGCCGTCCACCGTCTGGTAATCGGATGCCATCACGTCTTTGACGCGTACGGGTTGCTTGTTGCTCATATCTTTTCCTCCACGATGTCCGAGAGCCGGTTGATCTGGCCGGTTACCCCGAGGGCATCCTCGACATCGATCTGGAACACGATGCCGGATCCCGGTTGTTCATCGAACTTGCCGATATCGGCAATGCTTTCCATGATTGACCTGCACATATGCTCCTCTACCAGGAACATCAGCATGTCGCGTTGCGTCTCCAGATTAAGACCGAAAAAGGTTTTTGAAGCCTCCATCCCTTCGCCGCGTACCTGGTTCAGCACGGTAGCGCCGGTAGCGCCGGCCGCGCGCGCGGCATCCATGATGTCGTTGGTGATATCTTCCTTGACGAGTGTGATGATCAATTTGAAGTGCATGATTGTCTGCCTCTCTTCAGTCCCAGTTTAATATAGCCTGGGAAAGCTCTGGTTTATTCGTCATTCCGGCGCAGGCCGGAATCCATGTTGCCGATATCACTGGATCCCGGCATTCGCCGGGATGACGGCAAGTCATTAATCAGAACCACCCTGGTTCTCTGTTTTATCCTTCCACTGTTTCTTCATGATCCTGCGTTGCCACCATTCCCCGAGCTGTGCGTAACCCATGACGGCCATGATCGGGAACAGGCTGGCAAAGGCGATCAGCCCGAAGCCGTCAAGCAATGCGCTGCGGCCCGGGATCGTGCTGGCAAGTCCCAGTCCCAGCGCAGTCACCAGCGGGACGGTTACCGTCGACGTGGTAACGCCGCCCGAGTCATAGGCCAGTGCGATGATCATGCGTGGTGCGAACACGGTCTGGATCACGACAATGATATAACCTGCAATGATGTAGTAATGCAGCGGGGTACCGGTCACGATGCGGAAGGTACCCAGTGCGATGCCGATGGCGACCCCGATGGCGACCGCTACCCGCAAGCCCCAGATCGTAATGGCACCACCGGAAACCTGTTGTGCCTTGATCGCGACCGCGATCAGCGCAGGCTCGGCAATGGTGGTGGCAAAGCCGATGGCCGCGGCGAACAGGTATACCCATTTATAGTCGTCCCATTGCAGCGCGCTGCCCACGGCCGCCGTGGTTCTTTCGATGAAGGCAGGATCAGTCAGTTGCACAGCCATGTGCCGGCCCAGCGGGAACAATGCCTCTTCCAGGCCGACCAGGAAAAGCGTCAGGCCGATCAGGACATAGACAAAACCGATCAGCACGCTTTTAAGGTTGGGTATGCGCTGGCGCAGCACCAGCAGCTGGAACCCGAAGATGATGGCGACGATTGGCAGCACGTCGCCGATGGTCTCCAGGCCGGTTTTGGCAAGCTCGTACAGCAACTCCATCAAATGATCATCCCGTAGGCCATGACGAAGATCATCGGGGTGAGCGAGGCAAACGCGATCAGCCCGAAGCCGTCCACCATGGGGTTGCGGCCCTTGATGCTTTCCGCCAGGCCCACGCCCAGGGCGGTTACCAGCGGGACGGTGACGGTTGACGTGGTCACGCCACCCGAGTCGTAGGCAATGCCGATGATCTCCGGCGGGGCAAAGGCTGTCATGATGACGACGCCGATGTATCCGGCGATAATGAAATACTGGATCGGCCAGCCGCGCACGATGCGGTAGACACCGACGGCAATGGCAAAGCCGACGGACAATGCCACGGTCAGTCGCAGTCCGAAGGCATATTCCTCCATGGCCTCCATGTCCTGCGCAATCACCCGGGCATCCGCTGCAATTTCGGCAGCTTCCTCGGCCACCGCAATCAGCGCCGGTTCGGCAATCGTGGTACCGAACCCGAGTGCAAATGCAAATACCAGTAACCAGGCCAGGTTGCCCTTGCGTGCAAAGGCATAGGCAATGGATTCGCCGATCGGGAACAGTCCCTGCTCCAGTCCGCGTACAAAAAATGCCAGCCCCAGTATGACCAGCAGGCTGCCTGACAGTATCCTGCCGATTTCAGGTACCGGCTGCTGTATGACAACCGCCTGGAAGAATGCAACGACAAGGACAATCGGCAGTAAATCACGTACACTCGAAAGGACAGAACCCAGAAAATGGCGCAGCTGGTTCAACGTGACTGGTACCTGGTGGTCGGGATCGTTGTGTTGCCATAGCCTACCATCGTGGCGCGCGAAATTTTTGATCTGGATTAAATTTTTATCTGGCCTGAATGAAAAATGGATATGGCTGGTTTGCGCAGAGTTGCCTACCTGCTTTCGGCACTTGCCGGGGCCTGCTTTTTCCTGTTCCCCGAATCGAATACTGCCATTATCGGGACCCTGCTGTTGCAGACACTGGCGTTCATCGTGATCGCCGGCAGATCAGCGGCAGACGGCATTGTTCTGACCGGTATTACCATCCTGCTGATAGGAATGATTTCCGCGGACCACCCGTTGGTCAGGGAACCGTATTTTTTAACGGTCAAGCCATGGTTTGTTGCCATCGGCATTGCGCTGATTGTGACCGGCTTGCTGCTGATCGGCAGGCAATTTCGCAGCCGAAGCTGAGTTGCTGCCGTGCTCTTGTTTTAACAGTAATTCCAGGGAAGCTCTGATGAGTCGTCATTACGAGGAACAAAGGGCAACGAAGCAATCTCTAACCAATTGATCTGGATCAGGAGATTGCTTCGCTATGCTCGCAATGACGCGAACATCGAATGAATCAGAGGTTCTCTGGTAATGCGCCGTGCGTGCCCGTGTTGCCCGTGCCGATTTCGGCTATGATGAAGTGGAGTCACCCTGCAAGGCACAGCAATGACACTG
>QIFB01000048.1 GCA_003230545.1 Gammaproteobacteria bacterium | reverse complement strand
GGTAATAACAGTGAACCCATCGAGGTTGCCGACAATCACCAGGTGGTTATCAGGCTGCTTGACCATGAACCGGCGGAAGCACAGCCACTGGAATCTGTCAGGGAAGAGATTACCCGCAAGCTTGATGATCTCAAGGCGCGCAAGCTGGCCCGCCAGGAAGGCAAAAACCTGCTGCAGGAACTCCGTTCTGGTACACCACTCGTGGAGATCGCAAAGAAACTGGATACCGCTCTACTGGACAGCGGGCTGGTAACCCGTGCTGCCGGCAAACCGGACAGGGCAATCATCCAGGAAGCCTTCCTGCTGACGGAACCGGAAAAAGAAACACCATCACTGGCAGGACTCGTCATGGAGAATGGTGATTACGTGGTGATGTCCCTGGAAGAAATCCGGGATGGAGACATGTCGGTGCTGTCTGAAGCAGACCGCAAACAGGTAACCCGTGATGTCAGCAGCCTGCAGGGCCGTTCCGAGATCGATGCAATGATTAATACATTGAAGGACAACGCCACGATAATAATACCGGCCGACAACGACCAGGACAGTCAGCCGTGACTCGTATCTGAAGGGCAGCAGCACTGAAACTTCACTGGCAAATCCTGATCGCCCTGGTCCTTGCTGTTATCGCCGGGCAGCTGACCGGCATGGATGCAAGCCTGTTCGGACTGCGTTTCTACGATGTCTACACCTTTCTGGGCACCCTGTTCCTGAATGCCCTGAAGATGCTCATTGTCCCCCTGATTATGTCATCCATTATTACCGGTGTGGCCGGTATCGGTGACAGCGGGTCCATGGGACGGCTGGGCGGCAAGACCCTGCTGTACTACCTGACTACCAGCCTGTTCGCGATCCTTGTCGGTCTGCTACTCGTCAACCTGATCGCGCCAGGCATCGTCGATGGTGAGCCCGCGCGCGACATCATCCCTTTTGAGATAGACACCGCAGACATAGCAGAACGTATCGAAGGCCGGGGAATGGACGATGTCGTCAATATTTTCCTGCGCATGGTGCCGACCAACGTGGTGTCGGCCGCAGCGCAGGGGCAGATGCTGGGGCTGATCTTCTTCAGCCTGCTATTCGGTTACTTCATGACACGAATTGAGAGCTCGCTCTCGAGAACACTGCAGGATTTCTGGCAGGGAATACTGGCTGTCATGATGCAGATCACCGAGTGGGTCATGATGTTTGCACCCATCGGGGTTTTTGCCCTGGTCGCAAAGGTTGTTGCATCGACCGGGTTTGCCGCATTTGGGCCGTTACTGGCATTTTTCCTCACCGTACTCAGTGCCCTTGCTGTTCATTTCCTGGTGACGCTCCCGTTGATCCTGGCACTGGTCGCGCGTGTCAACCCGGTCCGGCACTACTACGCCATGGTCCCCGCACTGTTAACGGCCTTTTCCACGGCTTCCTCCTCGGCAACCCTGCCGGTCACAATGGAGTGCGTTGAAGTACGAGCCGGTGTGTCGAACCGGACCACCAGCTTTGTGCTGCCGCTGGGCGCCACTGTCAACATGGACGGGACAGCGCTGTACGAGTGTGTGGCCGCCATATTTATCGCCCAGGCATTCGGGTTACAACTCGGGTTTGCAGAACAGTTTACGGTAGTACTGATTGCCCTGCTGACCTCGATCGGGGTAGCCGGGATACCCGCGGCCAGTCTGGTGGCCATCACCATTATCCTGACAGCCATCGGGTTGCCGGTTGAAGCGGTTGGCCTGATCCTCGCGGTCGACCGGATACTCGACATGTGCCGTACCAGCGTCAATATCTTCAGCGATTCCTGTGGCGCTGTGGTAATCGGGCGCCTGGAAGGCGAACAGGGCATCCTGCAGGAACCGACAACCAGAACAGTTTCTACATAACCGTTGGATGCGTAAGCAAGTTCACCAGCCATGCTGGTTATCAGGTAGTAAACTTCCCCCTAAACGAGCTGATTGCACCTGTCGAGCGTAAATCCGCCGTCCCCGCCAGGCTCCCCTGTCAGGGAACGCTGCAAGTCCATCCCTGGACGCTCAACGGCTTCATCCCTGAAGCCGATGTCCCTGACAGGGGAGCCTGGCGGGGACACCGGATTGCATAACTCAAAAGCCTGCCTGGTTACTCGGGGTCCCGGGGGATTGCTCAAGACCGTTGGCCGCAGGGACGCGGCCATCGAGCGTACAGGGATGTAGTTACTCCATGGGTCCCATACCGACCGTACTAAACCCGGCATCCACGTAGGTGATCTCGGCCGTGATCCCGGCAGCCAGGTCCGAACACAGGAAGGCCGCTGCATTCCCCACATCATCGATGGTTACGTTGCGCCGCAGCGGCGCCGTTGCCGCGAACCGGTCGAGCATCTTGCGGAAGTTGCTGATCCCGGCGGCCGCCAGTGTACGGATCGGGCCGGCTGAGATTCCATTCACCCGGATACCGTCCGGGCCGAGGCTCTGCGCCAGGTAACGCACATTGGCCTCCAGGCTGGCCTTGGCCACGCCCATGACATTGTAGTTGGGCACGGTCTGCACCGCACCCAGATAGCTCAGCGTGAGCAGGGCGCCATTGCGTCCTGCCATCATCGGCCGTCCGGCCTTCGCCAGGGCAGCAAAGCTGTAGGAACTGATGTCGTGGGCGATGCGGAAACCCTCCCGGTTGACGCACTCCAGGTAATCACCAGCCAGCTGGTCTGCCGGCGCAAATGCCACCGAGTGCACGATAATATCCAACCCGTCCCAGTGCTTGCCAAGACCGGTGAATACGGCCTCGATCTCCTCATCACTGCCGACATCACAGGGCAAGACGATGCTGGAGTCGCACTCGGCCGCGAATTTCTCTACCCGGCCGCCGAGTTTCTCGTTCTGGTAGGTAAAGGCCAGCTCAGCACCCTCACGGTGCATGGCCCGGGCAATGCCCCAGGCAATCGAGCGATTGCTCGCCAAACCAACGATCAGGGCACGCTTGCCGTTCAAAAATCCCATGGCTATTCCTTGATATCAGTGTTTGTACGGTGCTCCACAGTCATGGGCCACCGGGGTTTCAGCAGCCGTTACGGTACCGGAAAATCCCGGTTTCTGGAAGTGGCAGTTGGCCTGTACGGGGCATGATTCCTGCCGCATTGGCCGATATAATGCCCCTCCATGCATCATGACAATATGAATAACAAAATCGGGCCCACACCGGGACAGCGCCTTGCTGAGACGACCTGACGGCACCCCGGGCAACCAGGCTGCATACGGGTGCGCTGTGCTGCTGGCCTTGCAGGCTGTGTTACTGGCCGCCTGCAGTGACGAACCCTGGAACCGGCCTTACCCGGCACAGGATGCGCACCGGAACATCATGTATTCCTCCTTCCAGGAACGCCCCAACCACCTCGACCCGGTGCAGTCCTACAGTTCCAATGAAGTCCGTTTCACCGGGCAGATCTACGAACCCCCGTTGCAATACCATTACCTGGAACGTCCCTATGCACTGGTCCCGTTGACCGCGACTGCCGTCCCGCAGCCGGTGTACCTTGACGCTGATGGTGAACGGCTGCCGGACGACACACCACCGGAGAATGTCTCCTTCAGTGTCTATGACATCCACATTCAGCCCGGCATCCACTACCAGCCACATCCGGCATTTGCACAGGACGCCGATGGCAGGCCGATATACCAGGATCTCGACGAGAAGTCTCTCGGTGACATCTATGCGCTCGGCGATTTCGAACATACCGGCAGCCGCGAGCTGGTTGCCGGTGATTATGTTTACCAGATCAAGCGTCTCGCCCATCCGCGCCTGCATTCGCCGATCTTCGGCCTGATGAGCGACTATATTGCCGGTCTCGGTGACTATGCGAACACCCTGAAGGTGGTCAGTACCGAATTGACGGGACCCAACGGTGACAGGGGGTTTCTCGATCTCAGGGAATACCCGCTGGAAGGTGCCACGGTGATCGACCGCTATACCTACCGGATCAAGCTGCGCGGGACCTACCCGCAGCTGCGCTACTGGCTGGCCATGCCGTTTTTTGCCCCGGTTCCCTGGGAGGCCGACCGGTTTTACAGTCGGCCCGGAATGCAGGAACGCAATATCACGCTGGACTGGTACCCGGTCGGTACCGGCCCCTACATGCTCACCATCAATAACCCCAACCGGCAAATGGTACTGGTGCGCAACCCGAACTTTCATGGCGAAACCTATCCGGACGAGGGCGAGCCCGGTGATGCGGATGCCGGGCTGCTGGATGACGCCGGCAAGGCACTGCCATTCATCGAGCGGGTGATCTACAGCCTGGAGAAGGAGGACATCCCGTACTGGAACAAATTCCTGCAGGGCTACTACGATACCTCCGGCATTACTTCCGACAGTTTCGACCAGGCCATCAGCGTGGGCTCAGCCGGTGAAGTCTCCCTCACGGAGGCCATGCTGGAACAGGGGATCGAACTGAAGACCGCGGCCTCCACCTCGATTTACTATACCGGCTTCAATATGCTGGACCCGGTAATCGGGGGTTACAACGAGCAGGCGCGCAAGCTTCGCCAGGCCATTTCCATTGCCATCGATACCGAGGAATATATTTCCATCTTTCTGAACGGGCGTGGCATCCCGGCACAGAATCCGATCCCTCCCGGTATCTTTGGTTTCCGCGAAGGCGAGGCCGGCATTAATCCATATATCTATGACCTGACCGTAAACGGTCCGCGGCGCAAGTCACTGGATTACGCCCGGCAACTGCTGGCCGAGGCCGGTTACCCGGAGGGCAGGGACATCAACACCGGCAAGCCGCTGGTACTCAATTTCGACACCACGGCTACCGGGCCGGACGACAAGGCGCGGCTCAACTGGTTGCACAAGCAGTTTACCAAGCTCAGTATCCAGCTCGTCATCCGCGGCACCGACTACAATCGCTTCCAGGAAAAGATGCTCAAGGGGACCGCGCAGATATTCCAGTGGGGCTGGAACGCCGACTACCCGGACCCGGAGAATTTCCTGTTCCTGCTGCACGGCGAGCAGGCCAAGGTGGAATACAACGGGGAAAATGCAGCGAATTACAGGAATGCAGAATACGACCGGCTGTTCAGCCGGATGAAGAATATGCCGAACGGGCCTCAACGCCAGCAGGTCATCAACCGCATGATGGCCATTTTGCAGCATGATGCTCCCTGGACCTGGGGGTTTCATCCCAAGCAATTCAGCCTGACGCACAGCTGGTATTACAATGCCAAGCCCAACCTGATGGCCAACAATGCACTCAAGTACCAGCGTATCGATCCTGAACAACGGGCCGCGCTGCAGGCCGAATGGAACCGACCGGTGCGCTGGCCGCTCGGGGTGCTGTTCTTGTTGTTGCTGGCCGTTATTATCCCGGCCTGGGTAAGTTACCGCCGCCGGCAACGCCAGCCGGCCTACCGGGACAAGCACTGATGTTTGCCTACATCGTGCGGCGCGCCGCTTACGCCATCCCGATCCTGATCGGGGTCAATTTGCTGACGTTCTACCTGTTCTTCGTGGTGAACTCGCCGGATGATATGGCGCGACTGCACCTTGGCGTAAAACGCGTCACGCCAGAGGCCATCGAGAAGTGGAAAGCCGAGCGCGGCTATAACAAACCGCTGATGTACAACGAGGCGGCGGCTGGTATTGACCGGCTAACCGAGACCATCTTCTTTGAAAAATCCCTGAAGCTGTTCGCCTTTGATTTCGGGCACTCCGATGATGGACGCGATATCAGTCATGATATCGGGCAACGCATGATTCCCAGTCTCGCAATCGCTATCCCGAGCCTGCTTGTCGGGCTACTCATCAATATCAGCTTCGCCATGCTGCTGGCGTTTTTCCGCGGTACATACGTGGATGTGTCCGGCGTCATACTGAGTGTCGTGCTGATGTCGGTTTCGGCCATGTTCTACATCATCGGCGGTCAATTTCTGCTCGGGAAACTGCTGCGCCTGATGCCGATCTCGGGTTATGACGGCGGACTGGATGCCATCAAGTTCCTGGTGCTGCCGGTCATTATCGGTGTTATCAGCGGCATCGGCAGCAGCACGCGCCTGTACCGTTCGTTTTTCCTGGAGGAGGCCGGCAAGGATTTCATTCGTACCGCGCGTGCCAAGGGCCTGAAGGAGTCACGGGTGCTGTTCCGGCACCTGCTGGCGAATGCCATGATACCGATCATTACCGGTGTGGTGGTCATCCTGCCCTTGCTGTTCATGGGCAGCCTGCTGCTGGAATCGTTCTTTGCCATTCCCGGACTGGGAAGTTACACCATCGATGCCATCAACCGGCAGGACTTTGCCATTGTCCGTGCCATGGTGTTTCTCGGTTCGGTGCTGTACATCATCGGGTTGATCCTGGTCGACGTCGCCTATACCGTCGTGGACCCGCGGGTGCGGCTGTCATGATTATGCCCGTTATTCTGTGGACCGATGCCCTGATCTTTTTGCTGGTTGCCATCACGACAGCCTTTGCGTTGTATGCCCGCAGGAAGCCGCACCTGCGCGCACCATGGCGGCACGTGGTGTGCAGTCGCCCGGGATCGATGGCCGTGGTCATCCTGTGTGCCTATATCATTATCGGCCTGCTCGATTCACTGCACTACCGGCTGGCACTGGAAAGTAACGATGCGGGTGCAGAGACCCACTACGCCAGCGAGGTACTTAGCGCACTCGATGCCCTCGTAGGGCCATTGCGCACACAGACAGAGAAAACCTACTCGGCTCCGTTTGCAACACATCTGTTTACACGCGAAACCATCCAGCAACCGGAAGGCGGCCAGACCCGCGAATACCCGCGGCTGAAGTATGGCGGCCGTCATCTCCAAAACCCGGCAGTGGATGCCCGTGCTGATATCCTGCGACGCAGTGGAGTTGCACTTGCCCAGACACTGACGGCAGGTCTCGCCGTATTGCTGCTGATCACCCTGTGGCAGGCACACCGCCGGCAACAGGCGTTCACGACCATGTTACGCACCATCCTGAAGCGACGTTCCGAGGTTCCGTGGCTGATTATCTGGATTTCGCTGAGTATCCTGGCGCTGCTGATTTTCCTGGCAGCCAACCTTGCAACGGCCTACCACGTGTTCGGTACCGACAAGGTCGGGGAGGACGTGTTCTACCAGACACTCAAGAGCATCCGGACCGGGCTGGTCATCGGCACCCTCACGACGCTGATCATGCTGCCGTTCGCCATCTTCATGGGTATCCTTGCCGGTTATGCCCGTGGCTGGATCGACGATGTCATCCAGTACACCTACACGACACTGAGCTCGATCCCCGGCGTTCTGTTGATCGCGGCTACCATCCTGATGCTGCAGGTGTATATGGCCAACCACCCGGAACTGTTTGAAACGACCTTGGAAAGAGCCGACATCCGACTGTTATTTCTGAGTATTATCCTGGGAATCACCAGCTGGACCGGGTTGTGCCGCTTGTTACGGGGGGAGTCGCTCAAGCTGCGCGAGGCCGAGTACATCCAGGCGGCCACGGCATTCGGGGTACGGCACAGCAAGATCATCAGCCGGCACATTCTGCCGAATGTCATGCACATCGTACTGATCACCGTGGTGCTTGACTTCAGCGGGCTGGTGCTCGCGGAGGCCGTGCTGACCTATGTTGGCGTTGGCGTGGATCCCACCATGAACAGCTGGGGCAACATGATCAACAGCGCCCGCCTGGAGATGGCGCGCGAACCGGTGGTGTGGTGGTCCTTGCTGGCGGCCTTCCTGTTCATGTTTACCCTGGTGCTCGCGGCCAACCTGTTTTCCGATGCCGTGCGTGATGCCTTCGATCCGCGCTTGAGACAACACTAGAACCATGAAACAGCCCTTGCTGCAACTCGAAAACCTCAGCGCCCGGATCGGCACCGGTCCGCGGGCGATCCGTCCGGTTGATGATGTCAGCTTCACGATCAACAAGGGTGAAACCTATGCGCTGCTCGGCGAGTCCGGCTGTGGCAAGTCCATGACCGCGTTGTCCATCCTGCGCCTGCTGCCGCAACCGCACGGCCGGATATCCGGCGGCCAGGTCAGACTCGAGGACACCGATCTCACGGCCTTGCCGGAAGCCGAAATGCGTCAGGTGCGCGGCCGGCGCATTGCCATGATCTTCCAGGAACCGATGACCTCGCTCAACCCGGTGCTCACCATCGGCGACCAGATCGGTGAGATGCTGCAGCAACACCTGCAGATGAAAGGTACCGCGAAGCGCAATCGCGTCCTCGAACTGCTTGATGCCGTGGGTATACCCGACGTGAAACGGCGATATACCGAGTACCCGCACCAGCTTTCCGGCGGGATGAAACAGCGCGTCATGATCGCGATTGCACTTGCCGGCGAACCGGACCTGCTGATTGCCGACGAGCCGACCACGGCACTCGATGTCACCATCCAGGCCCAGGTGCTGGAGCTGCTGCAGAAGCTCCAGCGTGACACCCATATGGCCATCCTGCTGATCACGCACGATCTCGGTATCGTTGCCGGGATGGCGGACCGGGTCGCCGTCATGTATGCAGGGCAACTGGTCGAGGAAGCCGTCCGCGACCGCTTTTTTACCGATGCCCGGCATCCCTACAGCCAGCGGTTGTTCGAATCACTGCCAAATGTCGACAAGCGCGATCACGCGCTCAGGACCATCCCCGGGTTTGTCCCGATACTTGACCGTGATTTCACCGGCTGTCGCTTTGCGGAACGCTGTGAGCAGGCCTGGGATACCTGCCGGATCGAGGCGCCCTCGTGGGAGATCGCCACGGACCACCACCATGTGCGTTGCCACCTGGAAGACCGGAACATCAATCCGCCGGCCAGAACGACCAGGGACGACCTGCCACTGGCGCATGCAACGGCAGGTACGGGAACCGGCGCCCCCCTGCTGGAAGTCCGTGATCTCAAGGTGCACTTCCCGATCCACAAAGGGATCTTCAAGCGGGTCGTCGGCCAGGTTTATGCCGTGGATGGTGTGTCTCTCGATATACCGGAAGGGCATACCCAGGCGCTGGTCGGCGAGTCCGGCTGCGGCAAGACCACGGTCGGCAAGGGTATCCTGCAACTGCTCCGGCCAACCGCCGGCAGTGTGCAATTCGACAACATCGAACTCACGCAGCTGAAAGGCGAGCGCCTGCGGCGGCGGCGCACGGACTTCCAGTTCATCTTCCAGGACCCGTACTCGTCCATGAACCCGCGCATGCGTGTCGGCGACATCGTGGAAGAGGGCATGATTGCACAGGAGATCGGTAACAGCCGGCAGGAACGCCGTCAGCGCGTCGACGAACTGTTCGCACAGGTCGGCCTGTCACCCGAACACGCCCACCGTTACCCGCATGAATTTTCCGGCGGTCAGCGCCAGCGCATCTGCATTGCACGCGCGCTGGCCGTCAATCCGCGGCTCATCATCTGCGACGAACCGACCAGTGCGCTGGACATCTCGGTCCAGGCACAGATCCTGAACCTGCTGAAGCAGCTGCAGAATGAACTCGGTCTGTCCTACCTGTTCATCACCCACAACCTCTCCGTGGTGTCGTATCTTGCCGACCGGGTGGCAGTCATGTACCTCGGGCGCATCGTCGAGGAAGGACCGGTTGCCAGCGTGCTGGAAGAACCGCTACACCCCTATACCCGGGCGCTGCTGTCGGCCGTCCCGCAAATCGACCAGGACAGCCGGCGCGAGATCATCCGCCTCGAGGGCGATATGCCGTCGCCGGCCAACCCGCCGG
The DNA here is from genome assembly GCA_003230545.1 of Gammaproteobacteria bacterium. Lineage (GTDB taxonomy): Bacteria > Pseudomonadota > Gammaproteobacteria > UBA9214 > UBA9214 > SZUA-186. The sequence continues at coordinate 5,064 of QIFB01000048.1, read as the reverse complement.
GCGGTTGTCATTTCCACCCGCGCTGCCCCGACGTCATGCCCGAGTGCCGCGAGAATTATCCCGGGGAGACCGGGTCAGGCGATCACCGGGTGCGCTGCCTCCTGCACCGCTGAAGCAATACGCAGGTCGGGTTAGGCCAAGTCCTTCTTATCTAACATGTACTTATGTAGGTTGGTGCTGAGCGCAGCGAAGCCCAACAGGGAGCTATATTCAGGCACCGATTGTTGGGCTTCGCTGCGCTCAGCACCAACCTGCATTTGTTAGTGCTAGAATCCCGGCTCTTTAAATTTCAACCAGCATGAGGCACACCATGAGTATCCAGTCCTTCCATCCCCCGGTCCGCACCCTGATGGGCCCTGGTCCGTCCGATGTCAACCCGCGCATCCTCGAGGCCATGTCACGCCCGACCATCGGGCACCTGGACCCGGTATTCATCGACATGATGGACCAGATGAAGGAGCTGCTGCGCTACGCCTTCCAGACCAGCAACGATCTCACCATGCCGGTCTCGGCGCCGGGTTCCGCGGGCATGGAAACCTGCTTCGTCAACCTGGTGCAGCCAGGCGACACCGTCGTGGTCTGCCAGAACGGCGTGTTCGGCGGGCGTATGAAGGAGAATGTCGAACGTTGTGGCGCCACGGCCGTGATGGTCCAGGACGAGTGGGGCGTAGCCGTTGACCCGAACAAGGTCGAAGCAGCACTGAAGGCGAACCCGGCTGCCAGTGTACTGGCCTTCGTGCATGCCGAGACCTCCACCGGTGCGATCTCCGATGCGAAAACACTCGCGGCCCTGGGTCACCAGCATGACTGCGCGGTGATTGCCGACACCGTGACCTCGCTGGCCGGTTCCCCGCTCAAGGTTGACGAGTGGGAACTGGATGCCGTGTATTCCGGTACCCAGAAATGCCTGTCCTGCACGCCCGGCCTGTCGCCGGTCACCTTCAGCCAGCGCGCACTCGATATCGTCACCAGCCGCAAACACCCGGTACAAAGCTGGTTCATGGACCTCAACCTGGTGCTTGGATACTGGGGTGGCGGCGGCAAGCGCGCCTATCACCACACTGCACCCATCAATGCACTTTACGGCCTGCACGAGGCCCTGGTTATCCTGCAGGAAGAGGGCATCGAAAACTCCTGGGCACGCCACCAGAAAAACCACGACGCCTTGCGCGCCGGCTTCGAGGCCATGGGTCTGTCGTTTATCGTCCCGGAAGGTCAGCGCCTGCCGCAACTGAACTCCGTCTCGGTTCCCGACGGGGTCGATGAGGCCGCCGTACGCACGGCCCTGCTGAACGAATACAATCTGGAAATCGGCGCCGGGCTCGGTGCCATGGCCGGCAAGATCTGGCGCGTTGGCCTGATGGGACATGCCAGCAACCAGACCAACGTACTGTTCTGCCTGGGTGCACTGGATGCTGTCCTGAGCGGCATGAAGGCACCGATCACCTCCGGCGTCGCCGTGGACGCAGCGCGCGCCATCTACAACACCTGAGAAACAGGAGGTAAATAATGAAACTCGCGCGTAATCTTGGAATTGGCCTGGCGCTACTGACCGCCATTATCGTGGCCGCTGTCATCTTCCTGCTGTCCTCGCTCGACAGCATCGTGGCCGGCGCTATCGAGAAATACGGCTCCCAGGTCACGCAAACACCGGTGCGGGTATCCTCCGTCAGCATCGACCTGAAGGCCGGGTCCGCCGCCATCAATGAGCTGCGCGTTGGCAATCCCGACGGATTCAAGGCAGCCGATATTTTTACCCTGGGAGGCATCAGCATCAGGATCGATACCGCTACCATCACACAGGACCCGATCATCATCGACGAGATCAATATCAGCGCACCCCGGGTTGTCTACGAGATCAACAAGGCCGGAGCCTCCAACATCAAGGTACTGGAACAGAATATTGCCGCATCATCAGGCGGTGGCGCATCAGGCAGCGAATCATCCGGCAGCTCTGAAGGGCCGCGCCTGATTATCCGTAAGCTGGTAATCGACGGCGGCGAGATCGATGCGAGGGTCGCCGCTCTGGGTGACCAGCAGATGTCGGCAAAACTGCCGCGCATTCAGTTAACCGATATCGGCAAGAAAAGTGGCGGTGCAACCGGCGCCGAGGTGGCCAAACAGGTAACCCAGGCGATTGTTGCAAAGGTTGGACCGGCGGTAGCCAACCTGGGTCTGGAGAAATACATCGGGAAAAGCCTGGACGAAGCGAAGGCACTGGTAGACAGCAAGGCAGCCGAATCACTGGGTGAAGCTGTCGGCAAGGGCAAGGAAGGGCTCAGGAAACTGCTTGAGAAATAGATACCGCGTACAACGGCTGAGACCTATCTTGAAATTCAATTCTTCCTGATATGCGTTCTGTTTATGTAGGACCCGCGCCCCGCGGGGAAGCCGTTTGTCTGGAACCCCGGTTGTTTCCCGGCGAGGCGCCGGTCCTACCAATCCTTACATAACCTGCAGTGGGTCCTGGCACCCGATCCATAATTTTGAGATAGGTTCTAGTTATCGAGCTGTGACGAGTACTCGCTGTAACCCTCCGCCTCGAGATTTTCTTTCGGTATAAACCGCAGCGACGCGGAGTTGATGCAGTAGCGCAAACCGGTCGGCTGCGGACCATCGTCGAACACATGCCCGAGGTGGGAATCGGCCAGCTGGCTGCGCAACTCCACCCGCTTCATGAAGAATTTCGTGTCTTCATGTTCGTTGAGAGCATCCTTGCTGATTGGCTGCGTGAAGCTCGGCCAGCCGGTACCGGACTTGAACTTGTCGGTAGAACTGAACAGCGGCTCGCCCGAGATGATATCCACATAGATGCCTTCCTGCTTGTTGTCCCAGTAATCGTTTCGGAACGGGCGCTCGGTCCCTTTCTGCTGTGTAACCTCGTATTGCAGCGGGGTCAGCTGCTTGCGTAATTGCTCATCCGATGGTTTCTGAAAGGCGCCGGATTTTGCCGGTGGCGCCACAGCAGCAAGGCCGTCAACGGTCGGCTGTTCAGCCGCAAAGACAACCATCGCTGCGGCGATAATCATGAATGGCAGGAAGAGATATCGTTTCATGGGATTATTGGCAATATATAAATGTCAGGGTGATGGCTGTGACAGGTAATGTGGCGCCAAGTTCCTGCAACAACATGCTGATTATGTAATCTTTTAATTACATAGAGTTATATATTATTTACAGGATTTACCTTACCAACATGCTGCCAGCATGGCAGGGAATGGTTCAATTCCCCGCGGGGCGCGGGTCCTGCTCGAATGCGTAGGGCAGGTCCCCGACAGTAAACACCGGACCGTCACTGCTGCCGAGGTGCAGGGGTCCTGCCTCTACTGCCTTGATTTGCAGCACGGCCAGTGCCGCGTAGCCACCATCGGGGTGCGGCTGGGCATCGACGATACGACCGGATGACTGGCTGCTGTCACCCGCCGTAAACAGCTCGTCCGCGGGGCGTGGCAGGTCACTGGTATCGATCCGGCCCAGGTACATGCGCCGCTTGAGGGTGCCGAGATACTGCATGCGCGCCACAATCTCCTGCCCGGGATAGCAGCCTTTTTTGAAATTCAGGCCATCGACGAGCTGCAGGTTCAGCATCTGCGGCACGAACAGCTCTGCAGTCGCAGCGAAGATCGTCGGCATCCCGGCCTGGATCTCGGTCAAGCGCCAGGCCGACAGCCCGACGGGTGCACCGCGTACATTCAGCGTGTCCCACAACCCGGTGGCCGCCTCCAGCGACGTGGCATAGACCTCGAAACGCGGATGCACACCCGCAATCCGTGCAATGGATACGTCGCCGTGACGGGTCACATGATTGATCTCGTCAGGCACCGGTCCAACCGCATCTGTCAGCTCCCGTACCGCACTCTCGCCGGTCACACCGATGCGCAGGAAGTTCGCACTGACATCCTCCAGCGTGACATCGGCGCGCAACACGTACAGACGCAGCCGCTGGATGACTGCATCCAGGGTATCGGCCGGCAGGCGCAGGTGCCAGATATCACCAAGCCGGAACAGACGGAACAGGCCGAGAATGCGGCCCTTGGGTGTGCAAAGTGCATTCAGCTGACTGAGGTGCTCGCCGACCTGACTGACATCATTGCTGAACTGGTTCTGCAGGAACGATTCAACGTCCTTGCCATGCGCGGCAATGATCCCGAGGTGCCCGAGGTCGGAAAATACCAGGCCACTGTTGACCACTGCCTGCTCCTGCTCCGGGTTGCCGAAATGCGCAACCACGTCATCCTCGTATTCAGCGCCAGCATCGAGCAGAAAAGCTTTCCATTGTGTTTTCATATGGGAGAAATTCTAGAGCATCGAACCCCGCCTGTCAGTAACCATTGAGACCGGAGAGCGCTGCTGGCGTTCCCCCGATGGCAATGGTATAAAAGCACACAAAATCGACTCCCCTGTTATGCCGAGCCAACGAACCGCGCCCATATATCTCAATTTATTCCGGATACGCTTTCCGGCAGGGGCCATCACCTCCATCGCGCATCGAATTTCCGGCGTATTCCTGTTTCTGTCCCTGCCGTTCCTGATCTACCTGCTGGACTTGTCGCTGCAGGGCCAGACCGGTTTCGAACAAGCCGTGGAATGGCTGCAATGCGGCTGGATCAGGGCAGGATCGGTCGCCATCGCGTGGTCCCTGCTGCATCACCTGCTGGCCGGAATCCGCTTTCTCCTGATCGACATCGGGGTCGGTGTGACCCTGCAGGCCGCGCGTACCAGTGCCTGGCTGGTGAATATCAGTGCCGCACTGCTGACGCTCGCATACCTGGGGTGGGTCCTGTGACACGCCATATACATGGACTGGGCAGCTGGATGCTACAGCGCATCAGCGCGGTCTACCTGGGCATGTTTCTGGTGTACTTTGTTGCACAGATGTCAGTCGGACAACCATGGGGCTGGCAGGAATGGCATGCCTGGATCACCCACCCGGTCATGCGTATCGCCAGCGCCGGATTCATCCTCGCCTTGCTGGCGCATGCCTGGATCGGCATGCGCGATATCATCCTCGATTATATTCAGCACCTCGGCCTGCGGCTGGGCCTGCTCACGCTGATCGGCCTG
>QIFB01000196.1 GCA_003230545.1 Gammaproteobacteria bacterium | reverse complement strand
GACATTGCTGCCGACATCATCCCGCTGTGGCGGGTAGGGAAGTCGCAACACGACGCCTGTGACCCGGCCTTCAAATACCTGTACGACAAGGGCCACATCAGCGATGAACTGCGCTGGGAACGCATCCGGCTGGCGATGGAAAATAACCAGCCATCACTGGCACGCTGGCTTGCACGCAAGCTGCCGGCGAAGGACGCCGACTGGGTAACGCTGTGGCACAACGCGCACCGCAATCCGGGCGCCACCCTGAAGAACCCGCGCCTCGATATGAACAAGGCGGTGGTGCACGACATCCTCCTGCATGCCCTGCGGCGCCTCGCCCGGTTTGATCCGGAACAGGCGCACCGGAAATGGGAGTCCATCCGTACCGGCTATTCGTTTACCGATGAACAACGCGGTTCCGTCGAGCGTTACATTGCACTGTCGGCCGCACAACAGCACCTGCCGCCTGCCTATGACTGGCTGGTTGCGCTACCGGCATCGCAACAGGACCAGCGCATCCGGGAATGGCAACTGCGTGCCGCCATCGGCAACAGCGACTGGGCAGCGGTTCTCGACCGCACCAGGCTATTGCCGGCAGAGGAACAGGAGATGGATGAATGGCGCTACTGGCATGCCGTCGCAACGGAAAAACAGACCGATGGTCCGCCACCGACCAGGCTGTTTGCCGCGCTGGCACAGGAACGCAGTTATCATGGCTTCCTGGCCGCGGATTATCTGGAGTGGCCGTACGCGATGGGCGACCGGCCACTGGCAGCCGATGCGGCGGCACTCGAGCGGTTAAGCCGCAAGCCCGGACTGGTGCGTGCACATGAACTGTTTCGCGTGGACATGCCGAGCGATGCGCGCCGTGAATGGATCTACGCCACCCAGGACATGACACATGAGGAACTGAAGCTGGCCTCGGTGCTGGCCAGGCAGTGGGGCTGGAATGGCCGTGCCATCCTGACGGTGGCACAGACCGGTGATTTTGATGATCTCAGGCTGCGCTTCCCGCTCGAGCACGAGGAACGCGTCCGGCACTATGCAAAACTGTACGGACTGGAACCCGGTTACGTGTTTGCCGTAATTCGCCAGGAAAGCGCGTTTATCCGGGATGCGCGTTCGCCGGCGGGCGCCCGCGGCCTGATGCAGCTGATGCCGGCAACCGGCAAGCGCACGGCGCGAAAGCATGGCATCCGCTGGACGGGCACCAGCGGCCTGCTGGATACCGACCATAACATCCGCCTCGGCACCGCCTACCTGCGCGAGGTCATGGACCGCTACGGGGACAACCCGGTGCTCGCAAGCGCTGCCTACAATGCCGGCCCGCACCGGGTGCGGCGCTGGCTCCCGGAACAGGACACCCGGACGGCCGTTTCCTGGGTGGCGACCATCCCGTACCAGGAGACCCGCCAGTACGTGCAGCGCGTACTGGCGTACAACGCCATCTATGACTGGCGCCTGGAACTGCCGTTAACGCGCATGCAGCAACGCATGCCGGCGGTATACACGGAAGACCATTACGCGCAATCCGGTTCCTGAAAACCGTATAATGATTCTCCAATAACTTATGCAGGTGAATTGATAATGCAGGCATCCGGGTCACTGCGAGCGCAGCGAAGCAATCTCCTGATATAGAATCAATAATCATTAAGAGATTGCTTCGTCACTGCGTTCCTCGCAATGACGAGTTAATCAGCAGCAGGACAGTCAATGAAAAACAACACGGTTTGCATCCTTGGCGGCACCGGTTTTGTCGGCCGGCACCTCGCCCACCGGCTGACCCGGCACGGCTACCGGGTAACGATACCCAGCCGCCGGCCTGAGCGGCACCGCGCCCTCACGGTCAACCATGGCATCCGGCTGGTCGAGGCGGACATATTCAACGCGGACATGCTGGGAGACAGCCTCGAGGGCGCCGTTGCCGTCATCAACCTGGTCGGCATCCTCAACGAGACCGGTGGCAGGGAAAATACCTTTAAGCGACTGCATGCCGAGTTGCCGCAACAGGTCGCTGCCACGGCCATCGAACGCGGTGTCGGGCGCATGCTGCAGATGAGCGCGCTCAATGCGGACACCAACGAGCCACACAGTCACTATTTGAGGACCAAGGGTGCTGGAGAGAAAAACGCACATTCCGCCGACTACCAGGGACTGGTTGTCACCAGCTTCCAGCCCTCGGTCATCTTCGGACCCGGTGACAGTTTCTTCAACCGCTTTGCCACCCTGCTGAAATTGACCCCCGCGGTATTCCCGCTGGCCTGCCCGAACAGCCGGTTTGCGCCGGTCTATGTCGGCGATGTTGCAGAGGCGTTCTGTCTCGCACTGCAGGATAAAACCACGTTCGGTCAACGCCTCGAGCTGTGCGGACCCGCAAGTTACACGCTGAAACAACTGGTCGAGTACACCCGGGACACGCTGGGTCTGCAGCGCGCTGTCATCGGACTCGGCGACGGCCTGTCGAAACTGCAGGCACGGGCGCTCGGTCTCATGCCGGGCAAGCCATTCAGCATGGACAATTATTATTCCCTGCAACATGACAGTATCTGCAATAACAATGCCCTGCCGGAACTCGGCATTGCCCCGGTGCCGATCGATGCCATCGTGCCGGATTATATCGCGGCACGCACCATGCGCGGTCATTACAACCGTTTTCGCCGGCATTCGAAACGCCAATAGAGCCGGACTGCCCGAATGGAAATCTACCTGGTCGGTGGTGCCGTGCGCGACAAGCGCCTCGGACTGCCCGTGAATGAACGCGACTGGGTCGTGGTTGGCAGTACGCCGGAGGAAATGTTGCAGCTGGGCTACCGACCGGTCGGCAAGGATTTCCCGGTTTTCCTGCACCCCGGGACGCAGGAGGAATATGCGCTGGCGCGCACCGAGCGCAAGACGGGTCACGGCTATACCGGTTTCGAGACCTGTGCGACTGCTGACATCACGCTGGAGCAGGACCTGCAACGCCGTGACCTGACCATCAATGCCATGGCGGAAACCGCGGACGGTGAACTGATCGACCCCTGTAACGGTGCAGCCGACCTCAGTGACGGCGTGCTGCGCCACGTATCACCGGCATTTGCAGAAGACCCGGTGCGCATTCTGCGGACCGCGCGCTTTGCCGCACGCTTTGCGCACCAGGGCTTCAAGGTAGCGCACGCTACCAACGCGCTGATGCAGCAAATGGTGCGGAACGGCGAGGTTGATCACCTGGTCCCTGAACGGGTGTGCGCCGAACTGGTCAAGGCGCTGCCTGAACAGACCCCTTCACGTTTCTTTACGGTGCTGCAGGGTTGCGGTGCACTGGAGCGGCTGTTCCCGGAAGTCGGGTCCCTGTACCGATCCGACTCGGACAGCGGTCATGGACAGGCCGGCCCGCTGCTCACAATGGATGCGGTCGTTGCCGACAGCCGGGAGCCGGCAGCACGTTTCGCCGGGCTGGTGTGCGACATCGACCGGCCGGAGCCGGGCACCTTCGGTACGGATACGCTCGATACCCTGTGTGAGCGCCTGCGGTTACCGAATTCGTACCGTGAACTCGCGCAGCTGGTACTGGCACAACGCAGGCAGCTACTGGCGGCAGACCGGCTCGGGCCAAAGTCGGTAATGGCTCTGCTGGAAGACAGCGATGCATTGCGCCGTCCGGAACGCTTTGCCGAACTGCTGCAGGTGTGTGCCAGCGATGCACGCGCACACGGCGAGGATTTCAACCGGGAATACCTGGCACAGGCACTGGCAACGGTACAGGCAGTGGACAGCAGCGCCCTGCAGCAGCAGGGGATCAGTGGCAAGGCGCTCGGGGAGGCGCTGCGCGCGGCACGCATCAACGCGATTTCGAATAGGTAGCCCGGATGGAGGCGTGAAACGCCGGCATCCGGGCTACCTGACCCGCGCCCCGCGGGGAATATTCACCGTTCCCGGCGAGGCGCCGGTCCTACCAGAACATCCAGAGCAGGAAGACGCCGAGCAACAACCGGTAGATGACGAACGGCAGCATGCCGATACGGTCTACCAGTTGCAGAAAGAAATGGATACACAGCCAGGCGCTGATCGCCGCAACCGCCGTACCCAGTAACAGTACGCCCCATGCCACCGGTTCCGCCAGTTGTACCAGCTTGACGGTTTCGTAAGCCCCGGCAAGCGTGATCAGCGGGATCGACAGCAGAAATGAAAAGCGTACAGCGGCGGTGCGCGTCAAACCCAGGGCCAGCCCCATCGTCATGGTGATGCCGGAACGCGAGGTGCCCGGCACCAGCGCCAGCACCTGCGCCAGGCCGATGAGCAGCGCATCGGAAACACACAACGTCGTTTCATTACGAACCCGCTTGCTGCGCAGATCCACCCAGCCCAGCAGGACACCGAATACGATGGTCGTCGTGGCGATCACCAGCGGGCCACGCAGCTCGCTCTCGATAACCTCATGCAGGAGCAACCCGGCCAATGCCGCCGGCAAAGTGCCCAGTAGCACCAGCCAGACGAGTACGGCTTCCGTGGTACGTTCGCCCCCGGCCAGCGACTGCAGCCAGTCAACCAGCATCTTTACCAGTTCATGCCGAAAGTAGCTCACCACGGCCAGCAGGGTGCCGACGTGGACGGCCACATCGAAGGCCAGGCCCTGATCTTCCCAGCCGGTCAGCCACGGGACGAGTACCAGGTGTGCGGAGCTCGAGATGGGAAGAAACTCGGTGAGCCCCTGCACCAGGGCCAGCATGATGGTCTGCAGTAAATCCATAAATCCCCTTACAGGCGATGGCGCATGTCCTGCAGCCGAAACCCCGGCAGCGGCCCGTCAACAGCGCGCGCCAGCCCGATAAAGGCAAAGCGCTCACCCATTTCTCCCGGCAGTGTCAGCAGCTTTACCTGCTGCGCCGCCTTTATATAGGCCGGCGAACCCACCGGGCCACTGGCCTGCAGCAACCCATCCAGACCACAGTCGAGCAGGAACCCGGCCTGGGAAGTAAACCCGGTCACCTCCAGACCAGCACTCGTTGCGGCTTCAGCCACAGCCGTGAAATCCACGTGGGTGGTGATGTCCTGCAGTCCCGGCCACAGCAACGGATTATCGTGGGCACGGTGCCGGTAGTGGCACATCAGGGTGCCCGTGTTGCGCTGCGGATGATAATACTCGTGCCGCGGATAACCATAATCGCACACTAGCAGCAATCCCCTGTCGATCAGGCCGCCCACACTTTCCAGCCAGGGTGCGATCGACAGGTTGACTTCGGAACAATACCCGGCTGCCAGCTCACACGCCTGCTGCACACCCTGTACGGCGGCAACCAGCGCGTCATCCTGCGCTGGCTGCAGGTCCCAGTCAAAACCAGCGTCGCTGCAGGTGACGAAGAACTGCTCGATAGTCGTACCGGTCCAGTGAAAGCGCTCGGCCGGCATGGCATCCAGCACTTCATTGGCCAGCAGCACACCGCCAAACCCGGGCTCCGGCAAGGTATCCAGCCAGCTGACACGTTCACTCAGGTGTGGCAACTGATCAGCGATCCGCTGCTGCTGACGTGCGCGCAACTCGGCACTGCGCTCCAGTATCAGGTAACGCCCCGGCAGTCGGCCCAGCCGTTCCAGCTCGCCCAGCACATCGACCGCGAGTGCGCCACTGCCGGCACCGAATTCAAGGATGTCACCACCCTGCACCTGCTCCAGTACCGAACTGCAGGTCTGCGCAAGGCAACGACCGAACAGCGGCGAGAGTTCCGGCGCTGTAACGAAATCACCGGCAGCACCGAACTTTCTCGAACCGGCACTGTAGTAGCCAAGTCCGGGTGCGTAGAGGCAACGCTCCATGTAAGCAGAGAACGGCAATGCGCCACCGGCGCTATCGATATCCCGCCGGATGAGATCTGCCAACTGCTCACTTAGCTCCAGTGCCTGCGGTGCCGGTGTCGGTAAATCATTCATGCGGTTTTCTGCAGCAACATCGGGACGTGGCCTGGATAGTGACCAGTGCGCAAGTTCGCCGTAAGCAGCTTACGGCGAACTTGCGCACTGGTTATCAATCCGCTATCGCGTCTGCAGGCCAGTCGACCCGCTTCAACACCTGGCTGGTATCATTGAACCCTGCCCACAGTTCATCAAAACGCTTACCACTAACCGGGTGTCGCCATGAACCGGCAATCTCGGCGAGTGGCCGCAGTACAAAGGCATAGCGGGTAATGTCATCGCGTGGCAGTACCACGCCGTCCTGGTCCATCACCCGATCGTCATACAGCAGGATATCGAGATCGAGGGTGCGTGCACCCAGACCGGCGCCGCGATCACGGCCGTTGCGGTCCTCGATCGCGTGCAGGCGTTGCTGCACAGCGCCCGGATCCATATCGGTTTCAAAACCCACGACCAGGTTATAGAACGGTGCACTCTCGAAACCGACGGCAGCACTCTCGTACACCGGGGACTGCACCAGTGTGCCGAATTCGTGCGCCAGCAGCTGCAGTGCCGACGCGACATGCATGCGGCGCTCGATGTTGCTGCCGATGCTGACGTACACCTGCGGCACGTGCTCAGGTGTCCGCGTTGCCGCGCTCTATCAGAATGCCGACATCGCGTGAACCGCGTAACGCGCCCGGTTTGTGCAGTTTCAACCGCAACCAGGAAACCTTGAATTCTCCGATAACAATTTCGGCAATCTTCTCGGCAAGGGTTTCTACCAGCTGGAACTCGCTGTCACTGACAAATGCAATCAGGCGCTTGGCGACTGCCTTGTAGTTCAGGGTATCATCGATGCTGTCGGTTGCAGCCGCCGTGCGAATATCGGCAGCCATCTCGAGATCGAGGCTCACGGTCTGCTTGACCTTGCGCTCCCAGTCGTAGATGCCAATAATGGTTTCGATCCGAAGATCGCTGATAAAGATAATATCCATAGGTATTTGCGGCTGTAAACGTGCAGTCAATATAGAGCGTTGTTAACCCGAAGGCCAGCTACCCGGCGTCTGGAATTCTGCGGAATGCTTGACCTCGCGTGCCATTGCGATTTCAATGGCGTCCATGATTGTCGATATCCTGCTGGTGCTGGGCGGCTACCTGTTCGGCTCCATATCCACTGCCATTGTCACCTGCAAGCTGATGGGTCTGCCCGATCCGCGCACCGAGGGTTCGCAAAACCCCGGCGCCACCAACGTGCTGCGCATCGGCGGCAAAAAAGCTGCGTTCGTGACACTGGCCGGTGACATGCTGAAGGGCCTGGTGCCGGTAATGATTGCACAGGCACTGCACGCCGGCCCGGTGATTCTTGCCGCGACCGCACTGGCCGCCTTCCTCGGTCACCTGTACCCGGTGTTTTTCGGATTCCAGGGTGGCAAGGGGGTCGCCACCGCACTCGGGGTACTGTTTGGCCTGTCCTGGCAGGTTGGCCTTGCCGTCGCCGCAATCTGGCTGGGCATGGCCCTGCTGTTTCGCATTTCCTCACTGGCCGCACTGACGGCAATGCTGCTGGCACCGCTGTGTTTCTGGTGGCTGCGGCCGGAAACGGCGTTTATCGGCGTCATGGTCATCATCACCGCGCTGCTGTTCTGGCGGCATCGCACCAATATCCGCGACCTGCTGGCGGGCCGCGAAGGCCGGATCGGCACGGACAGGAAATAACCGGTCACCCGTTCCCGGCGGGGCGCCGGTCCTACGGTTCGTTGTATCCCTGAACTCCTTGTAGGACCCGCGCCTCGCGGGGAACACATGATTCCCGACCGGGGGCCGGTCCTGCGGTTCGTTGTATCCCTGAACTCCTTGTAGGACCCGCGCCTCGCGGGGAATTTTCGATCGCTACGCATGCTCCACGGGTTCGAGGTCTTCCAGGGACCAGCGCGGGGTCACACTGACGGACAACGGCGCGGACTGACCCGCCCGCAGTCGCTGCCAGCCGGCATAGGCGATCATGGCACCGTTATCGGTACAGAATTCCGGCCGCGGGTAGCAGATGTGTCCGTTCTCTTCGTCCATGAGGTCACCGAGCCGCGCGCGCAGGCGCTGGTTGGCGCCGACGCCACCCGCGATGATCAGCTGGCGGATGCCGGTCTGGCGCACGGCGCGCCGGCACTTGATCGCCATGGTATCGACCACTGCCTCCTCGAAGGCCCGTGCGATGTCCGCACGGGCCTGGTCATCCTGCGCAGACGCGCGCCAGGTATTCAGTGCAAAGGTCTTGAGTCCGCTGAAGCTGAAATCGAGGCCGGGTCGGTCGGTCATGGGGCGCGGGAAGGTAAACCGCTCCGGGTTCCCCTGCCGGGCCAGTTGTGCCAGCGCCGGCCCCCCCGGGTACGGCAACCCCATTAGCTTGGCGGTCTTGTCAAAGGCCTCGCCCACGGCATCATCGATGGACTCCCCCAGTACCCGGTAGCGGCCGACCCCGGTCACTTCCACCAGCAGGCAGTGGCCGCCCGACACCAGCAGGGCGATGAACGGAAACCCGGGTGGGTCCGGCTCCAGCATCGGGGCCAGCAGGTGACCCTCCATGTGGTGCACGGCCATCGCCGGGACACCCCGGGACCACGCCAGGCAGCGGCCGGTCAGCGCCCCCACCAGCAGCGCGCCCACCAGCCCCGGGCCGGCGGTGTAGGCCACCCCGTCTATGGATTCTACCCCGGACTCGTCAATAACCTCTTGAATAAGTGGAGAAAGTTTCCGGATATGATCGCGGGAGGCAAGCTCCGGAACGACCCCGCCGTAGCGGGCATGCAGCTCGATCTGGCTGTAGAGGGCATGCGCCAGCAGCCCGCCGTCCGTTGCATAGATGGCGACACCGGTCTCGTCGCAGGAGGTTTCGATTCCCAGTACACGCATGCGCCTATGGTAATCCGCGCGGCTTGTTAAACAAGGTAATTTTGCCTTTTGGCGGTGACCTGTATAAAATGCGCCACCCTTTTGGAAGCTTTTATTAGCAGGATTTTTATGCCAAGTGTACATGTAAGAGATAACGAACCATTTGAAATCGCCATTCGCCGTTTCAAGCGCGCCTGCGAAAAAGCCGGCATTCTTTCGGAAGTGCGTCGCCGCGAGTTTTATGAAAAGCCCACACAGGAACGCAAGCGCATGAAGGCCGCCGCCGTCAAGCGCACCCAGAAGAAAGTCAGCCGTGAACTCGCACGCCGCGTCCGTCTTTACTGATCCCGCATAGATCTTTCCCGTATGTCCCTCAAGGACCGCATTCAGCAGGACATGAAGGATGCAATGCGGTCCGGCGAAAAATCCCGGCTGGGGACCATTCGTCTGATCCTGGCCGCCATCCAGCAAAAGGAAGTCGATGAACGGGTCGAGTCCGGTGATGCCGAGATCACGGTGATACTCGACAAGATGGTCAAGCAGCGACGTGAGTCCATCAGTCAGTTTGAAAAGGCCGGCCGTGATGATCTGGTGGCACAGGAAGCCGGCGAGCTCACTCTCATCCAGGAATACCTCCCCGAACAACTGAGCAAGACCGAAATCAACGCCCTGATCGATGCCGCCATGGCCGACACGGGGGCAAGTACCATCAAGGACATGGGCAAGGTCATGGGTCAACTGAAACCGAAGCTGCAGGGCCGTGCCGACATGGGCGCCGTCAGCGCGCTGATCAAGACCCGCCTGGGCTGAACACTTCAGACTGGTTTTATAAAACCGTGTAGCCCGGATGGAGCGCAGCGGAATCCGGGATTGAGGCGGGACCGCTTACCCGGATTCCGGCCTGCGACCTCCATCCGGGCTACGTGCTGTTACTTTCATTGGAACGCAAACCCTTTTAACCTAGCCCCATGGCTGGCCGCATTCCCCAGATGTTCATCGATGACCTGCTGATACGCACGGATATCGTTGAGGTCATCGATTCACGCGTGCAATTGAAAAAGGCCGGGCGCGAGTACAAGGCATGCTGCCCGTTCCATAACGAGAAAACCCCCTCGTTTACCGTCAGCCAGGTGAAGCAGTTCTATCACTGCTTCGGTTGCGGCGCCCACGGCACGGCCATCAGTTTCCTGATGGAATTCGAGCACATGGATTTCGTCGAGGCCGTGGAGGACCTTGCCCACATGGCCGGACTCGAGGTGCCACGCGAGGCCGGCTTTGAAACCGGTACACAATCCACCACGCAACCACTGTATGAACTGCTGGAGAAAGCATCCGCCTGGTACCAGCAACAGTTACGCAACCATTCGCAGGCCGGGCGTGCCGTTGACTACCTGAAGCAGCGCGGCCTGAGTGGCGACGTTGCCGCGCGCTTCGGTATCGGCTTCGCACCGCCGGGCTGGGACAACCTGCTGACGGCACTGGGAACGGACGCCACTGCACGCCAGGGGTTGCAGGAAACCGGGCTGGTGATCGAGCGCACCGACGCCAGCGGCGTGTATGACCGCTTCCGCGACCGGATCCAGTTCCCCATCCACGACCGGCGTGGACGCACCATCGGCTTTGGCGGGCGCGTACTTGGTGATGACACGCCCAAGTACCTGAACAGTCCCGAATCCAGCGTATTTCACAAGGGCCAGGAACTCTATGGCCTGTTCGAGGCACGCAAGGCAATGCGCAAGCTGGATCGCCTGCTGGTGGTCGAGGGTTACATGGACGTGGTGGCACTGGCGCAGTTCGATATCAATTACGCCGTCGCCACGCTGGGAACAGCCACAACGCCCGAACACCTGGAGCGCCTCTACCGCGCGGCACCGGAAGTGGTGTTCTGTTTTGACGGCGACCGCGCCGGCCGGCAAGCAGCCTGGCGGGCACTGGAAAACACCCTGCCCGTGTTACGCGACGGCCGCGAGGCCCGGTTTCTGTTCCTGCCCGAGGGTGAAGATCCGGACAGCCTGGTACGCCAGATCGGCAAACAACCGTTCGAGCAGCAAATCGGAGGCGCGGTGCACCTGTCAGATTTTTTGTTTGATCACCTCGCCAGTGAACTGGATATCGACAGCATCGATGGACGGGCGCGGCTGGTGGACCAGGCACGCCCGCTACTGGCAAGATTACCCGACAGCGTGTTTCGCCAGCTCATGGTCGAGCAGCTGGCAATACTTGCCCGGACCGATGTCGCCCGGCTCGAAGAGCGGCTGGTAAAACCGGCGCGGCAGGATCAGGCAGGGGCGCCCCGCCGGGTGCCGTCGCCAGTGCAACACGGTGGAAAATCCCCGGTCCGCGAGGCCATCGCCATCCTGCTGCACCAGCCGGAACTGGCGCAGCAACTGGAAGCATTACCGTTCCCGTCCTCCGAATTGTTACCGGGTATCCCGCTGCTGGCTGAACTGTTTGAACTTCTCAAGCGACAGCCGGGTCTGAATACCGGATCCATCCTCGAGCACTGGCGCGGCCGTGATGCGGCGCGCCACCTGAGCCGGCTGGCCCAGTGGACGCCGCTGGCGGAAAACCTTGACCTGGCCGCCGAGTTGCATGGCCATCTTGGGAAAATTGTCCGCATGCTGGCCGAGCAGCGCATCAGCCAGCTGCTTGAGGACGAAACCCGGCGAACCCTGAATAATGAAGAAAAACAGGAGCTTAAGGAGCTACTTCAGGAACGGTAGGCGGAGCGCCAAGCGTCAACAATGGAGCGCTGACCATTGATTTTCACTTGGCCGACCTCCATATCTTCGACTATACTGGTGGATTGACTTATCCCCTTTGGAAAATGGTGATTGGCATCCTGAATGCCTGCGGACAACTATGGATCAAGCTCAACAGTCACGACTGAAACTGCTCATCGAAAAAGGCAAGGAACAGGGCTTCCTGACCTATGCCGAGGTCAATGATCATCTGCCCGAGGAGATTGTCGATCCGCAGCAGATCGAGGACATCATTGGCATGATCAACGATATGGGGATCCTGGTGCATGAAGTCGCCCCGGATGCCGATTCGCTGCTGCTCGCCAGTACCAAGAATACCGCCGATGACGATGCAGCCGAGGAAGCCGCCGCCACGCTGGTCACCGTTGACAGCGAGTTTGGCCGGACCACGGACCCGGTGCGTATGTACATGCGCGAGATGGGGACCGTGGAACTGCTGACCCGCGAAGGTGAAATCGTCATTGCCAAGCGGATTGAAGATGGTCTGCACCAGGTCCTGCTGGCACTGGCCGCCTATCCCGAATCGACAGCAACACTGCTGCGTGGCTATGAACGTGTCACCTCGGAGGACATGCGCCTCAATGACCTGATCAGCGGCTTTGTCGATCCTGATGCAGATAACGAGGCGATTCAACCGCCCGCCAATACAGGCAACAAAGCCAATGCCGACTCATCAACGGACAAAGCCAATGCCGACTCATCAACGGACGACAAGGACAAGGAAGAAGAAGTCGTTGATACGGGTCCCGATCCGGAAGAGGCGCGCATCCTGTTCGGCGAAATGGACAAGATCTATAACCAGCTGCTCAGGGCCATCCAGAAAGGCGGTAAAAACAAGGCCAGGATCCAGAAACTGCGCAAACAGCTGGAGGAAAAATTTGTCGCTCCGAAGCTGGTGCCGCGTATTGTGGATATCCAGACGGCCAACCTGCGCCGTACCATCAGCCGGATCCGTACCCATGAGCGCACCATTATGGAAATCTGCGTCACCCGGGCCAGCATGCCGCGCAGGGACTTCATTACCTCGTTCCCGGATAACGAATCGAACCTTGACTGGGTCGATGAACAAATCAGTGACGGACATAAATACTCATCTCAGCTGGCACATTATCGTGATGAAATCCGGCGCGCCCAGAGCAAGCTGATCGCAGTCCAGGAAGATGCACACCTGCCGATTGCAGAGATCAAGGACATCAACCGCCGCATGTCAATCGGCGAGGCCAAGGCGCGCCGCGCCAAGAAAGAAATGGTCGAGGCCAACCTGCGGCTGGTAATCTCGATCGCCAAGAAGTACACCAACCGCGGTCTGCAGTTCCTGGACCTCATCCAGGAAGGCAACATCGGCCTGATGAAGGCAGTCGACAAGTTCGAATACCGGCGTGGCTACAAGTTTTCAACCTACGCGACCTGGTGGATCCGGCAGGCAATCACCCGCTCCATTGCGGACCAGGCACGCACCATTCGTATCCCGGTGCACATGATCGAGACCATCAACAAGCTCAACCGCATCTCCCGCCAGATGCTGCAGGAGATCGGCCGCGAGCCGACGCCGGAGGAACTCGCCGAGCGCATGGACATGCCGGAAGACAAGGTGCGCAAGGTTTTGAAAATCGCCAAGGAACCGATTTCCATGGAAACCCCGATCGGTGACGACGAGGATTCACACCTGGGTGACTTCATCGAGGACATCAATATTGCCTCACCGATCGACTCCGCATCCATGGAAGGCCTCAAGGAGGCGACCCAGGGTGTATTGTCCGGCCTGACGCCGCGTGAGGCGAAAGTGCTCAGGATGCGCTTTGGTATCGACATGAACACCGATCACACGCTGGAAGAAGTCGGCAAGCAGTTCGATGTCACCCGCGAGCGTATTCGCCAGATCGAGGCCAAGGCACTGCGCAAACTGCGCCACCCGACCCGCTCGGAGCCGTTGCGCAGTTTTCTTGAAATAGAATAGTGATCCAAAGGCTGTGCAGCCGTTTCTCTCCGCTTTAAAAAAGGGCCTGTAGCTCAGTTGGTTAGAGCAGGGGACTCATAATCCCTTGGTCGAAGGTTCGAGTCCTTCCGGGCCCACCACCTCCATAAAATTCCTATAGGGTGCTTACCGGTCTGCCTGTACCACGACTGTCAGTATTTTGTACACTCTCGCAAAGCGGATTGCAGGACATCAAAAAGAACTAGACTCTATATTTCCCAATAAGTTACAGAATTCACCAGCCTGTTTTTGCGGTCCACGCGGCCGGATCACCCTTGGTTGCTGTCCAGGTTTTATACACTCCGTTATTGTAGGCAATCCTCGGATGTATAATTTATTTAATGAATACATATAGTTATCGTATACGGTATGGAATTTGCTCAGACTATAGTGAGACCTGCTATTCAACCTGATAGGGAATGTATGAAATGAAAAAATATGAAATGAAAAAATTTATCCTGTCCATCCTGTGCGCACTGCCTGCACTGCTGTTTACAGCGGGGATCCATGCAACGGTACTCAATCCGCATGTTACGACGCTTGGGTTCCAGGGAATTGGTGGCTATCAAAAGGACCTTGGTCTCATCGCCGGTGCCAAGTGGTGGCTGGACCCCATCGACATTCCAGTCGGAGAGCGGGCCTCATATACACTGGACTACCAAATTAATATTTATGGAAAGGGGTATACGAACGGCGGCAATGTAAATTTTGACAAGACCTTCTCTCCCGGGGCGCCTATACCGCTGGGCGAACAAACGATATATCAGAGTGACATTGATTACATCGTGGGCAACATTTTAGGCGGCCCGATCATCGAGCCGGGTTTCGGTTTTCTGTATGTTAAAGCAACTGAAATCGATAATGCCTCGGCGCATGGTTTCGCGATTGGAGGGCTCGCGCCCAAGCCGGCCAATTACCTGATGAGCTATCTGGGGATCGATGGGCTTGAGAAAGCCATATTTAAATTTTCGGGAGAAGTTACCCTGGAAGCCAGGACCGGCAGCGAGGTACCGGAACCCGCCACACTGGCATTGCTCGGCATCGGCCTGCTTGGCTTTGGGGTACGGAGGGTTCTGACCAGCTGACGTACGGCATACAGCCCTGAAAGATCAGGAGCCGGTGACGGGCATGACTTGAGCCCCCGTCACCGGCCTTTTTTATTCCCTTCTGAAACCCGCTGCACATCCCGCTAAAGTTCCTGGATTTCCGGTCGAATATATAAAGAAGGGCCCGCCGGTAATCGGTGACCCTGCCACTTGCTATTAACCGGCTGTTACATACCAAATAATTGATGGCAAAGTGAAATTACCCCGTGATACTGCAGGAGAACCACCATGAAACATAAACGCGCACAGGGCTTTACCCTGGTAGAGGTACTCGCCACCCTGGCGATCGTTGCCCTGCTGGCCAGCATTGCACTGCCATCATTCCGTAACCAGGTGGTGAAGTCACGCCGGGCCGATGCCAAGACCACCATTATGGAGGTCATGCAGCAGCAGGAAACATTTTTTACCGAGAACAACAGCTACTCTCAGGATCTGCGTGACCTGGGCTATTCCAGCAAGAACTGGAATGACTCCAAGGAGGGCCTCTACCAGGTGCGGGTCATGAGCAGCAATGGCTCCTGCGGGTTGCCCGAGTGCATCCGCCTGTACGTTCGCCCCAGGAGCAACGAGTCCCAGGTGGGTGATATCGA
>QIFB01000171.1 GCA_003230545.1 Gammaproteobacteria bacterium | reverse complement strand
CGCGGTGATCGAGAACGGCGGGTCGCTGCAGGAGGCCTATGAAATCGATCAGTCGCCGTATATGCATTTGCCGACCGCGGAGTTCCTGGCCAGGCGCAATGCGGGGCAGGTGTTTCAGAGCATGGAGTTCGAGTTTTAGGGAAACTCTGATTTATTCGTAAATCCTGTCATTGCGAGCGTAGCGAAGCAATCTTTTTGATTTTTATACAGTCGTTTGGAGATTACTTCGTTGCCCTTTGTTCCTCGCAATGACGACACATCGATGATCTTTTCCTTGCAACTACCCTAAAATGAAAGACGAAGCGAGGGATAAAAAGATACTCGAGTGGCAGGACAAGGCCCGACGTGCCGCGAAGCGGCGCAAGGGTCGCAACCTCTATGTCATTACACTCAACCCCGAAGTGTTATGGGACAAGCGCTTTCGCCAGGAGAACCCGGGTTACATCGAGGGCATGCCGTGCGTGTATGTCGGTATGACCATCCACGAGCCGGGTGACCGCTTCGAGCAGCACATGTCCGGTTACCGCAGCAGCAGGTACCCGCGCGAGTACGGTGTTGAACTGGCGCTGGATTTGCTGGAAGGGTTCGACGGGGAAGGGTTCAGTGATGCGGAGCAGGAGTCGGCGCTGGCGGACTGGCTGCGTGACCAGGGTCTGGCGGTGTGGCAGAACTGAGTTTGCCGCTCTATGCGAAACTTTTTTGCAGGTACTGAATAATATCGTTCGATTCGTACAGCCACTCCACGTTGCCGTCGGCATTGGTGATGCGCAGGCACGGGACCTTGATCTGGCCGCCCTGTTCCAGTAACTGCTGGCGGCTGGGGGCATGATGCAGTGCATCGCGGGTCTCGATGTTGAGCGACAGGCGCCGGATGGCGCGCCGCGTCTTGATGCAGAACGGGCAGGACAGGAACTGGTACATCACCAGGTGTTGCGTCTGTGCATCGACGCGTTGCTGTTCCCCGGGTGTACGCTCGATGCCCTGCGGACGGGTCAGCCGGTCCAGCCCGAGCAGGACGGGGCCGACAATGACGTGGATGATTTTGAAAAAGTATTTAAAGAAAAGTCGCATGGTTGGTTTCCGGTAGCCGGTTTTTCATCGCGGTTATTTTACGGGAGCCCCCTGTCGCTGGCACTCCCCCGATTGGGGAGGGACCGGGCTTGTTGGTTTTGCCGGTCGGGGTGCGTAGGATGCACCTGTCCGTATACTGATCATATACAAGGGAGCATGTCATGAAGTGGCTGGATAACATCCCGCTGGTGGTGCTGTTGCCAGTGGCCGTGTTCCTGGCGCTGGCGCCGTTTTCACCTGAACCGCACCTGTGGGAGAAACTGAAAATGCTGGTCGACGGCACGCTGGTGAAACCGATCGATATCTTTGACCTGTTCCTGCACGGCACACCGCTGGCATTGCTGGGGCTGAACGTGGTGCGCCACGTGCGCCAGTAGCACACCGTGAAACTTTCCTATCCATGGCTCGCGCTCGGGCTGGGCATCGTGTTCAGCCTGCTGCTGCTGCGTTTTGGCACCACCGCTGCCGGGGAGGGGATGCCCTTGCTAACCGCCCTGCTGATGAGTGAGTTCGGTTTCCTGGTCACCGCCATTGCCGCCGGGATCGGCCTGCGTGATGTTTTGAAGCAGGGCGTATCTGCAGCACCATTGTTGTTGCTCGCCGGCAACCTGCTACTGGCCGCCGGTTTGCTGCGCATGGGGCTGGCGTTCTGGCCGCAGGGTGCCGGCTGAATGGTTTTTGAAGTCGCCGATATCGTGGTCCCGGTCTGGCAGTTGCTGGCGTGGGGCAGCCTGGTCGGTTTCGTGTTCTCAACCGTCGGCGCCGCCGGCGGCATCCTGGCCTCGGTGGGGATGATTTCCGTATTCGGTATCGGGAACCCGAACCTGGTAAAACCGATGGCGCAGGCAATGACGCTGGTGACCCCGTTGATTGCCGTGCCGCTCTACATGCGTCAGTGCCGGGTAGTTTACCGGCTGGCGTTGTTGCTGGGGGCGGGCGGCGTCCTCGGAGCCTTGCTGGGCAGTACCGTGTCGCACAGCTGGCTGTCTGACATGCAGGTGTTCAAGCCGGTGTTCGCCGTACTGGTGTTTTTCATCGCCGCGCAGCTTGGCTGGCAGATCTTCCGCAGCAGTTCCGCTTCCGGGGTATTGACCCGGACCATGCGGGCGGCCGAGACGTTCGAGCGCCAGGTAAAGAGCGGCGGGGAGTTGTGTGAAAAGGGGGTTGTCTGCCTGCAGGCTACATTGCAGCGCTTCGTGTTCCGGTTTGGTGATGAAGAGTTTGCGTTCAGTTCCTGGGTGCCATTGGTTGCCGGTATGGGAATCGCCGTATTGTCCTCAGCCCTCGGGGTCGGGGGCGGGTTCCTGCTGGTGCCTTTCATGAGCATCGTAATGCGCCTGCCGATGTACGTCATCGCCGGCACCTCGGCACTGGCTATCCTGATGCACTCGATCACCTCGATCAGCAATTACGTCCGTCTTGGCATCGAGCTGGATTTCCCGATGCTGGGGATATTGCTGGTCGGGGTGGTAGCGGGATCGGCGATCGGCCCGGCTGTGAGCAAGTTTATTCCGGAGAACGGGCTGCGTGGTTTCCTGGGCGGCTGGCGTTGATTGGCCTGCGCTACACCGGGCTGCTCTGACCCGGGTCTGTCATGCCCCGGAATTCCACCGGCGACTTCCCGGTCCAGCGCCTGCTGTTCGCGCGTGTCTTCCAGCAGTGCCTTGTAACTGGTTGCCTCTGCTTTCAGCCGGCGTTGCAGGCTGCGCAGACTGACGTTCAGGGTACCCGCAATGCTCCCCTGTTTCGGCACACCGTCATGCAGTTGCTCGATGATCCTGGCGCGCACCTGCAGGGTGATGTTGGCGCGATTATAGCGCGCCAGGTAATCCACCACCCTCGCCGCCGCTGCGGGCAAGTTCCGGTTGCGCGGTCGAGAGCGGGACACGAATCAGCGCCTGGTCGAATCCGAGCCGGAACCCGACCTGCCGGACAATGTAATTCCGCTGAGGCGTACGAAGTAACAAAAAGCTAGGTGTCTACCCCGGATTCAATCCGTCAGCTTGCCAAACGAGTTCAGCAGTACGATCACCAGCGGTTCATCGGCGATCCTTGCCTGCATGGTGAGGCAGCGGCCGGCCTCGTTAAGGTAACCGGTCTTGCTGAGCTGGATGGTCCACGCCTTGTTCTTCAGCAGGCGGTTGGTGTTGCCATAGCGCAGTTCACCGCGACGCTTGTACGGGCGCACGCTGACGGACTTTGTCGTGGTGGCCTTGCGAATGAACGGGTAGCTTGATGCGGCCTGTACCATCTTCACCAGGTCGCGTGCCGAGGCCACGTTGCCGGGATCCAGTCCGGCCGGGTCGGCAAAGCGGGCAGACTGCATGCCCAGCGCCCGCGCCTTTTTGTTCATTGCCCTGACGAATGCTTTTTTGCCACCGGGCCAGGTGCGGCCGAGGGCATTGGCGGCCCGGTTTTCGGAGGCCATCAATGCCAGTTGCAACATTTGCCGGCGCGGCAGTGTTGCACCGTATTTCAGGCGTGAGCCGGTCAGTTGAATCAGGTCACGGTCCTGCTTGTTGATCTTGATTGGTTCATCCATGGACAGTGAACTGTCCAGGATCACCATCGCGGTCATCAGCTTGGTGATCGAGGCAATCGGCAGTGTCTTGTTGCTCTCCTTGGCGTAGACCACGTTACCGTGGCTGTCCACCACCAGCGCGGCGGCCGAGCGCAGCACCAGTTTTTTCGGGTTCAGTTTGGACCAGCTGTCGGCACTGACGGGTTGGCCGGAGCGGCTGCCCGGGTCCGGTTTTGCGAGCTTCAGGGGAGCGTTGGCGGCGACGGCTGCCGCAATGAGCAGGGTGGTCGACAGACAGCAAAGCATGAGACGGTGTTTCATGTTTACGGCTCCGTTGGTCACTCAGGGGCAAACTTTGGACTAATCCGGCCTGAAATGCAACCAAATACAGCGCGTTGCGTACATAATGTAATGTCAATAGTACCGGGATTCGCTATAGTGAACTGTGCGCTAGTCCAATAACCGGAGAGATAGGCTGCAGGCCGGGTTAATGTGGAACACCAGCATTGAATCACAGGATGGCGGCCGCGTTCAGCAGCTGGCCATTCACGCGGACAACGGGGTGCTGTCGTATGCCGCGGTGCTGGCGGGCTGGTGCACGGATCCGGGGTTCCGCACCTTTTTCAACCGGCTGCTGGCGGACGCACCATTTGCAGCCTGTTTCTGGGAAACACCCCCGGTGACTCGCGCCACCCTCGAACAACCGTTCGAGTGCGTGGTGGTGGACAGTCCGGCACTTGCCGGGGTGAGTGCAGACCGCGCAGCTTTTGCAGACTACTTTGATTCCACCGGCGAGATGGTCGCCGACTTTCCCAACCTGGGCGGAGACGCACTGCTGGTTGCCCCGTGTCCGCAGGGAGATGATGCGGTGTATCCGCATCTCGCGACATTTGTGCGCAATGCCCCGGCGGCACAGCAACAGGCGTTGTGGCAGCGCGTGGGGGAATGTGTAACCGGGCGGCTCTCGGAGCGACCGCTATGGGTGAGCACCGCCGGGCTCGGGGTATACTGGCTGCACCTGCGACTGGATTCCTTTCCCAAGTACTACACCTGGCATCCATACCGGCAAGTACAGCCCTGAACTCCCGGGTTCCCCTGAATTGCATATTCCCCTGCTTGTACTATGCTGGTTGGGTGCGGGGAGGATAGCTGACTAATAACAACATGGACTGGCTCATCTCATACAGCGTTGATAAACCAGGGATGGTTGGCCGGGTGCTGCTCCTGGTTTCATTGACGTTGCTTGCCATTGTGGCACTCCCCAGCCTCTGGCCAGACACCTTCACGGGACTGCATCCGCTGAAGGTTGATACCGACCCGGAAAATATGCTGTCGCGGGACGAGCCGGCCCGGGTATTTCATAATGAAATGAAACGTGCCTTTTCCCTGTATGACATGGTGGTACTCGGCATCGTTAATGAGCACCATCCGGACGGTGTCTTTAACAGGGATTCACTCGGCAGGATTTACCGGCTGGGAGAGTATGCCAAGACGCTGAGCGCCCCGGACCCGGATCAGCCGGGAAGCCGTACCGGTGTTGTCATTGGCGACATCATTACCCCGCAGGATGTCGATAATATCGAACAGGCAGGACCCGGGGCGGTCAGGTTTGAATGGCTGATGGATCGCCCGCCCGCGACGGACGCCGAGGCGCTGGCGGTCCGGGAAAAAGCCCGGCGCATCCCGTTTCTTGACGACACGGTCATTTCCGATGACGGGGCCGCCCTGGCCCTCTACATCCCCCTGACATCCAAGGACGAAAGTTACGAGGTGGCCGGCAAGCTGCGTGAAATGATCGCCGGCTTCGACGGCGACGAACGCTATTACATCACCGGTCTCCCGGTATCGGAAGACCAGTTCGGCGTGGAAATGTTTATCCAGATGGCAGTCTCCGCCCCGCTTGCCATGATTGTCGTCAGCCTGCTGATGTTTTATTTCTTTAAGCGGGTTGTGCTCGTGGCCGCGACGATGGGGGTGGCCATGGTTTCAGTCATTGTTGCCATGGGGCTGCTGGTCGCTACCGGCAATACGGTCCACATCATGAGTTCGATGATCCCGATCTTTATCATGCCGATTGCAGTGCTGGATTCCATCCACATACTGTCCGAATTCTTTGACCGGTACGATGACAGCAAGGACCGGCGGGACACCGTTACCGGCGTGATGGATGTGCTTTTCCGGCCGATGCTGTTTACCTCATTGACTACTGCGGCCGGTTTTTTGTCGCTTGCACTGACCCCGATACCGCCAGTGCAGGTGTTCGGCCTGTTTGTTGCGATCGGGGTAATGGTTGCCTGGCTGGTTACCATCACCTTTATTCCGGCATGCATCATGCTGATGTCGCGGGAATCGCTGCAGGGTTACGGCGCGGCATTTACCCGCAATACGGGCGGTAAAGCGCCGTTTATTACCCGCTTGCTCGCCTGGACCGGGCGCCAGACCAGCGTCTATGCCAGGTTCGTGATCCTGGGTGTCAGCGCAGCTAGCATAGTCGCGGTTTACGGAATTTCACAGATCGTTATCAATGACAACCCGGTGCGGTGGTTCGAGCCGGACCATGAAATCCGGGTTGCAGACCGTATCTTGAATGCACATTTTGGCGGGACCTACATGGCCTACCTGGCACTCGCCGCTCCGGACACAGATACATCACCTGTAGAGTATGCGCTGGCACTGGCAGCACGCATGGAGACTCGCAGGAATGCCGGGACAGGAGCGGCGGCAGGTTCGACCGGGGTATACGGTCTGTTGCAGAAGGAGGTATTGCGCCTGGCGGGTTCGGCAGCGACACGGCAGGAGCTGTTACAGCAGCTCGAGTCCTTTGTGGACTCCAGGCGCGGGCAACGCCAGGAACCTGCCGATGCATGGTTCGATGCCCTGTTGCTGATTGATCGCGAGCGCCAGGCCGGGCATGTCTTCAAGCAGCCTGATGCACTGGCCTATATTAAGCGCCTGCAGCAGCATTTACTGACCACCGGCGTTGTCGGCAAGAGCAACTCCGTGGTCGATATTGTCGAAACCGTCAATCGCGAATTACATACCGGTGATGAACAGGATTTGCGGATCCCGGACTCGCCGGATGCAGTGGCGCAGACCATGCTTACCTTCCAGAGCGGCCATCGACCCCAGGACCTGTGGCATTTTGTGACACCGGATTTTCGCACGGCCAGTATCTGGGTGCAGATGAAAAGCGGTGATAACCGGGATATGTCCCGGGTCGTGGCGGCGATTGACCGGTTCGTTGCCGAGAACCCGCCCCCCTATGCGCTGGCGCACCGCTGGTTCGGCCTTAACTATCTAAACGTTATCTGGCAGGAGAAGATGGTGAACGGCATGCTGTATGCGTTGTCGGGCAGTTTCGTGGTTGTATTCCTGATGATGACGTTGCTGTTTCGTTCCGTTCTGTGGGGCCTGCTTTGCATGGTGCCGCTTTCTGTCACTATCGGGCTGATGTATGGAGTGATCGGGCTGATCGGGAAGGACTATGACATGCCAATTGCCGTGCTGTCGTCCCTGAGTCTCGGGCTGGCGGTTGATTATGCGGTTCACTTCGTCACGCGCACGCGCATGCTCCATGATCGCACGGGCAGCTGGTCAGAGACCATTCCACTGGTTTTCGCGGAACCGGCGCGCGCGATTACCCGCAATGCGGTGGTCAACGGTGTCGGGTTCCTGCCACTGCTGGCGGCACCGCTGGTTCCCTATCAGACCGTGGGCCTGTTTATCGCGTCTATCCTGCTGATGGCGGGGATTGCAACCCTGGTGATTCTGCCGGCACTGATCACCACGTTGCAGGGACGGGTGTTCCGGCAGGCAGCGAGCGGGTTGCAGCCGGACCAGGCATGATCCGGGGCCCGGTTATGCTACAGGGAACATCGAATTCATCAGAGGTTCCACAGGTATTATCTGCAAGTAGTAGGTGTATCAGAAGAAGGTCAAACAAACCGGTAAGGGAGACATAACATGAAATACTCAAGAATCAGTTGTTCCACAGTTGCACTAATCATGACCTTTGTAACTGCAGCGGTAGCGGCGGACGCACAGCCTGAAAGTGCTGCGCCATCGGTAGAAGAGATTGTCAACAGCTCCAACTGTGCTGCCTATTACCCTGGAGACTCGGGTCGGGCGGATGTGCTGATAGTCATCAAGGATGACAAGGGGGGCGAACGCATGCGCCAGGCAACCATGCTGCGAGTAGACACGGATCCTGATGGCTGCACCACGCAAAAGTCCTATGTCTACTTTCACCGGCCGGCCGACCTGAACAAAACGGCCTTCCTGGTCTGGAAGAACCCCGACAAGGTAGACGATCGATGGCTGTATCTGCCGGCACTGGATCTGGTCAAGCGCATTGCCGACAGTGACAAGCGCACCAGCTTCGTCGGTTCACATTATTTCTATGAAGATGTGACCGGCCGGAACATCAATGACGATATTCACGAGCTGGTTGAGACGACAGCCAGGCATTTTGTCATGAAGAATACGCCGAAGGATCCGAAATCCGTTGAATTCACCGAGTACACCGTGTGGATCGACCGCAGTAATTATATACCCATGAAGGTCGAATATACCGACCGTAGCGGCGCAGTGTACCGGGTCTATGAAGCACTGACTGTCGAGACGATCCAGGGACATCCGACGGCCACCCGGGCACGTATCAGTGATTCACATATCAAGGGTGAGACCACGATTACGTTTTCAAACATACGTTACGATGTGGAACTGGACGAGAAGGTGTTCGCAGAACGTTACCTGCGTAATCCGCCGAGGAAATACCTGCAATAGGACAGCTGATGTGCACAGGCGGCATGAAGGAGGGCGCAGCCTGCCTGGTGATCGCCTGTTTGGCGGTACCGGTGCAGGCGGCGGCTGGCGATGTTCGGCCGCAACCGGAGCCGGAGGTGGACTGGGCGCTGCAAATCGAAGGCGCGCCCCTGATCATGACGGGGTTTGTGGATGTCCGCGGCGGTGTGCGGACGCAGAATGATCCCGAGGAAGATACCGCAACGCTGGCTGAAACCCGGGTCCAGCTCGAATTTTTCAGGGACCTGGATGACCGGGCTTACAAACTGGTTGTCGACCTGCTGGCTGACCCGTTGCAGGAGCAGCAGCAGGTAAATCTGGAACGTGGCAAGGGAGTACTCGACCTGCGCGAGGCCAGTTATATCGCCACCCTGAGCGATTCGGTCGATATCAAGGCCGGCCGCCAGATCCTGACCTGGGGGACCGGTGACCTGATATTCATCAATGACATGTTTCCAAAGGACTGGCAGTCATTTTTCATCGGGCGTGATATCGAGTACCTGAAAGCGCCATCGGATGCCCTGAAGCTTTCTTTTTTTAGTCCTCTGGTCAACCTCGATGTTGCCTATACCCCGCGCTTTGATACAGACCGTTTTATCGATGGCGATAGAATTTCTTTCTTCAACCAGGCCAGGGGGAAACGGACGGGTGATAGTGATGTACTTAAAAAAACGATTCCCGATGACTGGCTTGGTGATGACGAGGTTGCAGTCCGTGCCTACCGGCTCCTGGGCAGTTACGAGGTTGCGCTCTATGCCTATGATGGTTACTGGAAGAGTCCGGCCGGGTTTGATCCGAAAGCCGGTGATGCCATTTTTCCGGAACTAACGGTATTCGGTGCAAGTATCCGCGGAAATTTCGCCGGTGGGCTCGGTAACCTGGAGATCGGTGATTACCGTTCCAGGGATAACAGTGATGGCAAGAACCCGTTTATACGTAACGGCGAATACCGGGTGCTCGCAGGCTATGAGCGCGAGGTGGCGCATGAACTGACCGGCGGTATCCAGTATTACCTGGAGTACATGAAAGACCATGACAATTACCGGGACAACCTGCCGCCGGGTGTTCCCGAGGCCGACGAGGACCGGCACGTGGTAACCGTGCGGCTGACGCAGCTGTTGATGCACCAGAATCTCGAGCTTTCCATGTTTGCCTTTCATTCACCTTCAGACAACGACGGTTACCTGCGGCCCCGGGCCAGGTACAAGCTGGATGACAGCTGGCTGCTGGAGGCAGGCGCCAACGTGTTTTATGGTGACAAGGATTACACCTTCTTCGGGCAATTCGAGAAAAACACCAATGTCTATGCGGCGATGCGCTATGGTTTCTAGCATTCGCCGGATGCTGTGTGTCGTGCTGCTGACCGGGGTGCTGCCGGTGTTTGCGGCCGGGTGGGATGACAATGCCCGTTATCCTGCGGTGCAGCAGTTTTTGAAGGATCTCGATCTCTCGGTTTACCGGTCACCGGACTTCGACAGCCGTCCATGGTGGTGTGATGCGCCGCGGGCGGTAGAAATTCCCGAAGACATGATTGAAGAGTTCTTTCTGGCCGGAGCGCAGGATGGCATCACGATCATCCGGTTGTTTTCACTGATGGCGATTACTGTCCGGGACCAGGGCATTGCCCTGTGCGGCTCCGGTGATGTGCTGGCAAGGGTCGTCAGGCGCAACCGGATAAACCTGGGAATGAGTCTGCCCATGGAGAATATTGCTGTTTACTCCTGGATACCGTTTGATGATCCGAATGATCCCTACAGTATTGCGCGTTCCATTATTGTTTATCGTGAACCCTACACCTTCATTGTGCCGAAGGATGTTATGCCGGCAGATATCAAGGTGGGTACCTGGCAGAAGGTCCCTTACACCTATGGCTCTGAAACGGGCACAGGTGCGCTGGTCACACTGGGATTCCATGTATCTTCCAACCGGGTAGGGTTCGAAAACATCCGTGGTCTGGGTGCCAGGCTGCATGGGCCGCTCGGTTACATAACCAGCCTGCTGCCGTTTATACCGGATGACATCCATCACCTGTACCTGGAGCAGAATACGCTGTTTGCACGTGCGCTGATTGCGAAGGAGATACCCGGGTTCGAAGATGAGGAACGAAACCGGATTCGCGTGGACCCGATGTTACCTGTCAGTGAACCGGACCAGGGAACTTCTGACTAATCCGTCATTGCGAGGAACAGAGTGACGAAGCAATCTCCAACCGATTGTATAAGCATCAAGAAGATTGCTTCGCTACGCTCGCAATGAACGTGAATATTGAATTAATCAGAGTTCCCCTGGCAGTAGTTACCTGCCTGTTGCTGCTGTTCCCGGCAATTGCCGGAGCCGGACCGGGTCTGCCGGTCTTCGATACGCATCTGCATTACAGCGAGGACGTGCAGAAACTGATTCCGCCGGAACGTGCGCTTGAACTGCTGGATGCGGCCGGTATTGCACATGCGGTGGTATCGGCTACGCCGGGACCGGCAGTCGAGGTGCTTTATCGACTGGCGCCGGGACGGGTGGTCCCGTTTCTCCGGCCGTATCCCACCCGGGCGCACCGGAACACCTGGTTTCGTGACCCGGAACTTCCGGACCTGCTGCGCGCGCAGCTGGCACGTATCCCGTATCGCGGCATTGGTGAATTTCATGTCGCGGGGACCAATGCCGGTAGTGCGACCGTTAAGGCCATCATCCGGCTTGCGCAGCAACACCGGCTGGTATTGCATGCGCATACCGACCTCGAGGGGCTGCAGTTGATCCTGGCGGAGGCGGATGACACGGATGTGATCTGGGCACATGCGGGATTCGATGAGCCGATCGCGACTCTGCAACGCCTGCTCGAGCTACACCCGCGTCTCTGGCTGGAGTTGTCTTACCGGGAAGGGATTACCGAGGCCGACCGGCTCACACCGGCATGGCGGCAGTTGTTCACAGATTATCCGCGGCGTTTCCTGGTGGGTACCGACACCTGGTCCCCGCAGCGCTGGGCCGAGATCTCCGACCTGGTTACCGAGGCACGTCTTTGGCTGGCGCAGCTGCCCACGGACATTGCACAGCAGATTGCGTACGGGAATGCCGGGCGGTTGTTCGGAACAGACGAGTAGTTACCGGCGAACGCCTAGCCGCAGCACTTCTTGTACTTCTTTCCGCTGCCGCAGGGGCAGGGGTCGTTGCGGCCCACCTTGGGGGTTTCCCGCTTGAATTGCCCGGCACCGATCATCTTGCCGTCGAAGAAATACCAGGTGCCACCGGACCGGCGGAACTCGGCCAGTTCGTGATGGACCTGATGTGCATCGCCTGTCCGGTAATGTGCTCTGAACTCCACTGAACCGCGGTTGGCATTTTCCGGGTCAGTACTTGCATTGACGATTTCCAGTTGCTCCCATTCGGATTCCCGGGCCCATTTTGCGGAGCCGGCTGCATCGTAGTCATGCCGCTGGCCCGGGTGCAGCGTTGCTTCGATGTAGGCCATTTCCTGCTTCGCAAATGCCGTGTAGCGCGAGCGCATCAGCGCTTCGGGCGTTGCTGCCGGCGCGCTTCCGTTGATCAGGAGACCGCAACAGGTTTCATAGTCCTGGCCGGAGCCGCAGGGGCAGTCTGTCCTCGTTTCCATATGTTTTCCTTGTCAAGGGACCTCTGATTATTGAATGCTCCCGTCATTGCGAGCGCAGCAATCTCATACCATGGAATCAGTTGGCCGGGGATTGCTTCGTCACTCCGCTCCTCGCAATGACGAATAAATCAGGGGTTCTCTAGAAGGCGTCAGCCTCGATTTGCAGGTAGGCGAAGCTGATGTGCTTGCCAAGCTGTTCGTCAAAGCCGATCCAGCTGGAGAAGTCCTGCAACTGTGCGCTGATTTCGGCTTTCATTTCGAAATCACTCTGGCCTTCCTCGTACAGACGTTCGACATTGCTGTAAATCGTGCTGAACCAGGTGTGCATGACATCTACCAGCACACGGCCGCCGGTTTTCCCGTGCCCCGGAACGTAGACCGAGGCCCCGTTCTTGATAATCTCGTCACAGGTCTTGATATTGCCCTTGATGCTGCCTTCGTTGATACGCGGGATGCGTCCACTCAGGACATTGTCACCCAGGAAGACAACGCCCGTTTCAACAACCTCGATCATGATATCAGAGGTGGTGTGTGCCGGGCCGTAATGGTGGATGCGGAACGTATGGCCGCCGACCTTGATGACATCACCGTTGTTGACTGCCTTGTTCGGCGGGACGACGGTCGTGCCTTTGGTTTTGCCTTCGGTCAGTTGCTCCATTAGTGCCACCCAGAACTTGCCATCATGTTGGGATGACCGTAGATAGCCGCATCCGGCCAGGCCGCGCGCACGGCCTGGTTGCCAAGCCAGTGATCGCCATGGATGTGCGTGTTGAAGACGGCCACCACCGGTTGGTCGGAAAGCTGTTTTACCACCCGCAGTACCATCTCGCCGCTCTGTACCGAGGCACCGGGATCCACCAGCACCACGCCGGCAGTGGTAACGATGATGCCCGGGTTGTTCATGAAACCCTGGTTTACCGGGTTCGGCGAGTCCAGTGGCCCGTGGATGACATGCACCTGGTCGGCAACCTTGTCGGCCGGGTAGTCAGGCACAGCCGGGCCGCGTTCCCCGGAGTAGCCGGAAATCGGGAGCAACGCCAGCAGGATCAAGCGAATCAGTATTTTCATTTTTCTATACCTGTGGGTTGATGTAATGGCCAGGCCGGCAGTTCCCTGTGCTGTGGCAACATTACACAGGGGATATTTGCTAGTCTAGTGTCCGTCCGGGCTACAGGGACTGGTTTATGGACGGGCACTAGCCTATACCCGATTATGAATGAAACAGCGGGAGACTGAAAACCTGTGTTTTTACGAATCATAAAGTTCATCGAGGAACAGCAGTACCTGCATAAGCTCTTGCTGCGTGTCTGGCGGTTGTTCCCGCCACGGCTTGCCGGGTTTCTGAAGGGCCTGCTGGCGCGCAGCTGGGTGCTCGGCGCGGTTGCCGTCATTATCGATGACTCGGTCAGCCCGGCACAGGTCCTCCTCGTTGAGCACAGCTACCGGCGGCGCGGCGCCTGGGGGCTGCCCGGCGGTGCGCTGGATTCGATACCGGGTGACCCCACACACCCGCGTGACGGGGGATCACCGGATGACGTCATCGAGGCAACCCTGCAAAAAGAGGTCATGGAGGAACTTGGTATCCATGTCGATATCGTCAGGATGTTGCGTACCGATGCGGTGCCCTATATTGCCGAGGAACCCGGACCCTACCGT
Source organism: Gammaproteobacteria bacterium (assembly GCA_003230545.1). Classification (GTDB taxonomy): domain Bacteria; phylum Pseudomonadota; class Gammaproteobacteria; order UBA9214; family UBA9214; genus SZUA-186. Next base: position 14,250 of record QIFB01000171.1, on the reverse strand, counting down.
CTGACGTTCTACTTCCTGTGTACGCCGGTTGGCGGTTTTACCACCTTCCGGGAAAAACTCAAGCAGGAGGAAATCCCGCCGCATTCACCGGAGATCGTTCAAATGAAGATGGTGCCCATGGACCGGCTCGGCGACTACGACCTGTTTTCACCGGACGGGCGTCTGCTCCGGGATGATCTCGCGAGACTGCTCCCGGAGCTCGTTACGGGTATAAATTAGTCGCACGGTTCTTTCCCTGTTCGATCAGATTGCATAGTCCGAGCAAGGTCACCCGAGCTCCAGGGGAGGGGTTGCTCAAGACCCGCTGTGAATACATCCCTGTACGCTCGATGGCCGCATCCCTGCAGCCCGCTCGCTCAGAGCAGAACCAGTTTTACAATCAACGAAAAGAGCCAGCAGCCGTTCCCGCTGCGCGTCCTGCGCAAACTGTACGTCAGTACAATAGCAATCAATTTCCTGACTGCGTAAAACAGGTAGTAACTCTCTGGTATGGAGGATCGGTCAATAAAAAGACTGCATGTATGCAGCAATGAAAACGTTGAGGATTAACGTTTATAACAAGAAGAACGGTACGGGGCGTAGTGTTTGTCTCCCCCCAATGTTGGCACTACGTCCCGCTTTTTCGTAACGATCATCCGGTATTTTCATGGACGGAAATACCAGCCTGCTAACGGGTTTCCTCCCCCGGCTGGCTGACTCCTCCGGTCAGCCGGGTTTCTCCAGCCCGGCTTCGGCCGGGCTCTTAATGGCTGATGGCTGTCCTGTCTGGTACTTTGGTACCATAGACCAGCGTACAATAGACGCAGCTTTGCTGCTGGCTTGATAATGATCAGCAAGTCAGGAGCAGTATTCAGGCTCCGGCTGACTGGAGAAACCGCAAGGGCGGAGGTCGATATGAAAAAGGGCTTTACAGACAATTTCCTCGCAGGAGCAATTTTTACTGCTGTATTCTCCCTGCTCATGATGGCGGGCTCCATGCTTTACGCGATTATTGCAGGGTTCGAAAACGGCACGGATATCACCATAACCGCTGAACATGTTCCGGGAGATGCCGGATTTGATCCCAATGCGCTGCCGGCAACTGCAGCAGGCAAACCGGCCAGGAGCGCGGCGGTTACCTTCGATTGCAAGGATATGATCTACCAGACCACGGGCACCGGGATTAAATATGTCAGGGAACTGGGCGGGGTCTATAACGCCGCAGTCATCAATGGCAAGTTCGGGCTGTACAGGCTGGAATACGGTAACTTGAAGCTGGTGGAAAATACCGCGCTGGACCCGGACAGTATCCGCAAGCTTCGCTATGCTCTGGAGAATTGCAAGGCGTACTACATTCGTTCCGGGGCACAGCTGCTGACAAGTACAGGATCTTTCGCTCCGCTGGGATAGGAGGGCAGATTGCTGGCCACCCGGCTGGTTTCATGGTTAAAAAAAGGGCTGCCACTGGCAGTCCTTTTGCGTGTGTGCACTGTTTGATGAGGTAACTGCGGACGGCCCGTGCCCGCCGGGAAGACAGCTCCAGGTTATAGCGGTCGTCCCCTTCGGCACTGGCATGCCCGCCAACCTCCATGGTGCCGGTCCGTGAGTTTTCGCATACTATTGAATCACCATTGTAGATATAAAGATAAGAAATTCAGAAAATTATTATAAACGGATATACTTGCGAAGGGAAGACACACGAATGAGCAATATTATGGCCGTGCTGCTGAACGGCATCGCACAACTGGAATACGACCGCGACAAGCTGTTGCCGGACCACCAGTCGGTTTACCTCAACAAAATGGACGCCAAAATGGCTGAGGGTATCTACCTGGATGAGCAGACCATCCGGCAACCGGATCTGAACCAGCGCACCCGGTTTGCGGCCGCCAATCTGGCGCACGCCATCAGTACCAGCGATGAATCCACTGCCGCGGCCATGTGCAGTTACCTTGCCATTCGCCTGCCGGAACTGAAGCAGGTCCGTATCGAGGACGGCCAGGGCGAGTTCACCATCGAACTGGTGTTCGATAAGGCCTATCAAAAACAGGTCGCCGTGGAGTTTACCCGTCTGCACTAGGGAAGGCCGGATGTATTTGTCATCCCGGCGAATGCCGGGATCCAGTGATTTCAGCAACATGGATTCCGGCCTGCGCCGGAATGACGAACAGCGAATACACCAGGGTTTTCAGCTGCCTGCTGCTGTGCGTACTGCCGGCCTCCGGCGCTGCCGCGACACGGCATGTTGATCCCGACACCGGCTCAAGACCAAGAGCGAGTGGGTGCCGAATATCTGTACGCAATACAAAACCAGACTTAACCATCCAGAATTGCTGGAAATATGCTTTATTTGCTGGATGCCGTGATACGGCCTGCCTGTAACAACAGGCGAGAATTTGATAGAATGTGAGTTCTATGTGCGTCAATAACTGTACAACTACATGCACCACAACGGGGGCTTCATGAGGACAGTTTTTCGCAGGTTAGCAGGGCTGGCTGCTGTGCTGTTCAGCACCCTTATCTTTCAAACTGCCGTTGCCGGCGACGCCCGGAGCGTACAGCCGCCGGCGGAGATCTACGTCATGGCAGGGTATACCGACGCAGATGGCTTCGTGGTTGAAGTCCCGTCCATTGACCCGCAGTTGCTGGCCGAGCAACTCAGGGAGCTGCGGGCCGAGCTGCTGTTACGCAGGGCAGAACTGGTCACCGAGATCGAAGACCTGGAGCTGGGTGCCACCGATGCCGTCCTGAGTGTCCTGCTGCCGGGCGGCCTGCTGTACGCGGGTTACCGCAAGCACGAATACGAACTGGCCAAACACCACCTGGTCGAGGTCGATGTCGAGATCGATGAACTGGCCCTGGACCTGGCGAATTTCAACGTCAACCTCGGCGTCGTGGCGTTACGAACCACCGAATAACGACCCCGGGTCAATTAAGATCACAGAACCCCGCCAGCTGGCGGGGTTTTTTGTGGCTGGCCCAACGGATAGACTAAAATAATATATAACAGTAGGTTAGGAATATTTCTGGATCGGGCCCGGGATGCGCCGGGTTGGTGGTGCAATTGGCAGATCCCGGAATAGTGGTAAGATCACCACATTCCAGCCCACGGGGGGATCACCGCGGTTGGCTGCATAATCACAAAACGTCGGAGAGCCCATGGATCTTTCACAAATCCCTGAACTGCACGCGCCATCAAGCACTCCGGAAGAGGAACGCGAAAAACTCCAGCTCTATATCAATCTGAAACTGGCTTCGTCCGGGCAGCCGACCTGTGTCTCGAAGGAGACGGCACGGTTCTTCGATATCTCCCACGACCTGTTGAAGAGCTACCGGGAAAAGAACCGCCTGCTCTCCAACTACCTGTGCCGCGTTGACCAGCGCATCCAGGAATTCCTGAAACGCTACCTCGAGGATCTCGACCTGATCACGGTCCCGACCCTGCCGACCCAGACCTTTATCCTCGATCGCGAAGGCGTGGCGCGGGAGCTGTCCATCCCCATGGGGGCACATGAATTTCATTCCGACATCGTCTCGAGCTACCGGGTAAAGCAGGGGGTTCTGCACAATCCGGCCAGTGATCGCCGCACCACCAGGGGATCGTTCCATATTGCCGAGGGCGGGCTGCCGATTCCCGGTGACAAGAAGGGTGTGCCCCAGCGGGCCTTCGCGAATATGCTGAAACTTGCGTTCAGTCCGCCACAGGATCTGCTGCGCATCCCGTTTACTGCCGAGCTGCCGGAGCCGGCGCGCATGTTCGTCTCACTGTTGCTGCGCCCGGTGGTTTGTCCGGCCATTCCCGGCAAGGAACCCGAAAAGAACATGGAAATCCGTTTCTTCGCCCCGGGCAACCTGGTGAGCAACCTGGATTTCGTGGAAAGCATCTTCGGCAACGGCGGCAATCCCCACCTGGCCGAGTTCGATGCCGCGCTCGATTCCGGACACTGGACCGGTCATACCGGCTGTGTGATCCTGGCGCCGCACCTGGTGGGTCTGACGAAAAAAGAAATCGGCTTGCCATACTGGGATAACGCCACCGACCGGCAGAAGCGTGACGGCATGGCGTGGACAGAACCGGACGAGCTGTACAACGACGGTCAGGCCTTCAAGCTGACCGCGCGCGATGAATCGGGCGTGATCATCACCATGCTGGCTGACAACTATTTCGGTTACTGCAAGAAGGAAGTCAAGACCCAGATCAGTTATGCCGCCAATCTGTACGGCATGGCCGAGGAAGAACATGCTGGTGGTGCACTGGCGTTCCGGCGCCGCAATCACGGCGATGAGTACGGCGTCGACAGCCGCACCTACAAGCCGGGCTATTCATTCGATGAAATGGTCGAGCGCTATCGGGATGCGATGGACCTGCAACCGGAAGGGTATGCCATCGACAGGAAATACCCCGAAGTCATTTATGTGCCGCAGAAGATCCGCATGGACCTCAATGCGCAAACCATTACCTGGCGCAAGGGTGACAAACAGCAGACCATCGGTTTGCACCCGGGCAAGATCTACATGCAGCCGAACGGCTACAAGCTGGAGATGAAGAAGCACCCGGGCGCACCATCATGGCGGATTCTCGGCATGGATGCAGAGGGGATATTCTGTCACAAGCCCTGCACCGTATCGGGCGGCGGCAAGTCCGAGATCTCGAAGTCCCTGAATGGTGCCGTGATCTACCGACCGCTGTTCGTTGATGACCTCGATGCCGATCTCGACCGTGTCCAGGAGATATTCGACCGGGACTACACGCAGCGTTTCAAGCCGGGATACGAGGACCGCGACCGCGAGTCCACGCGCAAACCGCTGAGCACGGAGCGCAGCCTGGGATCGGTCATCAAGCTGCTGATCCCGTCCTCGGTCTACACCGACGAGTTCAACGAATGGCTTGCATCCATACCGCCGCGTATCCTGGCACAGGCGTTTCTCATCAAGCGTTTCTATCGCCCCGAGTGGGGCAACCGCTGGCGCGATCACCTGTCCGTCGACGTGGTTGACGGTGCTCCCGCACACGAACTCAAGCTGTTTGACCGGACCATCATCGCCTCGTATCTGCGCATCGGCTTCGACCAGGCCGGCAAGTGGCGCACCTTCAAGGTCCGCCAGGATTTTATTGCCGCGGAGAAAGTGCAGATGGAGGATGACATCAGTGCATCCGTGGTTGTGCCCTCGAGTTGCATCAGCGGTTGCGGGCCGGACCAGGACGAGAACCGCAGTGTCAAGCTGGTTACGAATTGCGAATACAGGCTGTTCCAGCGCCCGGACGAGGCGATCCACCCGGGCTTCGACAAGCAGACCGAGCAGGATATGTCACAGCCGGGTAATTTTATCGCCAACTTCGAACCCATTGGCAGGGAACAGCTGGCATCACTGGTCGAGGATGTTCATACCTTTTACCGCTATACCGGACCCATGCAGGGTATGCTGAAACAGGTCTACGACGAGGGCGGAGACGGATTTGTCGTATCATCCGCTCATCCGCGCATCGTGGACGGGAAACCCTCGAAGAATCCGCGCTACCTGCAGACCCGTCCGGACCTGGTGAACCCGGTGCGCAAGTATATCGCCGAGATGAGCGTGCGGTTTCATCGCAAACTGGGTCTGGATGACCCGGTATGCCACCCGGTAGATGCGGTGATGACGGGACGTCGCAACAATCCGCCGGATGAAGGCATTCGTCCACTGGCGGTCTATAACCCGATTCATTACCAGGAACTGCCGGAACTGTTCATGGACTTCATCTGCAGCCTGACCGGCAAGTCACCATCCACCACGGGGGCCGGCAGCGAGGGCGCGCTCACCAAGGGGCCGTTCAATGCGCTGCGCACCACGGCCGACCTGAACAATGCACTGGTTTCCTATGTCCTGACCGGTTACGACGGTTTTTCCAGTTCCGCCGGCCACGTCGGTCCGGACATGCAGGTGGACCACGATATCAGCCTGCTGATTCCGGAAATCTGGGCGCGGCTCTCCGGGAAGGAACGTGATGCGGCGTACCTGATCGAGAATGGTTACCTGGAAGCGCTGGAGGATTTCGAGCACAGTGGCCGGACAATCTATGCCAGCCGCCTTGGTTACCGCATTACCGAGCACTTCGTTTCCGGTTTTCTCGGCAAGATTTTCGACAATCCCAGTGCCGTTATACCCGAGACGATCCTCAAGCCGGAGACGCAGGGACTGGATGTATTTGTCGATGGCATCAACAACATCGTCGAGGCGCAGCAACGCGTGGCGCAGCGTTACCTGGATGACGGCAGCATCGGGGATGCCTGCCCGCCATTGCAGGCATTACTGCATATCATGGCAACCGGTGACTACCAGGGAATGGACGTACATCATCCCGACATCCGTGCCATGTTTACCCGTGAACACCTGCTCGGGTCCGACTGGTACAAGGAACGCCTGGAACTCAAGCAGGCCCGCGATATCGCCCTGTGGAATCGTCACGTCGGCAACCTGCAGCGCTTCATCGACGATACCGAGTATGCAGACGAGGCAGACAGGCTGGGGATTGGCGAGCGTCTGGGAGATGCCCGGAAGAAACTGATGTACATCCAGAGCCCGGAATACCTGCAGACGCTGGTTGGAACCATCGGCGCCGATCCGCTGCGACCGGCACGCTGCATGGCCGGACAGTATGTACCGGACGGTGACCGGCTGTCCTGGCGCGAGGTACCCGCGCCGGGCATGGCCGGGGACCAGGTTCCGCCGACCACGCATTAGGGTACTCCAGGTTAATCCGGGCTAATCCGGGCTTCCCTGTCCCGGTAAGTCTTGTTGACCGGTGGCCAGCACAATCAATCCAAGCGGTTCCAGTTTCCGGATCAGGCGGTGCCACAGACTTCTGATCTCGGAACTGAAAATAGAACGCGGGTTGCCGTCAATCAGGTGCCAGTCACCCCGGTCGAGTTCCTGCTTTAGCTGACCGGCCATCCAGCCCGCATGACCATGAAAGAAATGCAGCTTGCTGGCCGGTTTCTTTTCTTCGAGCAGGCGTTCCATCACGATGCGCTGGTTGCTGAAATAAATATCACCGGAGATATGTTCCACCAGGGGTGGCGCCGGCATGTGATTCATAAGCATGGTGATAGCCGAGGTTTCAACCGGTCCGCCGTAATACAGCCGGTGATGACGTGCATGTTCAGCATCGACGTTGTCCAGTGCGCGTGACAGGGGCAGTGCGCCAGGCCGGTTGATGATCAGGCCCAGTGTGCCGTTGCGGTCATTGCGCAGGATGTAGATGACGGTTTTCCTGAAATGGCGGTCACGCAGTTTTCGCGCTGATACCAGAAACATTCCGGGAGCGGGTTCGGCGGACAGGGTGTCGGGGCTGCTGTCTGTGCCGGTCGGCAGCATGGCGGCACTGCCCCAGCCTCCGACCAGCAGCAGGGCCGGCGCCATCAGGCAGCCAGCGAGGAATTTGCGTAGGTCGTACATGCGGCAATTATAGTCTGCTGAACACATTTGGTGATACTGGACCGGAAGCATAACCCGTATTGCGGCCCGCGGGCCAATCCTCAATACTGCACTGGTTGAAAACCCCACCGGATTTGTGAATGATTCCGGTTATCCGGTGGATGCTGATGCTTACCAGGAGTTGTGCCTAATGAATGCTGTAGTACGGAAATCTGGCAAGCGCAAACCACGGGCCGGCAACAAGAAAACCGCCGGCAGGAAAAAGGCCGCAACCGGGGGAAAAACCGATACCCGTGGCGCAGGCAAACCGGACAAGCCAGCGGCTGCCGCTACCGGCGGTGCGCGCCCGGCATCATTGCCGGTTGATCCGCCACCGGTAATTTTTCCCGATGCTGCAGCCGCAGCAGATGACCCGAAATCATTGTCCTGGATGGCGCAGCAGGCCGTCAGTGCCCTGGAGGCCGTCAAGGCGCACCAGGCCGAGAAGGGCAAAGTGATCATGGCGCGTGCTGAAAAGGACAAGCCGGCCGGCAAACCGGCAAAAGTTACCGTGGCGGATGAGTCGGGGGATGCAGGAGACCAGCCAGTTACCGGCACACAGCCCGCAGGGGAACCACCGCCCGCAGTAGGGCAGCCATCCGGTAAACCGGCGCCAATCGAAGATACAGTCCGCCCGCCGCCTGTGATTGCTAAACGCCGTTATCCGACCCGCCGACAGGCGCTGGCCGCGGTGGCCATTGCCATCCCGCTGTGGCTGTATTTTGTCAGCAGTGACGAGGTCGAAACTGTAGCCATCCAGGTGGAACAGGAGCAGATCGGCAAGCCGGTGAGCGAACCTGCCAGCCAGTCGGTACCGGCACCGATGGACACGCCCGTCTGGCAGCCAGCTGTCGCTGCAACGCAATTCCCGGAACCGGCACCCGCCAGAGAACCCGTACCGGCACAACCGGTATCGCCACCCGGTTACCGTACGCCGGGTTACGGCTATTACCCGCCGCAACGTTCATGGCAACAGCCCTGGTACCGGCCCGGCTACCCCGCGCCACCGCCCAGATAGCCGGGTATCAGCGCCAGCCGAATTCGGTGGCAACCGGGCAGTTCGTGCCGGGTTTCACTGCCGTTGGCCGGTTGATGAGCCAGCTGCGAATTTCCAGCAGACTGTTCCGGATGGACGAGCCGGGCTTCGCGATGGCCAGTGCGGCCTCCACTTCCGCAAAGGCGGCATCACTGCAGCCGCGGTCGGCCAGCACCTGTGCAAGATTGTTATGTGCCGCCGTGTTGGCGGGCTGGATTGCCAGCATGCGACGGTATTGTGCTTCCGCCTGCTGCAGCTCACCCTGCAGGTAGTAACTGTTGCCGAGACCGAACATTGCCAGGGTACTGTTCGGCCAGCGTTCCAGTGCAGGCTTATAGAATGCGATGGCGCTCCCGGGTTTTCCGGTCGACTCCAGTGCGGCCACCGCCTGCAGGTAACGGGACTCGTCCGGGTCAACCGGGAACTCACCGGGACGCAGGGTAAGCAGTGCCCAGTTGTCTGCCAGTTCCCAGCTGCGCATGAATTTTCCCGTTTTCATCACCAGCCGTTCGTGCTCACCGGAACGCAGCACGAGGGTATTGTCGGTTACATCAAAGCCGATGAGCACGGCATAGTGCCAGATGGGGTAGCTCGCGAGCCCGAGGTTCTGCAGCACCAGAACCGGCCGGCCGGCCTGCAGTTCTGCCAGCAAGGCCGGCAGCTCCGGTTGCAGCCGGTAGGGCAGACGCTGATAGCGGCGGCTGGCGGCAACCAGTTCCAGTTGCAGGCTGCCCTGGCGTTTCGGCAGGTACACCTTGCCAGTCAGTTCGTCCGGCGTGACGGTTATGCCGGAGCTGACCAGTGTGGTAGCCAGCGCAGCGGGTCCGCACTGGTAGGCGTCCTGGGGGAAAAACGGTGTGTCGGCCAGTTCCACCACCGGCGGCCGGTCGGCAGCACCAGGCAGTGCATCGAGTGCTGGCCGGTTACTTGAGCAACCGGCCAGCAGCAAAACAGCCACAGTCAGGCCGCATTGCCTGACGTGGAGGTCAGTCATCCAGTACCAGGGGAGCCCTGATTAATCATTTCCTGTCAACCCGGCGGATGCCGGGATCCAGGGAATCCAACGACATGGATTTCGGCCTGCGCCGGAATGACGAATAAACCGGGATGACGAATAAATCAGAGTTTCCCTAGATCTTTTTGAAAATATCGATAACGCCGGTGAATTCAAGGATGAGCAGGACCAGGAACACGATACCGATGACCACCAGGACAGTGCTGCCGCCGCCCGCTGGCAGGCCGTCGATGTGCTGATTCAGCATGCGCAGTTCTTCACCGGTGAGTGCGGCGAGCCGTGCGCTGACCTCGGCTGGATCCACTCCCATGCTGATCATCTGGTCACGCACGTTGTCCTGCCCGATGAAGGATTCAACCCGGGCCCTGTCGGTATCGGCCTGTTCCATTTCGATCATGGACTGCGTACCGATGATGCCGGCATAGGAAACTGCCGGCAGAATCCCGGTGCCCATCAGGCTGAGACTCAAGACCCCAACGAGTAATCTGCGTACAAAAAACTGGTACATAATCAACCCCCTTATCCATTAAGTCAGTTGCCAGGCGCCGCCTGACTCCGCGGGAAGCATAAACAGTTCACCCGGGTTTTACCAGAGCAGATTAAGGCGGATGCGGGCAGCCCCGCATAAAAAAACGGTGGCCATGCCACCGTCAAAACTGTCTTAAGAGAGGATAGAAACTTGCTTTTTCGCAGGGTTACCCGATCCGTTCTGCGCCCAGATGCTGCCCCGTGACTTTTTCCAGGATATCAAATGACGAGGTACGGTTCGGGTCGTACGAAACCAGCATCAGGTGCGGACGGTGCTCATTGAAGTGTGCATGAATGACACCTTTATGAGCAGTAATGGTTCTTTCAACATTCCGGCGGGTGTTTTCACCGAGTTCTTCATCAACGTGCATTACCATATCGCTTATGTGCATGATGTGCTTCCTCCGGTTGTTCAGACCCAGGTGAATAAGCGTCCCGGCTTTTCTGGATCCATGCCCTTGCACCGTAGAGAAATACCATATACATGTCAAGGGAATACATGATAACTAACTGACATATATAATAATATCTACTTTCATAGATCTGGTAGGCAGGGGGCATCGTACCACACAATATATGGGGTATTGAGGACAAAGTGTGACTGGCAGCGCAGCCTCAGGCGGGAACTGTTTATGTTCCTGGTGTGGTGATATCGGGCTGAAGATTGCGAGCGAGCAGGCCCATGGTGTAATCGCGCGCTGCCATCGGGATTTGTACCCGGTAGCCACTGCCGGGGGCTTCCTCAAGCGGTTTGCCTTCCATGTCGTGCATTGCCTTGAGGCGGAAGCGGTGATTGCCGTCCGGCAGGATCAGTTCCAGTTCGTCACCAACAGCGAACTTGTTTTTTACCTCGATGCTCGCCATGCCGGTTGACCGGTTATAACCGGTGAGGCCACCGACAAAGCGCTGCTGCGTATTGCTCGAGCAGCTTTGCAGGTAGTTCTGGTAGTCCTGGTCCGGGTGGCGCTGCAGGAAGCCATCGGTGTAGCCACGGTTCGACAGGTTTGCCAGTGAACCCAGCAGTGTGGTGTTAAACGGCCGACCGGCATGGGCATCGTCGATTGCCTGCCGGTAGACCTGTGCCGTGCGTGCTACGTAGTAGTGCGACTTGGTGCGGCCCTCGATCTTGAGACTTTTGATCCCCATGTTGACGAGACGTTCGACATGTTCCAGTGCGCGCAGGTCCTTCGAGTTCATAATGTAGGTGCCGTGCTCGTCTTCCTCGACCGGCATGTATTCCCCGGGACGTTCCGATTCTTCCAGCAGGTAGACGGAGGTGTTCTGCCCGACCGGTTGGGTCGTCTCGACATGAAGATCGCCGCTGATGTCCTCGGTCGCATTTTTCACCTTGTAGTCCCAGCGACATGAATTGGTGCAGGTTCCCTGGTTGGCATCGCGGTGATTGAAATACCCGGACAGCAGGCAGCGCCCTGAGTAGGCAATACACAGCGCACCGTGTACGAAGACCTCGAGCTCCATGTCGGGGCAGCGCTGGCGGATTTCCTCGATCTGATCGAGTGACAGCTCACGTGACAGCACGATGCGCTGAATTCCCTGTGCCTGCCAGAAACGTACGCTGGCATGGTTCATGGTATTGGCCTGGACTGACAGGTGGACAGGCATATCCGGCCAGTGTTCGCGGACCATCAGGATCAGGCCCGGGTCGGCCATGATCAGGGCATCCGGGCCCAGCTCAATGATCGGTTCCATGTCCCTGATGAAGGTCTTTATCTTGGCATTGTGCGGCAGCACGTTGGTGGCCAGGTAAAAGGCCTTGCCGGCCTGGTGGACTTCGCCGATGCCGGCAGCAAGATTATCCAGCTTGTGGAAATCATTATTGCGCACCCGCAGGCTATAGCGTGGCATGCCGGCGTAGACCGCATCGGCCCCGTAGGCGATGGCATAGCGCAGGTTGTTCAGGGTGCCGGCCGGGGCCAGCAGTTCAGTGGTTGCCATGAGGATTCGTCCGCGGGATTCGGGGGTTGAAATTATAACCTGTGGTTACCTGCTGAAACCGTATTGTATCCGTGGCTAAATATATACGGTCCTGGGTACCGGTTGTTCCCCTGGTCGAGCAGGCTGTACCTTTCGAGCGAGAATCCGTCGTCCCCGGTTGGCTCCCCTGTCAGGGAACGCTGCAAGTCCGTCCCTGGACGCTCAACGGCTTCATCCCTGAAGCCGATGTCCCTGACAGGGGAGCCAACCGGGTACACCGGATTGCATGACGCAACAGTCTGTATGGTTACTCGGGGTCCGGTTATCGTAGGGTGCAATAGCGCAGCGTATTGCACCGTGCAATATACCTGCCCGGCGCAATGCAGTCCGCTCGATCAGGGGAAATGCCTGAATAAATTACCGCGGCTGCATGGTGGTAATTATTGATGTGTATCAATTCCCGGCCTGGCGGCACCTCTATACTTAACATAAGTGAGTCCGGACATGTTAACCGGACAGTATGCGGAGGACATATTATGGGACAGGTGCAACAGCAGGCGGGTACAGACAGGGCGCGACTGGTCGAGAAGCGCGATGAACTGCGCGCACGTCTGGAGGCGATCAAGGCGGATATCCGCAGGGGACTCGAGTCCGACCTGGAAGAGCGCGCTATCCAGCTGCAAAATGACGAGGTGCTGGAGGGTATCGCGAATGCGACCGCGGCGGAGCTGGAGGAGGTCGATGCGCGGCTTGCAGCACTCGACTAACGTGAAATAGTCGGTATTCGGTCTGACAAACAGTATCAGATCATAGCGAACCTCACTGCATGAAAGAGTTGCCGTTCCCTGGAGCCAGAAAATCCCGCTGATGCGGGGTATCTAAACGGGGAAGTCCGGCCAAGAGTTGCCGTTCCCAAAAAAAGGCGGCCAGAAGGCCGCCTTGATACTGAGCAGTAATCTGTTACGCCGCTTTCTTGCGTCTGGATATTCCAATCAGTCCCAGCAGGCCGGAGCCGAACAGCCAGAGGGCTGCGGGAACAGGGACTGCAGACATCGTAAAGTCGGCCGTTGCAGTACTGAATTCAAGTTGCAAGGGGAAGGCGCTGGGATCGTTAGGATCAACAAGCGGGTCGATTCCCTGAATCGTAAAGGATGCTACACCTGCACCAAAATCTACCTGCTGACCAGGACTAAAAGATCCCTGCGAAATTCCTCCGACCAAAACTTCAAAAGGAGAATCAAATCCGGTCGGGAAGTCCAGGATACCGGTAAATAACGATCCGCCATCCATCGTATAGGTGTACCCTCCTACCGCTGGGGGGTCGAACCAGTTGCCACTTTCGACGCCAGTGAAGTTCCATACCCCGCCTCCCCCCGAGTTTGGCAGGAAAGGATCTGTCTGGGTCAAACCCAGGACATCGCCATCGCGAACAGCCCAAGCGAAGGCGTTACCGTCCTTGCCGGCAAAGCTCTGGATGCCGTTGAAGAGGAAGTACCACGCGGCGGTTGGATTGGGCGCGTACTCCGTACCGGTCCAGTAGCTGGCGAACTGGAGGTTACTGAAAGGACCGGGACTGCTTGGAGTAATACCACCTCCAAATGTCGTACCTGCACCATAAAAGTATAAATGGCCGTACTCGTTGTCCTTACACGCCGCCTGGTTCGATGAACAAGTGACAATAGCATTATCACCATTGACATCCATGCTGGGTAATCGCCAGCCGGTGACACCATTAATGTTCAGACCCGCCGCCCAGGGCACTTGGTTGTCCCAAGTATCATTATTACCGACGATATCGGCATTGGTCGTCCAGGTGATATTCAGCACATTATCGTAATAGGCCTGGAAGACACCACTGCTAGGGGCTGTTTCGAGACGGCCAATAAATGCCGCATTAACCGAGATTGTTACAAACGAGAGTAGGCAGGCGCAGACCGCGCCCAGTAGTCGTGACTTGTTCATTTCGAGACCCTCTTATTGTTGAATAGGATCTCCGTAAATCTAATGATTAATTACCAGCCTGAATCTTATTGTTGATTCTTGACTGTTGATCTAAGACTACACCCGCAACACCTATATTACCAACGCTAAGCGACCGGAGAAGGTCGATACTTGCCACTCAATGACACGTAGACGCATTTCAATTCGCATTTGCTGTACGTCTACTTTGGGTCGGAAATTCTCGTTTAGCGATTGCTTATATTGGAGGTGGCTGGCTGAAACCCTGTGGACACTCAAAGGGAAAAAATACAGGTTAGACAAAACAGCGATGATCGATGTGCTCAATTCGTTATTTGAAGAA
>QIFB01000195.1 GCA_003230545.1 Gammaproteobacteria bacterium | reverse complement strand
GGATTTCGAATAGAGATTGCCGAACCGGTGTATTCCCATTCCCCGTAAAACAGGCTGGCCAGCGACCTTGATGCCCGCATCTATTTCGCGCATCCTTATGCCTCTTGGGAGCGTGGATTGAATGAGAATACCAATGGACTCATCAGGCAGAACTTCCCGAAAGACCGGAACCTGACGACTGTTACAAAACATGAAATTGAACAGGCCATGGATAAACTCAATCACCGTCCGAGATAATCGCTGGGCTATCGGACACCCTATGAAGTCTTCTTTAATACCAGGACTTCATTAACCGTTGTTAACCGTTGCACTTCAAAGTTGAATCCGCGTATCTTTGGAAAACCCTCTATGACAACGGAGTTTTATTTGATTGGGAAGGAAAGACCAGCGGAATTAAGAATTTTCTGTTTGATTCTTTCATATCAAATTATGATGTGGTTACTCCGCCTAGCATTTTGAGCGAGATATTTAATGAATTTGTTAAACCATTTGAAAATAAAAAGCAGAGTAACTTGGAAGAAAACCAGCAACTTGCCCAGCTCCGAGACTGGCTCCTGCCCATGCTCATGAACGGTCAGGTTACTGTAAAATAATTTGATGTCCCCCAAAGACGAAAAACAACTACCCCTGTTTGAGACCGAGACTGATCGTGTCTCCAGGGTAATGCCGCACGAGGAGCCGGTCAATAATCAAATAACACCGTTCAGCAAGTACATTGTTTATGTCGATGAAAGTGGCGACCACAGCTTGCAAAGTATTGACGATCAATACCCAATATTTGTGTTGGCCTTTTGCGTCTTTCATAAGCGTCATTATAGCGAGGCGATTGTCCCGGCACTGGAAAAATTCAAGTTCAATCACTTTGGCCATGACCAGGTGGTATTGCACGAAAATGAGATTCGTAAAGAAAAAGGGGCTTTTAATATTTTTCACAGCAGAGATGAAAAACATCAATTCCTTGACCAGTTAACCAGCATTATTGAATACAGCAACTTTATTTTAATCAGCTGCACCATTGATAAACGGGCACTTAATAAACAAAACGATGTGGATTCAAACCCCTATCATATTGCGCTGGGCGCATGCATGGAGGGTCTGTATGCATTTTTACAGGAAAAGAATCAGCACAAGAAGAAAACCCATATCGTGGTGGAGTGCCGGGGTAAAAAGGAAGATCGTGAGCTGGAGCTGGAATTTCGGCGACTCTGTGATGACAATAACCGGTTTGGTATACCCCTGCCTTTTGAAGTGATCTTTTCTGATAAAAAAGTGATGTCATCAGGGTTGCAGTTGGCCGACCTGGTTGCGCGCCCCATAGGTTTGAATTTTCTAAGACCCAAGCAAGAGAATCACGCCTTTGAAGTTTTGAAAAAGAAATTTTATTGCGATGGCGGTAGAGCGCAGGTTGGTAAAAACTACGAAGGCGTCGGCATGAGAATTTACCCGCCGCCAAAAAGCGAAAAGCCCCGATGAAACTCACCGAGGCCATGACGCCGACCGGGCACCCCCAATCCACTTGATAATAAGTATAGGCGAATTGTTGGCGGGATGACAAATCAAATTTGCTCGAAACCCAGCTCAACGCACATAAACGAATTAATATAACATTTTGAAATACGGAAAGTTTTCACTCCTTAGCGACGAAGAGATCGACTTCCTGGAAGACTTCCTGCTCGGCCGCATCGACGAAGAAACCGAAACCCAAGGTCTGGATGAAGGCGTGTTCTGCATATCCGAGCTGGATGGCCTGTTAACCGCCATCGTCAGTGGCCCAGCGGTGATTTCACCTTCACAATGGCTGCCGCAGGTATGGGGCGATTTCGAACCGGAATTCGAGAATGCCGAGGCATTCCAACACGTCATGTCGTTGATGATGCGTCACATGAACAACATCGCTGCCATGCTGATGGAACAACCACAAGACTTCGAACCGCTTTTTCTAGAACGGACGGTGAATAGCGAAATCCATACCATTGTCGATGAATGGTGCGAAGGTTATATGCGCGGTGTGGCGCTCGCCGCCGAGCAATGGGATCTACAGAATCTAGACATGAAAATCCTCATCGCCCCGATCACTGCTTTTCAGGGCGAGCAGGCCTTCGCCACTCACGACCGATTCGATCTACAGGAAATCCGCAATATGCAACAGACCATTACACCCAATGTACGTGAAATCCACGCCTACTGGCTGGCACGCCGGGCAAACCAGGCACCCGCACCGATCAAACACACCGAACCCAAAGTCGGTCGCAACGACCCCTGCCCTTGTGGCAGCGGCAAGAAATACAAGAAGTGCTGTTTGCATTGATGAGATTAAGTTCTGATGATGGGATCATTGCCATCCAATTGAACTCGAATTTCTTGACCGATGCGAATATCGATGAGAGTTGTCATCGCGCCCACTATGGTTCTAACCGGGTGGTTTGCGTGGGTTAGTCCATTTTGACGTTTTCTACCTGACTGTAAATAATGATAAATACACGGGTAACCCCTTGAATCACCGTCCACGGAAAAGGTTTGGCCAGCATTTCCTGCATGACCCGGCCGTCATCAACCGGATCGTCATGGCGATCAATCCGCAGGCAAACTGGTCGAGATCGGCCCCGGCGAAGGCGCCATCACGCTGCCGCTGCTGCGGGCCGCCGGACGGCTGCAGGTCGTTGAACTCGATCGCGACCTGATCGGGCCGCTGCAGCAGATGGCCGGGGATGCGGGGAAACTGACCGTACACAATGCCGATGCGCTGCGCTTTGATTTCAGCAAACTGGCCACTGCCGGGTCACTGCGCGTGGTCGGCAACCTCCCCTACAATATTTCCACTCCCCTGCTGTTCCACTTGCTGGAGCAATCGCATTGCATCAGCGACATGCATTTCATGCTGCAAAAAGAGGTCGTCGACCGGCTGGCTGCCGCACCGGGCGGTGGCCAGTACGGCCGCCTGTCCGTGATGATCCAGTATCGCTGCGAGGTGACACCGCTGTTTAGCATCGGTGCCGGGGCATTCCGGCCACCGCCACGAGTCGAGTCCGCCTTTGTCAGGCTACTGCCGTACCAGACACCACCGGTTGCCGTGCAGGATGAAGCAATACTGGCCGCCGTGGTGCGGCAGGCATTCTCACAGCGGCGCAAGACGCTGCGCAATGTCCTGCGGGACATGGTCGACACAGAGGCCATGCAGGCACTGGGGATTGACCCGGCACTGCGTGCCGAGATGCTTGGAATCAGGGAATTTGCCCTGCTGGCCAATCAGGTAGCAACTGGCCGAAAGGCATAGTGCGGATGGTGGTATTACCAGGGTAGGCGGATAGACAGGAAGACGTCTGATTGGTTGTGCATCCCGTGCTTCGAGCCGCCACTGGCAAGGTAACTCTTCCTGACATCGGCTGGCGGCTTCATGGACAGATGCAGGCCGGCAGCACTTTTACCGACACCGATCAGGCGGTAACCGTTCTCGTCAAAGTCGGCAGTCAGTCTGGTCAACCGGGACTGCGGCTCGAACTGGAAAGGCTCTGCTGCCTGTGCCGTGGTGCTCATCAGCGCGCTCAGTGTCACGACCACCGCCAGCAAGATCAACGGATCCGGTTTTCTGAACAGATATTTCCCGCGCATCCTTTCCACCTTTGCCCCGGTTTCATGCAGGGCCATAACATCGGCCTGTGGCACCGGTAACTTGAACGTGGATCCATAATGGCGGAGTCGACCCGGCAATTCTGATAACCGGGTCACAAAAAACGCATCTACTCGCCTGGCCGGAACCGGGAGAGCACCCCGACCTCCCGGGCGACAGGCTTCAGGGAAAGATTATATATTACTTATTTATCATACAGTTACTCATTATAACCAGCATCCACCCAGCACCGCGGCAAGGCCTCCCCGGACGGAAACGCCAGCGTGGATTTCTTGAACGTGGCCGGGTCCTGCAGCTCCTCGCCGGCATGGTAGCGGCCGGTCAGCTCATCCCGGCAAGGATCGATCATGGCAGAGAGATCCAGCACTTCAACCAGGTCACCATTTTCCTTATTCCTGAGATACATAGCACCCTCCAGCAGTGGTTCTTTACAGTCCCTTGGTATAACTATAGCCACAGATCAAGCTCCTGTGACGGGTTTCCCGGTGCAATTCATGCGGCTGGAAGCCAGCCGTCAGGTACAGCAACCTGCCCGGCCACCATGTTTGAGGTGAACAGTCAGGATTTTGTCAGCCTGCGACTGAAAGCGTATGCTTTGACGATCACTCAAACAACAAAATGACCATGACCAGCGAACTGCTCAATAACATTACCGTCGAAATCGAAACCTCGTATATCGAGGGCCAATCAGAGCCGGATAACGACCGTTACGTCTTCGCCTATACCATCACCATTCGCAACGAGGGCGATATCCCGGCGCAGTTACTGTCACGGCACTGGGTCATCACCGATGCCAATGGCAACATCCAGGAGGTCAAGGGCGAAGGTGTGGTCGGTGAGCAGCCGCACCTCAATCCCGGTGAAGGTTTCCAGTACACCAGTGGCGCCATGATCGCCACACCGGTCGGCAGCATGCACGGCAGCTACCAGATGGTCACGGACAGCGGTGATGAGTTTGATGCCGAAATACCGGCGTTCACGCTGGCAATCCCCCGCACCCTCCATTAACAACATCGCCTGAATGGCCGTCTACGCCATTGGTGATGTGCAGGGCTGTTTTGACGAACTGCAGGCCCTGCTTGCAAGACTCACCTTCAATCCACAAAACGACCGCCTCTGGTTTGCCGGTGATCTGGTCAACCGCGGTCCAATGTCACTGGAGACCCTGCGTTATATCAAGGGGCTTGGTGATGCCGCGATCAGTGTGCTCGGGAATCATGACCTGCATCTGCTGGCTGCCGCCCATGGTCATCCGATAAAACACGATGATCACACCCTGGATGCCGTGCTCGATGCGCCCGACCGTGATGAGCTGATTGACTGGCTGCGCCGCCAGCCACTGCTGCACCATGATGCAATGCATGGTTTCACCATGGTGCACGCCGGCCTGCCACCGCAATGGGACCTGGCACTGGCGCAACGATGCGCGGCCGAGGTGGAAGCGGTACTCCGCGGTGACGGGATCGCCGGCCTGCTGACCAATATGTACGGCAACAATCCCGGACAGTGGGCCGATGATCTTGATGGCCATGACCGCCAGCGCTTCATTATTAACTGCTTTACCCGCCTGCGCTATTGCGATCAGGACGGCCGCCTCGATTTCAAGAGCAAGGGACCGCCAGGTAGCCAGCGCGCCGGGTTCTGTCCCTGGTACGAAATCGACAGCCGCGCCAGTAAAGGCCTGAAGATTATTTTCGGGCACTGGTCAACACTGCGCGAATACGGGCGCCCCGGTATCTACCCGATTGACTCGGCCTGCCTGTGGGGTGGCGAGTTGACTGCACTACGGATCGACACGGACCCGCCACAACGCATCAACCAGCCGTGCCCGGGACAGCAGACGCCGAAGGGGTATTGATTGCATTTCCTCGCGGGGCGCGGATCCTGCCTCAGGTTACCCGTTCCAGGGTGATAAAACTGTATACATGTGCATTATTTTCATCGGGCTCGCAATCCGTGCGCTCCACCTCGCGCCATTCACTGTCGTCCAGCTTCGGGAACACGGCATCGCCCTCGATGTCGGCATGCACCCGGGTGAGGTAGATGGTTGATACCTGCGGCAGTACCTGGCGGTACAGTTCGGAGCCGCCGATCACCATGACTTCGTCATGGTGTTCCGCTGCGCGCAGGGCCGCATCAATGGAATGCACCACAACGCAACCGGCCGCCGTGTAGTCCGGATCGCGGGTAATCACGATGCTGGTACGCTCCGGCAGCGGCCGCCCGATGGACTCCCAGGTCTTGCGCCCCATCAGAATCGGCTTGCCGGTCGTCAATTGCTTGAAGTGTTTCAGGTCAGCGGGCAAGTGCCAGGGCAACTTTTTGTCGCGGCCAATGACGTGGTTGGCTGCCATGGCCACGACAATGGACAGTTTCATACCGCGACCGGCGCCTTGATATGCGGGTGCGGGTCATAACCCTGCAACTCGAAGTCCTCAAAGCGGAAGGCAAACAGATCGGTGACATCCGGGTTCATTGCCATCACCGGCAGCGGCCGCAGTGTACGTGACAGTTGCAGGTCGGTCTGCTCGAGGTGATTGAGATACAGGTGAGCATCACCGAAGGTGTGAATAAACTCACCGGCTTCAAGGCCCGTGACCTGCGCCATCATCAGGGTCAACAGGGCATAGGAGGCAATATTGAAGGGCACGCCAAGGAAGATGTCTGCGCTGCGCTGGTAGAGCTGGCAGGACAGCGTGCCGTCTGCCACGTAGAACTGGAAAAAGGCATGGCACGGCGGCAGCGCCATGGTGTCGATGTCGGCCACGTTCCAGGCGCTGACAATGATGCGGCGTGAATCGGGGTTGTTGCGCAGGGTATCGACGACCTGGCTGATCTGGTCGATGGAATGCCCGTCGGCGGTCGGCCAGGAACGCCACTGGGAACCGTATACCGGGCCGAGGTCGCCGTTGTCGTCGGCCCACTCGTCCCAGATAGTGACGTTGTTGTCGTGCAGGTACTTGATGTTGGTGTCGCCCCGCAGGAACCAGAGCAGCTCGTGAATAATGGAACGCAGGTGCACCTTCTTGGTGGTGACCAGCGGGAACCCCGCTGACAGGTCGAAGCGCAGCTGGTAACCGAACACGCTGACGGTCCCGGTGCCGGTGCGGTCTTCCTTGCGAGCGCCATGGTCGCGCACGTGGCGCATCAGGTCGAGGTATTGTTGCATGGTAATTCCGCCCTGATCACCAGCTGACTGCGCCGTCCTTACGGCGATAGGCATACACCATGAAGGCGGCCCCGATCACGATCATCGGCAGCGTCAGCAGGTGTCCCATGGTCAGCCAGTCAAGGGCAAGGTAGCCGATATGCGCGTCCGGCACACGCACAAACTCCACCAGGAAGCGGAACACGCCATAGACCAGCAGGTACAGTCCGGACACCGCCATGGTCGGCCGTGGTTTGCGTGAGTAGACCCACAGGATAATAAAGAACGCCAGGCCTTCCAGCAGCGCCTCGTACAGCATGGACGGATGGCGCGGCAGCGCATCCACGTACGGGAACACCATGCCCCAGGGCAGGTCCGTGGGGCGTCCCCAGAGTTCTCCATTGATAAAGTTTCCGATGCGACCCGCACCAAGGCCAATCGGGACCAGCGGCGCGAGGTAATCCGAGACAAAGAAAAACGTCCGGTGGGTATGGCGACCGTACAGCCACATGGCAATAAATACACCGACCATTCCGCCATGATAGGACATACCGCCCTGCCAGATGCGCAGGATCACCAGCGGATCATCGATGAATCCCGGCAGGTTATACATCAGGGTGTAACCGATGCGCCCGCCCAGGATGGCGCCGAGCGCGAAGTAGAACACCAGATCCCCGATTTCCTCTGCCTTCCAGGTGGTACCCGGTCGTCGGGTACGCAACCGGCCGAGCCACCAGCCGGCGAGGAATGCAATCAGGTACATCAGGCCGTACCAGTGTACCTCGAACGGACCGGCACTGATGGCAACCGGGTCAATATCGGGATAGGTCAGCATGTCGCGGTTGTTATTCCCGGTTCGTCAGTGCAGCGCGGATTGTAGCAGGTTCACGGCAGCACATCCGGATCAGCGGCAACGCGAGCCCCTCTCCAGACGGCGAGGCTGCCGCCGCGATATGACTGCACCAGAACCGCGCCGGGGTGTTGCATCCTGTCAGGACCGTAGTAGGCCACGAGCAAGCCATCCTGATGGTCCCTGCCCCATGCTGCTGCCGCCGTCGCCGGCAACGGGATGACCGGCTGCTCCAGGCGCCCGTAAAAATGAAACTGCCCGTGATAGTTCGCCAGGTTTGCCACCGGGTGCCCCGCTGCCTGGGCCATTGCGACCAGTTTGCTGACCGGCTGCACATCATAGGATGGCACGGCCGCGCGAAACACGCCCGCCTGGAACAGGCCCAGCACCATGACGGACAACAGCGCCATGACCGGGGGATAGTCCGCAGCTCGCAACGGCCGCAGCAGCACCAGCGGTACCGCTACAATCATCAGCCCGGCGCCCCAGGCCGGCTGCAGGTCCGCCAGCCACGGGGCCAACCCGGAATAGAACGGCAGCCCGGCCAGCACCACCCCGGCCATGAACAGTGCGATCGCCAGCAACCAGGGGCGCTGCGTTACCGGCTGTCCGGGCAATTCGCTCACCCCCCTCGCAATCAACAGCGCTGCCGCCGGCAACAACGGCAACAGGTACTTGACCTGCTTGCCACTGACGAGACTCAGCAGGAGCAACGCCGGCAACAGCCAGCACAGGCACAGGCGTGCACCGGCATCTGGCGTGCGCACGATTTTGATCAACCGTGGCCATAGCCACGGCAGTAACAGCCACGGCACGAGCAACAACGGCAACCACGGCAGGTACCACCACCACGGGTGTGCATGGGCAAACGCGTTCACCAGCCGGTCCGCGGTCTGCCCCCAGAGCAGCGCCGCGCGGTAGGCCTCACCCCCGACCTGTGCCGCCGGCAGGGCCCAGCCGAGTCCGATACCGGCGCCGATGAATACACTGAGTGCCACACCGCCGTACCATGACCGCCACGGGCGCGGATAACGCGGCTCTATCCACAGCGGGCCCAGCAGTGCCGGCGGCAACACGAACGCCAGGATTACCGGCCCTTTCGCAAGCACGCCAAGGCCGATGGCCACACCAGTCAACCACCAGCCCCCGTGCTTGCCATGCGCACTGTTGACGATGCCGATCATGCCGAGCACACCCGCCAGCACCAGCAGCATGTCAATCTGCACCCAGCTGTAAAATGCCGCCCAGAAAATCCCCGAGAACAGTACCCACGGGACCAGCCGCGCGGTCATGCTGTCTTCCGGCCACAACTGCCTGGCGAGGCCAGCGGTCAGAAACAGCACGGCCAGCGCGGTGAGGGCACCCACACAGAACGGCCACCAGTCGTTGATACCGAACAACCACCAGCCGGCATGAATCAGCCAGAAAAACAGCGGCGGCTTGTGACTATAGGGTTCGCCATTGAGAAACGGCACCAGGAACTCGCCGCGCTGCCACATCTCCCAGGCAACGGCGACGTAGC
Organism: Gammaproteobacteria bacterium; assembly: GCA_003230545.1. GTDB lineage: Bacteria > Pseudomonadota > Gammaproteobacteria > UBA9214 > UBA9214 > SZUA-186. Next base: position 22,218 of record QIFB01000195.1, on the reverse strand, counting down.
GCGTCTCGTCCACCGGCAGCAGCGGCCGGCCGAGCAGCGTGACCAGCAGCAGGGCCAGCCACAGCAACAGCAGGCCGGCCGTTGACCCGGAACGGGTCGCTAGCAAGAGGTGCTGGTCCCGGGTGTTTGCAGGCGCTCCCGGTAGATGAAATACAGGTTACGCGTGTAGATAATCAGGCCGCCGGCCTGGCCGACGATAAACACCGGGTCCTGGCGGTAAATTGCATAACTCAGCAGGGTAATACCACCGGCAACACTGAAGAACCAGAACGCCAGCGGAATCACACTGCGCCGCTCGCGCTCGCTGGCCCACCATTGCACCAGGAAGCGCATGGAAAACAGCGCTTGCCCCAGGAAACCGATTATCAACCAGTACAGGTTTGTCATACATCAGTCCTCTTTCTCGATCTCGGGAAAACCGGCGCGCCGTTGCAGCCACATCACACCAAGCAGGTCCACCATCCCGACCCACAGGCGATCGAGTATGCCGTACTTCGATTGACCGTGCTGGCGTGCACGGCTGTTCACAGTAATGGACAGTACCCGCCCGCCCTGCCGCTGCACCAGTGCAGGCATGAATCGGTGCATGTGGTCGAACCGCGGCAAGGCCAGGAAGGTGTCACGGGAAAACAGCTTGATGCCACAGGCGCTGTCCAGTGCCTGGTCTCGCAGCAGCACACGACGCACTGTGTTTGCCGTACCAGAGGCGGCCCGTTTCAGCCAGCCATCCATGCGCTGTTCGCGGTACCCGGCCACCAGCCAGACATCATCGGTCGCTGCGTTCATGGCTGCGTACAGCCTCGGAATGTCGGCCGGATCATTCTGACCGTCACCATCGAGGGTCATGATCCAGTGCCGGGTGGCCGCCTCAACCCCGGTTGCAATGGCCGCGGATTGCCCGCAACGCTGCCGGTGCCGGATCACCCGCAACTGCGGATGCTGGCCAGTGCATCCTGACAGTACCGACGGCGTATTATCGGTACTGGCATCGTCCACGACGATAATGTGATAACCGCCGGCATCACCGAGCGTGGCAACGATTTCATCAACCAGGGCAGCGATGTTCTCCGCCTCATTGAACGCCGGGATAACGATGGCAAGATCCACACGATTACCTTATTTCAAATGGGGTGTAACCTGTTTTTCAGGGACTGTTTCGCTATAGTACTACGCCCCCGGACGGAACCGTTTGTAACCATGAGCAAGCATACCAACCAACTTGTCAACGAGACCAGCCCCTACCTGCTGCAGCATGCCCATAACCCGGTGGACTGGTATCCCTGGGGGCCGGAGGCACTGGAAAAGGCGCGCACCGAGGACAAGCCCATCCTGTTGTCGGTGGGATACTCGGCCTGCCACTGGTGCCACGTCATGGCGCACGAGTCCTTCGAAGACCCGGCGACCGCGGACCTGATGAACGCGCTGTTCATCAACATCAAGGTGGACCGCGAGGAACGCCCGGACATCGACACAATCTACCAGACCGCACATTCGCTGCTGACCCAGCGCCCGGGTGGCTGGCCATTGACCGTTTTCATGACGCCGGATGACCAGGTGCCATTCTTTGCCGGCACCTATTTCCCGAACGAACCCCGGCACGGCATGCCGTCATTTCGCGAGCTGATGCAGCGCATTGTCGATTTCCTTGGATCCCGCGAAGACGAGATCCGCAAGCAGAACACCAGCCTGGTCGATGCACTGCAGTCGATGGCAGCGCCAGCGGCGACGGCCGGGACTCCCGGCCCGCAGCCGCTCGACACCGCAAGGCAGCAGCTCGAGCAAAATTTTGACGAGAAGCACGGCGGTTTCGGCAGTGCGCCGAAGTTCCCGCACCCGACCAGCATCGAACGTCTGCTGCGGCACTGGGCCGGCACCGGCGGCGCGGACAAACGTGCCCTGCACATGGCGGTGTTCACCCTGGAGCAGATGGCGCGCGGTGGCATGAACGACCAGCTCGGCGGCGGCTTCTGCCGCTACTCGGTGGATGACCGCTGGATGATCCCGCATTTCGAGAAAATGCTGTACGACAACGGCGCCCTGCTGGCCCTGTACGCCGAGGCCTGGGCCGCCACCGGCCACCCGCTGTTCCGGCGCAGCTGTGAACAGACGGCCGCCTGGGTGATGCGCGAGATGCAGGCGGACAGCGGCGGCTACTTCTCGAGTCTTGATGCCGATTCCGGGGGCGAGGAAGGCAGGTTCTACGTGTGGACACCGGAGACGGTCAGCGCACTGCTGGATGCGGACGAATACGCCCTCGTTGCCCGGCGCTTCGGACTCGATCGGCCCGCCAACTTCGAGGGACACTGGCACCTGCACGTCTACCGTACCCGTGCACAGCTCGCGCAGGAGTTCTCACTGGATGCGGCGACCGTGGACAGCCGGCTGGAATCCGCCATGGAGAAACTGTTCGCCGCGCGGGTACAACGGGTTCACCCCGGGCGCGACGACAAGGTCCTTACCTCGTGGAACGGCCTGATGATCCGGGGGATGGCCTGTGCCGGGCGTTACCTGGACCGGCCGGAGTGGATTGAGTCAGCCGAACGCGCGGTGGATTTCATCCGCGAGCAGCTGTGGCGTGACGGCCGCCTGCTGGCCACCTACAAGGACGGGCGTGCACACCTGAATGCCTATCTCGACGACCACGTTTATTTGATGGACGGCCTGCTCGAGCTGTTGCAGGCACGCTGGCGTGACAGCGACCTGCTGTTCGCAATTGAACTTGCCGAGGTGGTGCTGGAACATTTTCCCGATCCGGTTGGCGGGTTTTTCTTCACCTCGGACGATCACGAAAGCCTGATCCAGCGCCCCAAACCGACCCACGATGACGCCACGCCCTCCGGTAACGGCATTGCAGCCAGGGTGTTGTCCCGACTGGGACACCTGCTTGGCGAGGCGCCCTACCTGGACGCCGCGGAGCAGACCCTCAAGGGGCTCTGGCCAGGCATCGAGCAAATGCCGCACGGCCATGCCAGCCTGCTGGTGACACTGGAAGAGTCACTGTCACCGCTGCAAACGGTGATCGTGCGTGGCAGCGGTGCGGCCCTGGATAACTGGAATCAGCGCCTGAACCGCCACTATGCTCCGCGGCGCATCGGCTTTGCGATACCCGAGTCGGAACACGTCCTGCCCGGAATACTGGCGGAACGCACACCGCAGGACGAAGTGCTTGCCTATATCTGCAGCGGACTGTCCTGCAGTGCGCCGGTAACCGATCTCGCTGACTTTGAACAACAACTGTCAACCACCGAGGTACCCGGAACCAATGAGTGACACCACCGATACCCTGCAACTTCCCGGCGCACAGCTGGAATCCATCGAGCAGGGCGATAATGCCATCACCCTGCACTTTTCACAGTTTGAGATCGTGCAGGAAATGGAGAACACCATTGAAAACAGCCTGTGGACCCAGGCCTGTGACCTGGTATTGCGCAATATCGAAATCAGCGGTGAATTACCGGAGTGTCCCTGTGAGATCAAGGGCGGTGACCTGACCGACAATATCTTTACCTGGCGAGACCACGCCCTCCTGCCCATTGACTGGCACGGGGATACCGGTTGCAAGTTCAGCGTGGCGGGCAGCGACGCGGAGTTTTCAATTAATGCGGAGTTCCTGCAGGTGAAACGGCTGGAGCACCCGCGCTATATCAGGCACATGAAGAAAGCATAACCCGCTGCATCAATCACATTTGTTGCCGAGGTGCTGACCCTTCCAGCTGTTGGTCATGGTCATTGTCTGGCCGTTGAAGATCATGCTCATTTGCATTTCGCCATTGGCTGTCTTGCCGCTGGTGGTGAACTTGCCCGTTCCACTGGACTCCGGCATACCATTACCGCCGCACTTGAACGTCCAGGTAATTGAATCCACCGAGTCCTGCTTGTCGGTGATGGTACACTGACCGCCTTCCATCATGGCCTGTGCAGGATCGAATGATTCCTCCGTGATGCATTCGATGGAGGATTTGAACTGTGGCTGCGGTGACATCGGGTTGCGCATCTCGGTCTCGACCTGCCACTTGCCTTTCATGATCTCGAAGGCGCCGGCAGAACCCGTTACAGCCAGTAACAGGCCGGACAGAAGGTATACAGTAATAGCGATTTGTCTGGTCATCGGATCCCCCGTTTTACTTGTTTCTCAGGATGTCGGCGCCCACTGTAACGCATCTTCCGGCGGGATTCATCCCGACCGCCCCGGGAATCGAAAACCACTAGAGTGTTCTTCCCCCTGATCGAGCAGGCCGCATCTGTGGAGCGTGCATCCGCCACTCGTGGCAGGTCCCCTTGTCAGGGAACGCTGCAAGTCCATCCCTGGACGCTCAACGGCTTCATCCCTGAAGCCGATGTCCCTGACAAGGGGACCTGCCACGAGCATCGGATTGCATGACGCGAAAGCCGGCCCGGTTACTCGAGGTCCAAGGGGGTTGTTCAAGACCGTTGGCCGCAGGGATGCGGCCATCGAGCGTACGACGTACAGGGATGTACTAGTGTCGCGGGAGGCAGGATGCCGGGAGCGACCAGGATGTATTTACAGCGAGTCTTGAGCAACCCCCTTGGACCTCGAGTGACCTTGCTGGAAGTGTGTAGCCCGCTCGATCAGGGGGAATACCATAAAAAAAGCGGCCTGCATCGCAGGCCGCCTGTTAGCTGTTAACCGGATATACCTAGCGCATCGCAGTACTGCTGCTTCCGGATGGCACCGTTCCCGTGATGTAGTACCGGCCGATGCTGCCATAGTCGGAATGGGCTACCGCCGGGTTGGCCACACCCGTTACTTCGAGCACGTAACGGCCACCGGGAACATGCGTCTTGAGATTGGCTGATGTGGTATTGCGCGGATCCGTTTCCGCTATCCGCTTGCCGTTGGCATCATACAGGGACACGTGCACATCCAGGTTACCGCCCTGCTGTTGCCCTCCGGCAATGGCCTGCCACGCCGGGGTCACCGACAGATTCACGTTACCCGCGCCTGATTTGAATACGAAGACATCGATATCATCCCGGTCCTCGATAACACCCTGGTTCTGGCTACTGCGGCCGGCAACCGTATTGACCCGGCCATTTCCGTCAACTACCAGCCGGGTACCCTTGTCATAGCGTGTATCATCATGGTCATCCCGGCGCAGCCCCATCCGGCCGGACAAGATGGCGATATCATCCTGACTGTTGGACCGGCTCTTGCTCCACTGGGTAACATGCTGACCCGGCTCCAGCCCCATGATTGGCGCCCAGCTGACCTGGCTACCCTTGCCGCTTGCTGCTCCATCGTGACTCAGGCCCACCAGGTGACCCATGCCGTGGGAGACAGCGTCGGCGACGGCGTTCGTTGAACCAATATTGTTCGTGTAGACGAATGCCGGCGAATAATACGGCGTGTGGCTCAACCCGATGACATTGATATAACTGGCGCCGCCCGCCTGTGGCTCCGGCAGCTTCGAGCGCCTGGCATCGCTCCGGGTCACCAGAATCCAGCCGATGTTGCCACCGCTCTGCCCCGGATCCTCGGTAGTCACATCCACCTTGAAGGGTGCAAAGTCCTCGGCCACCTGTTGCCAGATTTCCTTCATGGCGGCGAGTTCACCGGCACTGAACTTGCCCGGCTTGCCGTCGGTGTCGTAGGGCTGCGCCTCCAGCTTGTCGACACCGGCAGTGATGTTCCAGGCGGTATCGCTTACCGTCCCACCGTTGAAATCGACGTATACCCGGTACTTTGCTCCGGGCATGCTGTGCAGGCTGAATATCTCTTTCTCACTTGTCTTGCCGGCCGGGGCCGCCTTGCCGCCCGACTTGCCATGCGTCGCAAAATGGTCCGCATAATAAACCCCGCCCTGCTTGTCGACGCGCATATAGGCAAGGTCTTGCGAGGTGAATTCAATGCTCTGCAGCCATTGCAGGGTGAGATTGCGCCCGGATTCCGGCAGTGCTTCTACTGCAGTGCGGAATTCACCGGCAGGCAACACACCGATACTCAGCGGCGCTCCGGGGCCAAAGGACTGGGCACCGGCTGATGCACAATAGATGCTGCCAGTTACCATCAATAAACCAAACAGCATGGTCTTCGCCTGCGAAGAGAGATTTCCGTTTTTCATGGTGTCACCCCGGGTTCGTTAAAATTGGTGATGCCGTGCACGGCATCACACAAGGGTGTCGGGTTCTGCAGGGTAACTATTGAATGGAAATGGACGAAAGTGTGATGGAGTTCAAAATTTGATGAATTCGTAACTGGAATTGGTACTTTCCCTGGTCGAGCAGGTTTCACCTGTGGAGCGTGAATCCGCCGCCCGTGGCAGGCTTCCTCAACGGCTTCATCCCTGAAGCCGATGTCCCTGACAAGGAAGCCTGCCACGGGCACCGGATCGCATAACGCAAAAACCAGCCCAGTTACTCGAGGCCCAGGGGAATGGCTCAAGACCGTTGGCCGCAGGGATGCGGCCATCGAGCTTACAGGGACGTACTTGCAGCGGGTCTTGAGCCATCCCCCTGGACCTCGAGTGACCTTGCTCGGACGGTGCAACCCGGCACACAGGGCCCGGGGCAAACCCGCGGCGCAGGGTGTTCTCGGTGATGCACACCGGGTCCATGAACTGTTTGAGATAGTCCGCACCGCCCGCCTTGCTGCCCGTCCCGCTCAGTTTGAAGCCGCCGAAGGGCTGGCGTGACACCAGGGCGCCGGTGATCTTGCGGTTCAGGTACAGGTTGCCAGCCTGAAACGCTTCACGGGCACGTTCGAGGTGTGCCGGCCTGCGCGAATACACACCACCGGTCAGGGCGTAACGGGTGTCATTGGCCAGCGCCAGGGCATGCTCGAAGTCATCGGCCCGCAATACCGCCGTCACCGGGCCGAAGATCTCCTCCTGGGCCAGCGGGTCATCCGGCGCCACGCCGGCAAACACGGTCGGTGACAGGTACCAGCCCTCCTCCGGCAGGTCGGTGCGCGCCGCGGTAACCCGCTGCGCAGTTTGCATTCCCTGCTTGATGACATCCTGGATACGCTGGTGTGCCGTTGCATCGATGACCGGACCGAACCTGTGGCCCGGTTCCCGCGGATCGCCGATGACCAGGCTGTGCGCGGCCTCCCGCAGGCGCTCCACGAATGCATCATGGATGTGCCGATGAACAATGATGCGCGCGGCGGCGCTGCACTTCTGTCCCTGGTAACCGAAGGCCGACTGCACCACGCCCGGTACGGCGTCGTCGAGATCGGCATCCGCATCGATAATGATCGCGTTCTTGCCGCCCATCTCGGCAATGACGCGTTTCACGTGCCCCTGCCCGGCGGCGATTCGTGCACCCGTCTCCAGCAGGCAAGTGCCTGCCTCACGTGAGCCGGTGAAGGCGATGATACTGATATCCGGTTGTTCCGCCAGGTAGGCCCCGACCTCGTCCCCGGGACCCGGCAGGAAGTTGACCACGCCGGGCGGCAATCCGGCCGCCGGCAACAGCTCCATGAAACACGCGGCCACCACCGGCGTCAGCGAGGACGGCTTGAGGATGGCGGTGTTGCCGCTGACGATGGTTGCCGACAGCATGCCGGTCAGGATGGCGAGCGGAAAATTCCACGGAGCGATGACCAGGCCGACACCGCGCGGGCGATGTGTCAGCTCGTTGTGCTCCCCGTCAACGCTGACGATCTGCCCGGCCGCCAGCCGTTCCGCCTGGTCGGCGTAATAGTTCAGAAAATCGATGGCCTCGCAGACATCGGCATCGGCCTCGCGCCAGTGCTTGCCCGCCTCGAGCACCTGCCAGGCGGCAAACCGCGCCTGCTGCTCGACCAGCAGGCTGGCCACACGGCGCAGACAGGCGGCACGCTCACTCGCCGGCGTTCGGCTCCATGCCGGGAACGCCTGCTGGGCCGCCGTCAGTGCCTGGTCGGCCTGCACGCGGTTGGCCGCGGCAACCTCGCCGATCATTTCATCCGGACGGGCGGGATTGACGGAGCGGATGCGCCCGGCGCCGCTGACCGGTTCACCGCCAATGATCAGCGGGTACTCCCTGCCGAGTTCCGTGCTGACCGCGTTCAGTGCAGCACGCATGGCGTTGCGTTCAGCCGGACGGATAAACCGGTATACCGGCTGGTTCTGAAAGACGGGTGGCGACTTGTCCTGCTGCGCTGCAACCCAGGGTACCGGCCGTGCCAGTACATCCCGGTCCGGGTCTGTGGCGACCATGCCACTGTCGAGAATCGTCTGGCCGGAGGTGTTTTCCAGCAGGCGGCGCACCAGGTAGGCCATACCCGGCAGGATCTCACCACAGGGGACATAGACACGCAGACGATAGCCCAGACCAACGAGGGCCTGCTTGAGTTCATCCGCCATGCCATACAGCATCTGAAACTCGAAGTCGGTACTCGACAGGTCGTACTGTTCCGCGCGTACCATGGCACACGCCAGGCTGCGCACATTATGCGTGGCAATTGCCGGGGTCACCAACCGATGGTGCGCAAACAGGAGATCCAGGCACTCTTCATAACAGGCATCGGTTTGTGGCTTGTGTTCCCACACCGGCAGCTCCCAACCCTGCTGGCGTGCGATCACCGTTTCAGTATCCCAGTAGGCGCCACGCACCAGGCGCACCTGCACCGGGGTACCGCGCTCACCGGCCCAGTCGATCAGCCATTGCAGGTCATCCCGGGTCTCGCGCAGGTAGGCCTGCAGGGCGATACCGATGTCCGGCCAATCGCGAAGCTCCGGCTCCATCAACAGCGTCATAAAACACTGCAGCACGATATGCCGGAAATCATATTGCTCCATGTCGAGGGTGACATGGGCCCCGCATTCACGGGCAACCAGCAGGATGGGTCGCAGGCGCTGCCGGATCTGCTCGACACTGCCGGCCGGGTCCAGTGCATTGATTTGTGAATACAGCGACGAGAGTTTCAGTGAAATGTTCGGCTGGTCAGTCGCACCATTGTCGGCGCCGGTCTCCCGCAGGCCCTGCAGGAGTTTGAGGCAGGCCTGCTGATAGTGGTCGGCTTCCCGCTCACTGACCACGGCCTCGCCCAGCAAGTCCAGGCTGTACTGCATGCCCTGGCTGCGCAGCCGGACGATGGTACCGAGGGCATGATGCAGCTGACTGCCACCCATAAAGCGCCGCGCCAGGCCCCGTAGCGTGGCCCGCACCAGTGGCGCGGCAATGTGCACCGCCCAGGGCGCGTCACTGTGACGCAGGCCCCAGCCCGTGAAAACCGGCCATGGCAGCTCGGAGTCGTGAAAATATTCTTTCAGGTGAGCAACGAGCTCGTCATCATCCTGCAGGGCCGGCAGCACATCGATAAACCGCAGCGCCTGGACCCGGAACCCGGGATCGGCAATCGCGCGGTCAATCAGCGCATCCAGCCAGGCCAGCCGGGGTTTCTCCTCAGCGGCGCGGGCCGCCTCCAGCAAGCGGGTACCGTATTGCCGGATGCGCTCCTCTATGGCCGGAATCGTGTTCAACGCCGGGTCTGTGACCCGCTGCCATTGCGTCCATTGAAGCTCAACAGTCGATCAGTGGTACCCGGCAGCGCAGAGTAGTCCTGTACCTCGGCACTGACGAGTTCCTCGCCGGCAATTCGGCGGATACTCTGCCAGCCACCGGAAAAACTGCCAATCCCGGCATAACGCTGGTTACTGACCACGATGGCAGCCCCGTTGGCCACGTACTGGTCGCGGTAACGTTGCCGGGCACGTCATTAGAAGGGCTGACAGAAAGTATGCGATGTATCCCGAACCGGCTGGCTGCTGCATTACCTGAATCCCTGTACCTGACTGGCCTGACTACAGTCTAGTCCAGTCAGGCCAGCGTTGCAGCTCAGCGAATCAATGCAAACTCCAGCACATCCCCGCCGGCCGGCAGCGGAACACTCAATTCTGTTGCAACGCCCGGCACTGCCATATCGACACTGTACAGTTCAAAATCCTCGTCCACGTCCTGGTCGGCAATATACAACAGCTCCATGCCGTCATCCGACAGTTCGAAGCCCGGTGACTGGACACTGCCACCAGCCACCAGCGGAGCGCTCTGCTTGACGGTGACACCCGGCATAGCACGTTCGACGCGATACAGCTCGAATACCTCGTCAGTATCCTGGTCCGCAAGGTAGACCAGCGCGCCACCATCCGGGGTAAACGCAAAATCAGTCGTAATATCTCCGGCCACGACCAGCGGGCCATTAAGCTTGATGGAGACCGCCGGACTCGCCAGTTCGACCAGGAAAAATTCGACCACGTTGTTCGTATCCTCGTCGGCTACGTAGGCCACGGCACTGCTGTCCGGGCTGAAGCGGTAACCGGATTGCAGGACATCACCGCCGGATGCCGGGTTGCGGTTGATTTTGGTGGACACACCCGGGGTCGCAATCGCGGCCACGTACAGTTCTGAAACACCATTGATATCCTGGTCAGCGTGATAGGCAACCAGGCTGCCATCGGGACTGATGATAAACCCGTCCGATACATCGCCCCCGGCGACCAGCGGGCTGCTTAATGTCACGGAAACACCGGGCATCGCCAGGTCAACGAGAAACAGCTCCACCAGGTTATTGGCGGTCTGGTCGGCGCGATAGACCAGCTGAGAGCTGTCGGGTGTCACCATAAATCCGTTGTATACATCGCCGCCGCCGACAAGGGCAGCACTGAGAACGGTCGATACACCCGGGACTGTGACATCCACCATGAACAGTTCATCAACACCGTTGGTCAGCTCATCGGCACGATAGATCACCCGGGTACCATCCGGCGTGAACAGGAATCCGGGCAATACATCCCCCCCGTTGGCCAGCGGGCCACTCAGGTTCGCGGCAAAACCGGGAGCTGCGAGATTAACGAGAAACAGCTCGAATACCTCGTTGACATCCTCATCCGCCCGGTAGACAACCTGTGTGTTATCCGGAGAAAAAATGAATTCACCGGTCACATCACCACCGCCAGCCAGCAGACCGTTGATCCTGGTTGCCACACCCGGTACCGCAAGCTTGACCAGATACAGCTCGAATACGTCATCCGTGTCCTGGTCGGCACGATACAGCACCAGGGTACCGTCCGGACTTGCCAGGAAATCCATTACGTCACCGCCGGCGACGAGAGCGGCGTTCAGCTTGACAGCCACCCCGGGTGTGTTTGCATCGGCAAGGTACAGCTCATTGATGCCGTCGGTATCCGCATCGGCGATGTAGACAACCGGCCGGGGACTTGCGGCGACCGGGGCTCCCGCACCGCCTGCACCACCACCTCCACCACCGGAAGAAGAGTTACCACCGCACCCCGACAGACCCGTAACCAGCAATAACAACGTAATAATGCGCAACATAATGACCGTACCCCGATGAGGATTGATTGTTGGGCCGATGCTGCGACAAGCGCACGCATTCGACCCAACCCGTCACCGGGTTATCGGCCAATCGGATGAATTATTTAGATTTTCTAGGGACTTGTGTACTGATTACAACAGGGGGGTAATGCAGAACCCGGGGGAGCAGTGTCAGCCGAAATCGGCGCCGAAACTTTCGCGGTACATGCGGCGGAAATCGTCCGGGTCAAAGCCATGATTCTGGGTGCCGTGATGCTGGATCTTGATGGCCCCCATCAGCGCGGCGATGCGCCCGGTGGTCTCCCAGTTCATGCTGTGCAGCAGACCGTAGAGCAGGCCGCCGCGGTAGGCGTCACCGCAACCGGTCGGGTCAACGATATCGGGCGTGCTGGCCACCGGCACTTCAATGCGCTGGTTTTCCGTGTAGATATACGAGCCTTCGCCGCCGCGCGTGACGATCAGCGCATCCACCTGTTCGGCAATCTCGTGGGGCGAATAGCCGGTGCGTTCCTGCAGCAGTTGCGACTCGTAATCATTGACACATACCCAGGTGGCCTGATCGATAAAGACCTTCAGATCCTCGCCGCCGAACAGCGGCAGTCCCTGCCCCGGGTCGAACACGAACGGAATGCCCGCATCGACGAACTGTCCGGCATGATCGATCATGCCCTGGCGACCGTCCGGCGACACCATGCCGATGGTCACGCCCCTGGCATCAGTGACCCTGTTGTGGTGTGCCTCATCCATGGCACCCGGATGGAATGCCGTGATCTGGTTGTCATCCATGTCGGTAGTAATAAAGGCCTGCGCCGTGTAGCTGTCACGCCGTGCAGTGACATGGGTACGGTTGATGCCGTTGGTATCCATCCACTCTGCATAGGGTCCGAAGTCGATGCCCACTGTGCCCATCGGCAACGGGTTGCCTCCCAGCAGCTTGAGGTTGTAGGCGATGTTGCCGGCACATCCGCCGAACTCGCGGCGCATCTCCGGCACGTGGAAGGCGACATTCAGGATATGCACCTGGTCCGGCAGGATATGGTTTTTGAACCTGTCCCGGAACACCATGATGGTGTCGTAGGCGAACGAACCGCAAATCAGTGCAGTCATGTCAATCTACCGTGCCCGACCAAACCAGGTCGAGCTGCTTGGCGGCACGCACTTCGTCCAGCCGGCGTACCGGCAGGGTGTGCGGGGCTTCCCTGAGCAGGTCCGGTGTGGTCTCCGCTTCCTTTTGTATCTTCACCATGGCATCGACAAAGGCATCCAGGTCCTCCTTGCTCTCGGTCTCGGTCGGCTCGATCAGCAGACACTCGGGGACCAGCAGCGGGAAATAGGTGGTCGGTGCATGCATGTTGTAGTCCAGCAGACGCTTGGCAAAATCCATGGCGGTAATACCGAGTTCGTCTTTTTGGCGCTTCAGGGTTACGATGAATTCGTGGGTGGCCCGGCGCCCCGGGTATGCTACGTCAAACCCGGCGGCCGTCAGTCTCGCCATCAGGTAATTGGCGTTCAGCGTGGCAAAGTCCGCCACGCGGTGCATGCCCTCACTGCCCAGCATGCGCGCGTAGATATAGGCACGCATCAGCACGCCGGCATTGCCCATGAAGGTCGACAGGCGCCCGATACTCTGCGGGCGCACAGCTTCGGTAATCCAGTAATACTCGTCACCGTCGAGGCCCACGACCGGCACCGGGAGGTATGGCTCCAGCCGCTTGCTGACGCCGACGGGGCCGGCGCCCGGTCCGCCGCCGCCATGCGGCGTGGAGAACGTCTTGTGCAGGTTCATGTGGATGACATCGAAGCCCATATCGCCGGGGCGTACCTTGCCGAGAATGGCATTCAGGTTGGCGCCATCGTAGTACAACAGCCCGCCGGCCTCGTGGATGATGGCGGCAATTTCCTCGATGCGACGATCGAACACACCCAGCGTGGAGGGGTTGGTGAGCATGATGCCGGCCGTGTGCGGCCCGACGGCCGCGCGCAGTGCCTCGACATCCACGTCGCCGTCCTTGCCGGTCGGGATTTCGTGCACCTGGTAGCCGCACATGGTGGCCGTGGCCGGGTTGGTCCCGTGCGCGGCATCCGGTACCAGGATCTCGTTGCGCTCCGTATCGCCGTTGGCATCGTGATACGCGCGGATCATGGCCACGCCGGTGAATTCGCCCTGCGCACCGGCCGCCGGTGTCAGCGAAACTGCCGGCATGCCGGTAACGTCTTTCAGCATCTCCTGCAGCTCAAACATGCAGGCGAGGAACCCCTGCCCCATGGACTCGGGTGCCAGCGGGTGGCGCGCCAGAAAACCCGGCAGCATGGCCAGCGTGTTGCAGGCGCGCGGGTTGTATTTCATGGTGCAGGAACCCAGCGGGTAGAACTGGGTGTCGATGGAGAAATTCTTCTGCGACAGGCGCGTGAAATGCCGCACCACCTGCATTTCCGAGGCCTCCGGCAGCAACGGCCGCCCGCCGCGCAGCAAGTTCTCCGGGATGTCTGCTACCGCTGCTGCCTGTGCCGGCGCCTGTACGTGGGCGCGACGGCCGGCCCGGGATTGTTCAAATATCAGCATGGTTCATCTCATCCAGTTCAGCTGGCTGTTTCCAGGTAGCCCTTGAAAATGACACATTACAACGCCGCCAGCGCCGCATCGTAGTCCGGCTCGTCGGCAATCTCCGGGACCAGTTGCGTGTAAATCACCTTGTCATTCTCGTCAATGACGACCACGGCGCGTGCCGTAATCCCCGCCAGTGGTCCATCCGTCAACAGCACGCCGTAATCCTTGGCAAAATTGCGTGAGCGCATCATCGACAGGGGAATGACGTTATCGATGCCCTCGGCGCTGCAGAACCGCCCCATGGCAAACGGCAGGTCACCGGAGATGACCAGCATCACCACGTCACCATGGCTTTTCGCATGGTCGTTGAACTTTTTGGTCGAGATCGCACAAGTAGGCGTATCCAGGCTGGGAACGATGTTGAGCAGTTTCTTCCTGCCGCTGTAATCGGCCAGGTGCAGATCGTTCAGCTCGCCATCCACCAGGTGAAAATCCGGCGCCGCAGCGCCAACCGCGGGTAAATCGCCATTGGTGTGGAATTCATTGCCCTGCAAGGTCACACTGGCCATATTGTCTTCTCCTGTTGTTGTTTGCTCATGTACGATCGGTTCAGGCCATCTTCGGCTGGACCGGGCGCCCGGCCGCTAGCTGGCTGTCAATAATGCGGTTGAGGTGATCGGCGTACAGCTCGATGTCCGCCGCGGTACGCATCTCGGTGGCACACACCAGCAGGGCGTCACCCAGTTCCGGGTAATCCTGCGACAGATCATACCCCGGCAGCAGGTTGTGCGCATACAGCGGGCGTAACACGCCGGCCAGCGGCAGCGAGAACTGCAACACGGTTTCATGGAAAGTTGGCTGGCTGAACAGCGGCCTGACACCGTCATTCTCCGTCAACTTCTCAACCAGTGCCTGTGTATTCGCATGACATGCACGGGCGACATTGGCCAGCCCGTCGGCGCCCAGCAACGACATGTGGATCGTCGCCGCCGTTACCAGCAGTCCCTGGTTGGTACAGATATTCGAGGTCGCCCTGGAACGGCGAATATGCTGTTCACGCGCCTGCAGCGTCAGGGTGTAGCCATCGCGGCCGTCCACATCGACAGTACGCCCGACAATGCGTCCCGGCATCTGCCGGACCAGCGGCTGCTTGCAGCACAGGTAGCCGAAGTACGGCCCGCCGGCGGCCATCGGTACACCCAGTGGCTGTCCCTCGCCACAGGCGATGTCGGCACCCTGCCCGCCCCATTCCCCTGGCGGCTTCAGCAGCGCGAGTGAAACGGGATTGGCGATGGCGATGACCAGTGCGCCCTGCCGGTGCGCCCACTCGGTGAGGGCATCGACTTCTTCCAGGACACCGAAGAAATTCGGGTGCTGGATCACCAGCGCCGTGATGTCCTCGCCCTCGAAATGCGCGAGCGATTCGGGCACGGTATTGCCGCCGTCACTGCAATACGGCACTTCTATGAGCTCTATACCCTGGTTTTTGACAATCGTGTGTGCAGTCTTGCGGTAATGCGGGTGCACGGTCGTCGGCACCAGGATGCGGCGTGATTTTGACTTGCGGTTGGCGCGCACTGCCATCAACGCGGCCTCTGCCAGCGCCGATGCCCCGTCATACAGCGACGCATTCGAGACATCCATGCCGGTGAGCCCGGCCATCATGGTCTGGAACTCGTACAGCAGCTGCAGGGTGCCCTGGCTGGCCTCCGCCTGGTACGGCGTGTAGGCGCTGTAGAATTCACCGCGCGTGGTGATTTCCCAGACCGCGGCCGGAATGTGGTGGTCATAGGCGCCGGCGCCCATGAAACACAAGGGACTGCCATCCTGACCGGCACGCTCATGCATCAGGCGGCTGATTTCCTGCTCGGTCATGCCATCCGGCACACCGGACAACTCACCCATGCGCAGGCTGGCCGGGATCTCGTCGAACAACTGGTCTATATCGCTGGCGCCAATGGCATCCAGCATGTCACGGATGTCGGTATCGGTATGCGGAATAAAAGGCATGGTGGCTACTGTCTCACGGTGGACTAATGATCTTCAGATGCAAGGAATGACTCATAGGTTTCCGCATCCATCAAACCATCCAGCTCCGCCTTGTCGGTCGGCGTCATACGAAAGATCCAGCCTTCCCCGTAGACATCTGTGTTCACCGTTTCCGGGCTGTCGGCCAGGCCGGCGTTGACTTCGACAATCTCGCCGGCAATCGGTGCATACACATCGGAAGCGGCTTTCACCGACTCAACCACGGCACAGGCTTCAGCGGCCGCGACACTCTGCCCGGCTTCAGGGACCTCGATGAATACCATGTCTCCCAGCTGGTCCTGGGCGCTGTCTGAAATTCCCACGGTAACAGAGCCATCGTCATTCATGCGCACCCATTCATGGGTCTTGGCATACTTCAGGTCAACAGGGATATTGCTCATGTCATTCCTCGCTTGTGTCCGGATTATTGTTTAGAGTTCAATCTGTGCCTCGCCATTGCGTACGAACGGCGGCTTGACGACGCGCGCGGGTAACAGTTTGCCACGGATTTCGACCTGGCAGCTGCCACCGGTCTCCTTCGGTACGCGTGCAAACGCGATCGCGCGTTGCAGCGTCGGCGAAAAACTGCCGCTGGTGATCTCGCCTTCGCCGTCATTTTCCACCACGACCTTCTGGTGATTGCGCAGTACGCCCTTGCCTTCCAGCAACAGGCCGACCAGCTTGTTGCGGGCACCCTCGGAGCGCTGTTTCTCCAGTGCACTGCGGCCGATGAAATCACGCTCCTGCGGCTCCCAGGCGATGGTCCATGTCAGCGCGGCCTCCAGTGGCGTAATGGATTCGTCCATGTCGGAGCCGTACAGGTTCATACCGGCCTCGAGACGCAGGGTATCGCGGGCGCCAAGACCGGTCGGCGCAACACCGGCAGCCTGCAGTTGCTGCCAGAAGGTGACCGCCGCCGCGGGCGGCAGCACGACTTCAAAACCGTCCTCCCCGGTGTACCCGGTACGCGCAATAAACCAGTCGCCGGCAAAGGCACCGAAGAACGGCTTGAGCGGTTCGGCAATGGCACGGGCATCCGCATCCAGCACCTCGAGCACCCGGGCGCGGGCATTGGGACCCTGCACTGCTACCATGGCCAGCTGCGGGCGCTCGGTCACCGTGACCGAGAACGCGGGCGCCTGCTGTTCCAGCCAGGCAAGGTCCTTGTCACGGGTGCCGGCATTGACGACCATGCGGAAGTGTTCATCATCGAGGTAATACACGATCAGGTCATCAATCACGCCACCGGATTCATTCAGCATGCAGCTGTAGAGCGCCTTGCCGCTGTCCTTGAGGCGGCTGACGTCATTGGCCAGCAGGTAGCGCAGGAAGTCACGAACGCGTGCGCCGGTCAGGTCCACCACGGTCATGTGGGAGACATCGAACATGCCGGCGTCGTTGCGTACCGTGTGGTGTTCGTTGACCTGGGAGCCGTAATTGACGGGCATGTCCCAGCCGGCAAAATCGACCAGCTTGCCGCCAGCGGCGACGTGTTCATCATATAAAGGTGTCTTGTTCCCCATATCCGCCTGTTTCTCTGTCGTTATTGCGGTAGCCCGTGCCGCTGATGCCACGCCCGTCCCGGGACGTAAAAAAAGGGCGACGGCGGAATATTCCAGCCGTCGCCCCTCTGTCCGGTAACCTGAGAGTGTAGATCCGGGATGCCCGGCTGGGCGGTGGACCTTGTCCCCTTCGGTGGGCCAGTCGATGGCCACTCTCCAGAGTCAACTACCTGCGACGGTCCATTTGCCTGAGCGTTTCCGGGCGTGTTGCGCCTTCGGCGGTTCGCGGGTCAATGGTGACCGCGAACCCTCTCCCGCAGCAGTATAACGTTGAGGCGCAAATATACTCCTGCCGGCGCACGAGCGCCAGATTTCCCCTAGTCTGAACAGGGAGAAATGCGGGCCAGTGCCGGCAGGTCGCCCGCCAGCCCCATGGCATGGCGTGCCAGCAGCGCCTTGGCGGGCGTTGCCCGTTCCGCCAGCGCCAGGCCCAGGTTGCGTACCCGGCTCAGGCCCGGTTGGGCATTACCGAACAGGCGGTTGAACCCGTCCATCGCCGTCATCATCAGCTGGTTGTCGCCGCGACGCCAGCGCTCGTAGCGGCGCAACACGGGCAGACTGCCGATGCGTTTCTGCCGTTGCCGTGCCGTCAGCACGACTTCTGCCAGCACCGCCGCATCCAGCAGGCCCAGGTTGATGCCCTGTCCTGCCAGTGGGTGGATCACATGGGCCGCATCACCAACCAGTGCCACGTGTTCCCTGACATAATGTTCGGCATGCAGGCGTTGCAGGGGGAACACCTCCCGGGTCTCCGAATCGATGATCCGGCCAAGACGGAAATCAAAGGCCTCACCCAGTGCCTCGTGGAAGGCGGGCTTGTCGATGGTTTGCAAATGCTGCGCCGTCTCGGCCGGCAAGGTCCAGACAATGGAACTCCAGCCATCTGTGGTTGGCAGGAACGCCAGCGGTCCGCCCGGCAGGAACCGCTGCCACGCAGTGGCCTGGTGGTCGTGTTCGGTCAGCACCCGCGCAACCAGTCCGCCCTGCCGGTAATCATGGGTCCGCGTCCCGATTTCCAGGCGCTCCCGCAACGGTGAACGCACGCCATCGGCGCCAACCACCAGGTCGGCAGACAACCCGCTGCCGTCGTCCAGAGTGGCCGTCACCGGTTCCCGGGTGACATCAAAATCCGTTACCTGTGCCGGGCAAAACACGGTGACAGAATCCAGCGACTGTGCCCGCCGCCACAGGGCAGACCGGATCACCTGCGGCTCGATCATGTGTCCGAGATACGGCTCACCGATATCGGCACAGTCAAAATGGATCGCCCCGTCACCCCCGGCATCCCACACCCGCATGTCGCGAAACGGGTACGCGTTACCGGCCAGCATGTCGTCCCACACACCCAGTGCTGTAAAAATCTGCTGGGAGGCACGCGTGATGGCAAACACCCGGGGATTGTGTCCGGCAGCGACCGGGGTATCTGCAACCGGACGGGGCTCCACCACGGCCACCGTGATGCCCTGTGTCCCCAGCGCACACGCGGTCGTCAGGCCGACACTGCCGCCTCCAGTCACGATGACATCAAAAGGGTTCATAAAATCATCCGGACCACCTACTGGAACTATCTCAAAATTCAATTTTTCCTGATGTGCATTCTGTTTCTGTAGGACCCGCGCCCCGCGGGGAAGCCGTTTGTCTGGAAACACTGTTGTTTCCCGGCGAGGCGCCGGTCCTACCAGTTTTCGCAGGTTGAGTCAGGCGCGATAGCGCCGTAATCCGACAAACAAGCTGGATCATCACAACGGCAGCCCGCGCGCGAGCCGGGGTACCCGCCCGCCGCGCCCCATGGTCAGCCGGGTCAGCAGGCGCTTGGCCGGCGGCAGCAGGTCCAGTGCCACCATTCCTGCACTGCGCAGCATTCCGAACGCCGGTAACGGCAGGGTGAACATGCGTGCCATACCGTCGGTAAATGCGGTGACGCGCCGGTGGTCACCCTGGCGCCAGTTGCCGTAACGGGACAACACCGCAAGCTCCCCGGGATCACGGCCGGCGCGCACAGCATCCACGATCACCTCGGCCAGCACCGCGACATCACGCATCCCGAGATTGAACCCCTGGCCGGCAATCGGGTGCAGGGTGTGCGCCGCGTTGCCCACCAGTGCCAGCCGCGGACGTACCGGTTCCTGTGCCTCGACGAGGCGCAATGACCAGGCCTGGCGTCGCCCGACACGTTCCAGCCGGCCAAGGCGGTAACCGAAGCGGTCCTGCAGCCGGGCCAGGAATTCTGCGTCAGACAACGCAAGCACCGCGTCACTGTCCTGCTCATCCACCGTCCACACCACCGCGCAGCGCTGCTCACTCATGGGCAGCAGCGCCAGCGGACCGGTTTCGGTGAAACGCTCGTAGGCAATGTTGTTGTGGGCAAGCTGCGGGGTAATGTTGGTAACCACGGCCACCTGGCCGTAGTCACGGGTCTTCACCGGGATACCCAGCTGGTCACGGATCGACGAACCGGCGCCATCGGCAGCGACCACCAGGCGGGCAGAAATCTCCTGTTCCACGGAATCGATACTCACCCGCGCCAGCGCACCGGCTGCATCGATGTCCAGTGCGGACAGGACGGCAGGACAAAACAGGTCCACTGCATCCGGTTGCTGAATTACCGCGCCCAGCACCCGGGTAATGACCCGCGCAGGCACCACGAAACCCAGCGCATCGAGGCCTTCCTCGCTGCGGTCCATCCGGGTAAACCCGCAGTGGCCTCGATCGGAAACATGAATCCGGTGAATCGGGGTGGCCTCGCCGGCAAGGGCATCCCACAATCCCAGCGCGCGAAAGATTTTCCGGGTGCCGTGCGCCAGTGCCAGCGCACGGTCATCGTAGCCCGGTTCGGTGCGTGCCCCGGAGGGCACGGACTCGATGACGGCAATGCGCAAGCCCTGCCCGGCCAGCGCCTGCACCAGGCTGGCGCCCACCATGCCACCACCGACAATCAGGACATCGTATGACTTCATTGCATTAATGCTTCAATCTCGCTGACAGTTTTCGGGACACCGTCACTGAGCACTTCATTGCCGTCTTTGGTGACCAGCACATCGTCTTCGATGCGAATCCCGGTATTCCACCACTTCCTGGCCACGCCCCGGCTGCCGGCCGGGATGTACACGCCCGGCTCAACCGTCAGCGTCATCCCGGGCTCCAGCACGCGCCATTTACCCCCGACCTTGTAATCCCCGACATCGTGCACATCCATCCCGAGCCAGTGCCCGGTGCGGTGCATGTAGACGTGCCGATAGGCCTCGCTCTTTACCAGCTCACCCGCACGCCCCTTGAGTATGCCCAGCTTGACCAGGCCGCGTGTCAACGTACGCACCGCCGCCTGATGGGGCGCATTCCAGTGATTACCCGGCCTGACCTGGCGGATGGCCGCGGCCTGGGCAGCCAGCACCACCTCGTAGAGTAATTTCTGTGCCGGGCTGAACTTGCCGTTGACCGGGAAGGTGCGCGTGACATCCGATGCATAACAGTCATATTCAGCCCCGGCATCGATCAGCAGCAGGTCACCGTCCTGCAGTGGTGCAGCATTGTCCGTGTAGTGCAGGATGCAGCCGTTTTCCCCGCCACCGACGATACTCGGGTAGGCCGGCACCATGTTGGCCTGCCGGAATTCATGCAGCAATTCGGCCTCGATTTCATATTCATGCATGCCGGGCCGGCAGGCCTGCATGGCACGCCGATGCGCGCGGCAGGCAGTTTTCGCGGCAGTGCGCATCACGCGTATCTCCGAGCGGCTCTTGTACAGGCGCATGTCATGCAACAGGTGGTCAAGCGCGATGAATTCATCCGGAGCACGCGAACCGGAGCGCGAGCCGGCACGCAACCGTTTGACCCAGTCCATGATGCGCCGATCAAACTCCGGATAGGAGCCCATGGTGTAGAACACCCGCTCGCAGCTCTCCAGCAGGCCGGGCAGTATTTCATCCACATCACTGGCCGGGAAGGCATCATCGGCATGAAAGTCATCAATGGCCCCCCGGGTCCCGGCGCGCCGGCCGGTCCAGGTCTCCATGGCCGGGTCGCGTTCCCGGCAAAACAGCAGGTACTCGCCATGTTCCCGGCCCGGGATAATGACCGCAATCGCATCCGGTTCGCCAAAACCGGTCAGGTAATGGAAGTCACTGTCCTGGCGGTAGGGGTGCTCGACATCCCGGTTGCGGGTCTGCTCCGTCGCAGCAGGCACGATGGCAATGGAATTCCTGCCCATCATCCGCATGAGTTGCCTGCGGCGGCGACTGAATTCCTTCTGGGTGATCATTATGGTGATTTTCCCCGGTTCCGGTATATCCGTTAAACAGGCAACTACTGCAGCCGCCCCGGTGTCTGTAGCGGTTGCAGCTCTTCATGGCACAGCAGTACACACATGCGCACATATTCTGCTACCTCCATGTAGGCGGATTCCTCTTCCTCACTGGAGGCCTGCTCCGGCCGGGCCTGTGAAATCTCAAACATGTCATGCATGACTTCGGCAACATGGCCGGTCGGTTCCGGGTCATCGCGTACGCCACCCATGGCAAGACCGTAAAGAAACCCCTGGCACCACGCACCCAGCGCTGTACTCCGCTCGAACAGCAGGGTCTCATCATCGGGCAGCAGCAGCTCCAGGCCGAGATCAACATCATTCAGCTGCAACAAGGACCGCGAATACAGCGAAACCAGCAGGTTCCGCGCAGCCTGCGCTGCCGCACTCAGGGTATTCCCCTTCCCCAGCACCGGTTCCAGCCACTGTACTTCTTCAACCTTGCCTGCCGCACAAATCATTCCGCACAACAGGCCGTGACTATCCGCTGCCCCGCACTC